>JAJDBB010000112.1 GCA_029261555.1 Nitrospinaceae bacterium | reverse complement strand
TTTTATCGGGCGACCGTCGCCCTTGAGGTGGCGGATGGAGTCGTCGCTGTTCAGTCCGACGACGAGGACGTCGCCCAGCGCCTTGGCGCGTTGCAGAAATTCGATGTGGCCGCCGTGGATGATGTCGAAACATCCGTTGGTGAACACCACCTTCTTGCCGAGGCTCTTGGCGTGGCTGACGATCTGGCTCAGCTCGCTAAAATCAAGGACGTTGCTGGACGCGCGCAGTAACTCTTCCTGCAGGTAGTGGTTGATCTCTTTCAAGGTTACCACTGCGGTGCCCAGCTTGCCAACGACGATGCCCGCGGCCATGTTGGCGAGCGTGGCGGCTTCCTGGTAATCCAGTCCGTTGAAAATGGCCATGGCCAGGACGCTGATGGCGGTGTCTCCGGCGCCGGTGACGTCGAACACTTCCCGGGCGCGGGTGGCGACCTCAACGGGTTTGCCTTTCGCGGGATACAGCGTCATGCCTTCCTTGCCGCGCGTAACGAGGACTGCCTTGGCTTTGGTCAGCGTTACCAGATACTGAGCGGCGCGTTCCATGTCCTCTTCATTGACGATCTTGATCGGTACGGCTCCCGCGATTTCACTTTTGTTCGGCGTGATGACGGCGGCGCCTTTGTACTTCGAAAAATCGTCGCCCTTGGGATCGACGATGACTTCCTTTTTGGAATTTTTGGCGCGCTTCATGACCGCTTGCAGAATATTGGGAGTCAGCATTCCCTTTTGGTAGTCGGAGCAGATCGCTCCGTCCATGGAAGGCAGAACCTTGTTGATGTAATCGATAAATTTTTTCTCGACTTCTTCGGGGATGGGTCGGTCGTCTTCATTGTCGATGCGCAGGATTTGCTGGTTGTGCGCCAGGACGCGGATTTTCGACGTGGTGGGCCGGTGCAGATAGCGATAAATTCCCTCGGTGTTGACGCCGCGTTCCTGCAACAGCTCGACCAGCCGGTCGCCCTTTTCGTCCTGGCCGATGGCGCCGACGATGTACACCTCGCATCCCAGCGCCACGAGGTTGTTGGCCACGTTGCCGGCGCCGCCGATGGCGCGGTTTTCGGATTTCGATTCCAGCACGGGGACCGGCGCCTCCGGGGAAATGCGGTTCACGCTTCCCCAGATGTATTCGTCCAGAATCAAATCGCCGATCACCATCACGCGGGCGATTTTATCGCCCTCGAGAAACAATTTAAAATCATGCTTCATTTGTCAGTTCCTGTTCGATCAGTTCGCAAATTATGTGCCCGATTGTAATGTGAGTTTCCTGGATGCGCGCTGTGTCGTTGGACGGCGCGACGATCGCGAGCTGGACCAGGCTTTTGATTTTGCCGCCGTCGTTGCCCAACAGGGCGATGGTCTTTGCGCCGCGTTCGGCGGCGACTTTAAGGCCGCGCGCCACGTTCTCGGAATTGCCGCTTGTGCTGATCCCGATCACAACGTCTCCCTTTTGCGCGAGAGCTTCCACCTGGCGGGAAAACACAGTTTCAAATCCGTAATCGTTTGCCAGGGCGGTCAGCGCGGAAGAGTCGACGGTCAACGCCAGCGCGGGCACGGCTTTTCGCTCGCGTTTGAAGCGTCCGATCAACTCTGCGGCGATGTGCTGTGCGTCGGCGGCGCTTCCGCCGTTGCCCATCAACAATAATTTGCCGCCCGCTGCGATACTGGCGCTTACCATCCGGGCCGCCTCGAGAATTTTGTCCGCCTGCTCGTCGGCCATGCGCCGTTTGAGGTCGGCGCTCTCGTTCAACATTTGTTTGATGCGTTCCATGACGGCAAAAATTCCCGGTTAATAAATTAAACGTTTTGTTTCCGTTTCCAGCCCGGCGCTATTGTATCAAATCAAACCTTCATCGGCGAAACTGTAATATTTCTTATCGCCGATGATGATGTGGTCCACCAGTTTGATCCCGACGATCTCCCCGGTTTTGATGAGGCGATGGGTGATCTCCACGTCCGCCTGGCTGGGCGTGGGGTCGCCGCTGGGATGGTTGTGAATGAGCGCGATGGAAGCGGCGGATTCCTTGATGGCCGGGATCATGACTTCCCGGGGGTGGACGATGCTGGCGTTGAGACTGCCTTTGGAAATTGTCACGTCATTGATGATTTTCAATTTTGGGTTGAGGAGGACCACCTTGACCACTTCTTTTTTGAGGTTGCGGAGAAACGGCTCGAAGCGAAGCGCAAAATCCTGACTGCACCGCATGGCGACGTTGGCGCCGGACAGTTGCGAGGCCATGCGTTTTCCGACCTCCAGGGCGGCCTTTATCTGCGCGGCTTTGGCGGGGCCGATGCCGCGAATCTTGTTGAGTTCGCCGATGGACGCGGCGTCGAGCTTGTGGAAGTTGCCGAATTCTTTTAACAGGTCGCGGCTCAGATCGATGGCGTTTTTCTGGCTCTTGTGGTCGCCGGACCCGATCAGGATTCCCAAGAGCTGGGCGTCGGAAAGGACGTCCGGTCCAAACTTGATCAAACGCTCGCGCGGGCGTTCATCCTTCGGCCAGTTTTTAATGGACGACGTTTTATACTTGTCCATGAGTCCGCCGGATTGCTAGGAAATCGCCATGGTTTTTTTAAAGTAATCGATCGTGACTTTCAGCCCTTCGTCCAGTTTCACTTTGGGTTCCCATTTCAATATTTCTTTCGCCCGCGTGATATCTGGCCGCCGCAACTTGGGGTCGTCTTCTGGGATAGGCTCGAACACGATTTTCCCGGAGCTTTCCGTTGCGCGCTGGATTTTCTCCGCCATTTCGAGAATGGTCATTTCCGCCGGGTTGCCGAGGTTGACGGGATAGTTTTCGCTCGACGTCAACAGACGATAGACGCCTTCCGCCAGATCAGAGACGTAACAAAAACTGCGCGTTTGACCGCCGTCGCCATAGACGGTCAGGTCCTGGCCTTCCAGAGCCTGGCGCAAAAAATTGGGTATGGCGCGCCCGTCGTTGAGGCGCATGCGCGGACCGTAGGTATTGAAGATGCGGACGATTTTGGAGTCCAATCCATGGAAGCGGTGATAGGCCATGGTGATGGCCTCCGCAAACCGTTTGGCCTCGTCGTACACGCCGCGCGGGCCGACCGGGTTGACGTTGCCCCAGTAGCTTTCCGGTTGCGGATGCACCAGTGGGTCGCCGTAAATTTCGGAAGTGGACGCCAGAAGCATCGCGGCGCCTTTCGCTTTCGCCAGACCGAGGACGTTGTGCGTGCCCAGGGAACCGACTTTCAACGTGGGGATGGGATGCTCCAGATAATCCACCGGGCTGGCCGGGGAGGCAAAGTGCAGGATGTAGTCCAGCGGCCCGTCGAGATCGATATAGTTGGAAACGTTGTGCTCGACAAACTCGAAGGCGTCGCTTTTGATGTGCGCGATATTATCCAGATTGCCGGTGATGAGGTTGTCCATGCAGACAACCGCGTGACCCTTGGCCAGCATGTAATCGCACAGATGCGAGCCGACAAAACCCGCGCCTCCCGTGATGAGCGTTCTCGCCATAGTCCCTCTAAATGGAATTGGAAAGTTCGGGAAGAGGCGCCGACGTAAAGCTCTCGCCGCACTGGATACGACGGCCTTGCAGAAAACTTTTGACGGTCATTCTCTTCTTCCCTTCCGGTTGCAGTTCGGTCGCCACAATTCTACCCTTTGCGGTCCCGATTTCAACGCCGTAATCTGAAACGCGGACCACAGTTCCCGGCGCCTCCCCGGTTTCTCCGGGAGCCACCTCCATGCGGTACAGGCGAAGCCGCTTGTTTTTATAAAACGTGTACGCGCCGGGCCAGGGTTCCAGTCCGCGCGCCAGATTGCGAATTTGCTCGGCGGGCCGGTCCCATTGGACGAGTCCGTCCTCTTTTTTCAATTTGGGAGCGTAGGTCGCTAGTTCGTTCTTCTGCGGTTGGGCGACGAGATCGTTTTTTTCGAGCCGGGCCAGAGTTTCCAACATCAGCTCCGCGCCTTCCTGCGCCAGCGCGTCGTGCAGGCTTTGGGAGTCGTCCGAGTCGTGGATGGGAACGACGCGGGTCAGCAGAACGTCACCCGTATCCAATCCCTCGTCCATCTTCATAGTGGAAACTCCGGTTTCTGTTTCGCCGTTGATGACGGCCCAGTTGATGGGCGCCGCGCCGCGATATTTTGGAAGCAGGGAGGAATGCAAGTTGACGCAGGCCAGCCGAGGCAAATCGAGCAGTTCCTTTTTAAGGATCTGGCCGAACGCGACCACGACGATGACGTCGGGTTTCAAATCGCGCAAGGTTTGTATGAACTCCGGAGCGCTTGCTTTTTCCGGTTGCAGAACGGGGAGGGCTTGTCCTTGAGCGCATTGTTTTACCGGGGGCGCCTGCAACGCCCTACCCCGGCCCTTGGGTCGGTCGGGCTGGGCGACAACCGCCGCAACGTCGTGTCCGGATTGCGCTAGGGCTTTCAATGTGGGAACGGCGAAATCGGGAGTCCCCATGAATACGAGTTTCATTTTTTTTCAATTTCCTTCAGGATCTTTTTGAACTTGCGCTTCAACATGTCCCGTTTCATTTTACTCATCATGTCCCAAAAAAGTTTTCCGTTCAGGTGATCCATCTCATGTTGAAACGCGCGGGCGACATGGTCCTCGGTCTCGTACCGGACGTCCTTGCCGTCGAGGTCGACGCCCTTGACCTCAATCCGTTTGGCGCGTTTGACCTCGGCGAAAATCTCCGGAATGCTCAGGCAACCTTCCTCGCCCAGAATTTGGTCCTCGCTCGCCGTGATTTCTGGATTGATGATGGTGACAGGATTGGGCTTATCCGTTCCCACCCCGATATCCACAACCAGGATGCGGCTGGAAACTCCCACCTGATTCGCCGCCAGGCCCGAACCTGGAGCCGCATACATGGTCTCGATCATGTCCTTGGAAAAGTCCACGAGATCGCCGTCGATGTTTTCGACGAGGGCGCACTTTTGGCGCAGGACCGGGTCGAGGCAGTATTTAATGGTTAAAATTGACATTTCCTACGGGATGGAAATCTACATGAGGCCGCGAATCGGGCTGATTCGAGAGTTTAATCTATTGCCGGGAAAAAAGCCACCAGCCACTAGCCGTGGGGGCATTAGTTGGCGACTGGAAAAGTTCCTTCAGCCTGAATGCCTACTTACCGAATTTCCATATTGCGTTTGAGAGGCGAGGGCGCCGGGGCCAGCGGTTGGCGACTGGAAACTTTTTTTAACTCGTACCCTAAGCCGCCGAACTTTCGTTATTGTATTCGAGATGCAAAATCACCACAACCCGTAGCTTTCCCGAATGAGTTGCGCCTTAATGGGTCCAGCCTCACACTGGCCGGAAGAGGGGTTCCCCAGCCGGGTAACGCCCGGTGGAGGAGTTAGAGATGCAAATTCACCGAACCCGGAATCGTTTTCTTTAAACGTTACGCTTATTGCCACTGCGGCGAGCAGTTAGAGGCCGCCGGCGGTTTTGGCCATGTAGGTTTTGATTTCTTTCTGGATGGGTCCGTCCCAGTTGTTCGCCTCGCGGCTGAGGGTGTTGAGCACGGACAAGCCGCTACTCATCTCCAGTCCCTGCGCTATACAAACGATGATGCGCGCGCCGTAACGCTCCACTAGTTCCAACTCCTCCGCGGCGCGGAAGGCGTCGCCGGGTCCCTGGATCATGCCCCAGGTTTGAATCGCGGCGATCTGAGCGGCCTCGCGGTATTGCATGGAGTCCAGTCCTCTCATGTACACTTCTGCGTCGATTTTTCCGGACTCAAACTTTTCGATCAGGCATTGCAGGGTATCTTCTTTGGTTTCGATTTTTTCCAGTATGTAAGCCAGGAGTTTGGATTCCCAGGGCTTCAGTTTTTCCGCGTCCCAGATCGCCGCGGATTTTGGGATGGGCTTGCCCCGGGTTTCGGCTTCTACTTTTTTCACGCATTTGAGGCATCGTTCCCCCGCATCGTGGGCGAAAACGCCCCCAGTGGGGCAATCGACCAAAGAGTCTTCAAGCGCCTGGGCCAATTCCTTGCCGTCGAGTCCCAGCGCAAATTTAAACGCGACTCGCACGGGGTTGTTCGCCTTTATGAGTACGCAGATAGCGCCCAGAGCGCTGTAAATGGAATAGGCGGTTTCGCCTTTTTTCGGTCCAAAAACGGGTTCGTAGTCTTGCCCGCAGAGCAGGCACTTGATTTTATCCAGGGTGGGATTCGATTCGTCTGGCATGGCTCGCCTCGTGGTTATTGATCGTTAACTGTATTAGACGCAAGGAAGGCCTACCGCGTTTCATTTTATTGATCCAAAAAATACCAGGCAAGCGCCTGGAGGCAGGGTCTAAAATGTAACCGCCTCTGATTTGTAATCGTTCCGCATATAAGTTGCGCTCTTGCTTTCTTTCAAAAAAAAACCCAGGGCGGAATCGCCCTGGGTTAATGATACTGTCTGGAGATTTAACCTGCGTAGGCTTGACCCAATCCGGCGGCTTCTCCGGCTTCTCCGCCGAGAATAATCTCGCCGGTCGCGCCGTTAACAGGATGCATTGTAATGGCTTTATGGGTGGAGCAAACCACTTCACAAAGGACGCACCCCTTACAGCGGTCGGTGATGACAAGCGCTTTTTTCTTGGAGGCGTCTATGAGAATACAGTCCGACTCGGGGCAATACATCACGCACAAACGGCATCCCTTATCCGCAATACATTTATCATCATGGACATAAGCCACATTGTACACAGCAATCTCCTTATATAATAATCCGTATTAAAGTGAAGAAATCATTTATTTAAAGCCAACCGTCATTCGGTCAACGCGCCCGCGCCAGCCAACGCCGGTTTATGTTCTTCCGCCCACTCGCCGCCCATCTCGAACGCCTTTTGGATCGTATCCAGATTTTTTTGGATCAATTGTTCCTTCTTGGCGTATTTTTTCTTGATCGCCTCATCCAAGGTGGCGGTGCCGCCGGAAGCGACATACTTTTTGCCGAACCTCTCTTGAAGAGCCCCGTCCATGGATTCCATGCTGACGATCCCAGTAACTCCGGTGGCGGCGCCGAGCATAGCCATGTTGGTGGAAAGCTCCGTGCCGCCAACCTCCAGCGCCAGGGTCGTGGCGTCGAAATTATATACGCTGACGTTCTTTGACTTTAACTCGGCATGTTCAGCATCGGACAAAAGATCCGTATCCGTATTGATGATGACCAATCCGCCTTCCTTGATTCCGGAATAAAACGGAGCCGTGTAGCTTTTTTGCATGGTGATGACCTGAGGATGGAAGACCAGAATAAGGTCGGGAAAAACCAACTCGCCCCGATCGTAAATTTTCTGGATACCGATCCGCACATAACTTTCAGCGGGGGCCATTCTTTTCTCCGCCCCAAAGAAAGGGTTGGAAATCGAAAACCTACCGTCCCGGTTGGCTGCCATGGCCAAAAGGTGAGCGGCGGTCACCGCGCCCTGGCCACCCAATCCGGAAATCCGGATATTCATCCTCTCCATTATAATCCTCCGTATATATTGATTACGCCTTAGCGGCTTCCTTTGCCGCAAGTTTGGCGGCCTTCTTTCTGTCTTTTTCTTCCGCGTCTTTTTGTTTCAAAAATTCCTTAACCTCGTCGGTCATGTATTCCTTGAACACAAAACGTCCGCCGATGGCCTCGGAATCCTTCATTTCATCCAGTCCCTCCATGCTCTGTTTCCCGATTTCCAGGATACAGGGGGTGTAGAGCTGAATGTAGGTCGGACCGAACTCCCGGGCAACGAGAATGGCGTTTTTCAAAACCTTTTCGACGCGGTTGGGTTTGCTGACGGTCAGACAGGCGACGTAGTGACATCCAGATTCGCGAGCGATTTCCGGAAGTCGCACCTTGTCGAACAATTTTCCAACCGGAGCCATTTTAGCGACAAAGCCTTTTTGCATCAAGCCGCTTTCCTGTCCGCCGGTGTTGGCGTACAGCTCGTTGTCAAAGCATATGGTCGTGAACTTTTCGCCGCGAAACCAGGACTGCATGGTGTAGTCCAAACCGATGTCGACCGTCGCGCCGTCTCCCGCCAAAACCACAACGTCTTTTTCCACGTCGGGGAATCGAATTTTGAGCGCTCGTTTCAACCCTGAAGCGACGGCGTTCTGGTTGCCAAACAAGGAGTGAATATTATGCACGGCTACCATCGGGAAAACCAGACTGGTGCAACCGGTGGAACCGACAAATACGGTGTTTTCCGGCGCGGGAAGGCTGGCTAAAATATAGCGGAACGCGATTGATTCCGGGCAACCCGCGCACAGCGAATGTTGCTCGATCAACTCTTTGGATTCGCCAATGTCCTTCCATCCGCGGTCCTGATTGCCATAAGTGGCGTCTTCAACCATATCCTGGTATTCCGGAGGCATGAGGTCGTGCAGCGCCTCGGAAATTTTAATTTTTTCTATACTCATTATATTGATCCTCTCTCGCTCGCCCCGAATCGGAGCGTCGTGTTAGAAAAATTCAAATCAACCGCGGGCGGTCATGCCGCTCGTTTTCATTCCCAGCGCCTTTTTGACTTCGTCGGCGATAACCTCGGAAGGCATGGTCATTCCGCCGGCGACATGCGGTCCAGCAACGACCCGGTCGTTGTTGGGAAGCACGGCTTTAATTTCGCGCGCCAAATAACCGGCGACGTTAAATTCGGGAACGAAAATTTTCTTCGCGTCCTTCAAGGCTTCCGCGATTTCTTCGTGCGGGAAAGGCCGCAAAGTTTTGATTTTGACCAGCCCGACGGGGATTCCATCGAGTCCCAAGAGACGAATGGCTTCGCGGGCCTGGGATACGGCGGTGCCGGATCCGATCATGATGATTTCGCGGTCGATGTTTTCGCACTCGATCAAATCGCCGATCAGGGCCTTGGTGTATTTGCGGGACCGTTCGATCGCCGCGCGAACCTCCAACTGCCAGGATGCCTGGGTCATGTAACTGATGTAGTTGGATTTCATGACGAAAGGATCGCGCATCATCCGCACCGGAGCAGATTCCATGTCCATGCAGACAACCGGAGATTTGTATGGGTCGTATGGCGGCAAGACGTATTTCTCGTCCGGAAGCGCTACGGTGTCTTTGGTGTGCGTAACAAAAAACCCGTCGCAACAAACTGCGATCGGCAGATGCACGTCTGGCATTTCCGCAACGATAAATCCTTTAAGGATAAAGTCGAAAAGATCCTGCGCCGTTTCGGCGTGCCAGATCAACATGCCGGTTTCCAGCAGAAAGAACATTTCCAAGGTGTCGGGTTGAATGCTGAGCGGCGAATTGACGCCGCGCATGGTCACACAGACCTGGATTGGCAAACGCGAACCGGCCCACATTGGAAAGTTTTCAAATGCGCGCAAGGTGCCGGGCCCCGCCGTGGTGGTGAACACCCGGGCGCCGCCAAAGGCCGCGCCGGCGCACTGACTCATTACGCCGAACTCATTTTCTCCGCGAAAATAATCGCCCATATAGCCTTCAGCGTACAATTCCCCGATCAACGCCGCGGCTTCCGATTGCGGGGTGATGGGATAGGCCACGGAAAGGTCGATATTGGCCCGCCTAATAGCCTCTTTGATAACCTCGCTACCGGTCATGAAAGCAGGAGTGACCTCCGCTTCATTGAATAAAAAGTTTGGGTCGGTGTAGGTTTGAGTGTCCTTATATTTGCTTTTTTCGCCGATCTGCACATTGGAATACCCTTTGAGCACTCGGTTCTGAACGTCAACTGGTTTATTCATGCGCTCCTATGCTCCCTAGAAAGAACCGCTCGGTTTGCAACATGGCGGTATAGAAAAATTGTTAAAATTAAGAAATAAAAAAATATATTAAGTCAAATAAGCGGGTTTTCTGTCCTCGCGTGAAAATCTAAATTGCTCAAACGGCTCGGCTTGGCTTTTAACGCCTTCGGCTTTGAGTTTTTTGATGCAGGCCGTCAGTTTCCTCAGAGTATCCTCATGCACGTCCCTAATAGTCAGGCATGCGTCTTCGTGCCCCGACATCCCGCATGCGGCCATGGTATAACAACTCGTGCCGCCGCGAATGATTTTCAACGCCAGGTTAGCCTGGTGGCAATGCACTCCGACGAAAAGGCAAACGTCAATTTTATTGTGCCATATAGTCAGATTGGGGTGGTTGGGATTGATCTCCACCTCGGGGTTGATTTTCGGATATTTGGGGCGATAATCGGCCATAGGGATTAAACGAGCGGGCAAAATTTCCGCCATTTCGCGTACGCAGGCGGCCTTTATGGCGGCACTTTCGTTCCAATGCCAAAGAATCTGCGGTCCCGGAAAAATAGTCGGCACCTTGGCGCCCAGAAATTTTCTGGCGGCATGTTCAATCGCCTCGTCTTCCGGAACAATACGTCCTTCTATATGGCCCTCACCCGGATCGGGCAATTCAATTCCCATCATAGCCGCCGCAGGCGGCAGAAAAGCCTCTGGTCCAGGCACAACCTTATAGTCGCTCATTCTTTTAATCCTTTTCTTTATATGGTTTAAATCGAGGGAAAACTATAAACCACTCGTCTTACCATGTCAATTTCTATTCTATGGGGTTGAGGCAGTATAGGAACTTATAATATCGCCGCCAAGGCCAAAATTTTTAAACGCTACTTTTCGCTGGAAAAAAGAGAGTTCGGGGATGGCTTCGAGAATGTTTTTTTTAAAATCTTGCCGCTTTTTTTTTCAGGAGAGGGCCGTTTCAACCATTATAGAAGCGCGTTCCCGCGCAGACGCAGCAAAACTACCCGGTCCCGGCGCCCCTCTTTAATTAATGAGAGAAGCTAGCGTCCCACTTTCACCAAACATTATGTTTGCATCCAACCCGGCAACAGGTTAATGGAAAAATGAGTAGGGACTATTCTTACTCAGGTTCTTCCGGCGATTCGGGTTTTCCGCGCGGGTTGTCCTGAAGGGAATCGCGCAGGGTCTGCAAAATTTGCAAATGGCGTTTTTCTTCGGCAATCAAGTGGAGGAATATTGCGCGCACGTCGATTTTCTTTTCGTTTTCCAACAAGGAGCTCAAAACCTCTATAGACCTTTTTTCGGACTCAATGCCAATCCCCAAAGCCTCGTGATCCGTCGCCGCTTGCTGTTTTTCCTTTTCGTCGGGAAAAACCTTCCCCTTAAAGGTTTGGGCGAAAAATACATCCAGGGAGGCGCCAGACGAATGCTTCCCCAACGCCGGCTTCAGGAACCTGGCTTTCTCCTGCAGGGTTTGAATATGTTCCTTCTCCTCGTCGGCCAGGTTTTGGAACACCTCTTTCACTCTGGGGTCGACTGCCCGCCGGGCGGCCTTTTCATAATAGATAAGCCCTTCCTTCTCTATGCACAGGCTCATCTTGAGCGCGTCGACGCACTGCAGGGAAGGGACTTCAGCTGAGGTCTTGTTTTTTGCCATGACAGAAAAATCCGGGTAATTTGAAATCATGGATACCTTATCATATCCGGTAAAAACAAAAGTAAAAATACCGTGGCTTTATGCCTCAATATGAATTATGCTAGATGGGAGTGTTCTCGCCAACGTTAGCGCCCACGAGTTGAATCCGCGCTGGAAAAATCAACAAGCCCGAACCTTTATTAATGACCAGACTCGACCTTTCCGAGGTCCCGCGCGTCGGGGAAATAAGCCAGGACGAATTCCAGCGATCCTACATGAAACCGCTTCGACCGGCGATCCTCAAGGATCTAGCGGCCTCCTGGCCCGCCCTGAAAAGATGGACTCCGGAGTACCTGTCCGAAAGTTTCGGCGCCCGGCCCGTCAAGGTTTACGACGCCAGTTTCGCCGCGCCGGGCGAGCATTATATGTCCAACGTTAAAACCATTTCCCTGGGAGAATATTTAAAACTCGTCGCCACCCGGAACATGGATTTAAGAATGTTTCTTTACCGTCTTAACACACACATTCCAGAATTGCTGGAGGACATCGAATTTCCAAGGCTGGCGGAAGGGTTTTCGCGCAAATTTGTATTCATGTTTTTCGGATGCCAGGGGTCGTTCACGCCTATGCATTTTGACATCGACATGGCCCACGTGTTTCACACCGCCATTCGCGGCAGAAAACGGGTGACGCTTTTCCCTTATGAAGAATCCGGAAACCTGTACCGGCATCCTTTTTCCTGCCGGAGTTATGTCGACGTAGACCACCCGGATTTCAATGAGTTCCCCCGATTGGAAAATGCGAGGGGATTTCAAACCGTTATGGAACCTGGAGAGACTCTGTTCATTCCCGGCGGTTTCTGGCATTACATTCAATACAGCGAACCGGGGTATTCGGTTTCGCTTCGTTGTCCCCAAACCTCCCCGGCGGCGCGGCTGAAAGGCTACGCCAACCTGGGACTCCTGATGCCCTTTGACCGGCTAATGAACAAGCTGTTTTCCGACCGATGGTTTCGTTGGAAGGAAAAACACGCGCGCAATTGAAGCGTCCGGCATACGGGCCGGAAACATCTCTACCTAATTAAAAGAGGCACATAGATGAAAATCATCAAAGGCGAGAGCAACGGCGGTCGGTTCAGGATCCCCTACCGCGTCTATGGAAATAACGAAAGCGCCCGCGAACGCATTGTCTGCGTGGGCGGCGCCCAGCAAACCATGGCCATCTGGCGGTCCTTTATCTCCCGGTTCTCAAAGGAATTCCCTATCCTGGTCTTTGATCCCCCGGGACACGGTTCGGCCAAGACCCTGTACGGCGAGCACGCGGTATCGCTGGAAGAGCAAATCGAAGTGGTGAACAACCTGGTTACAGACGCCTACGGGGAGGAAGGGCAGGTATTCGTCGCCGCCGCCTCCTGGGGTTCGATCATAGGCGCCGGGTTCGCCTCCCGCTATCCTCAGCGGGTGAAAAAGCTTTTGCTGGGAAGTTTCGGAGGCCGACCGAGCAAAAAAATGCTGGAGTTGATCGACGCCGGACAGATCATGGTCAAGGAGAATAACGGCAAGAAGATCGGGCCGTTGATCGTGGACAACTTCGGCCAGCGCCTACCCTGGCTCTACAAAAAGAAAATTCTCCATCAGTTCGAACACATGGAGGAAGATCAGTTCTGGTCGTTCTTCGCCAACGCAAACCTGATAAAAAACGTGTTGGATATCAACAAAGGCGTCGATTTGGGAAAGATCACCGCCCCGACCCTGATCGTCAACGGAGAATGGGACGCTATCATCGATCTGGAAGACATCGAAAACGCCACCTCCCGCCTGTCCGCCTGCGAAGTTAAAATCGTTCCCGAAAC
>JAJDBB010000111.1 GCA_029261555.1 Nitrospinaceae bacterium | reverse complement strand
TCTGGATTTGATTAAAATAGCGCAATAAACCTAGCAAAATCAACGTCGTCTCATTTTTAGTTGAAGTTTTGGCATACACCTTGCTCTATTGGCAGTAACCACATTACTTCGATTGGTTAAGGAGGATTGAATCATGGAACTTTTAAATAGCACATCTAATCTGTTAAACAATTTCGACGCTTCGACGCAGATTTTTTCGTACCCGAGCGGACATGTTTTGGCCATTCTCATATTTGGAGCGATCTGTATTATTTGGGGAAGGTTCAAATGGGGCTTGCTGGGCACTTACGTTTACATGTTCTACTGGAGCTTCGCCAACACCAAGATGCATTTTGTCAATATGTTCGACGGTAACGGCATTGGAATGCTGGCTTATATAGTCGTGGGACTGGTGGCCTCGGTCATGATTTTAACCAGCGCATTTCAGCAGGATCATTAAAGGCGGTTGCGGTTAATGTTTTGGGAAGACGCATTATGTTGATAGAATATTCGAGAAATTTAAATATTTATCATTGGCCGGGACTGGTCCCAGCAACCCAGCGCCCGGGGCGCGCCCGGTCAACCGCGTTCATTCCCGAAAACCTTGAGCCGAGCACAATGCCTTTAACGAAATACCAGGCCGTTTTCTTCGACGTCGGCGGCACATTATTAAAAGTGCATCCCTCCGTTGGAGACGTTTACGCCCGCCACGCCCGCGATTTTGGATTCGACGGCGAGGCGGAAACTTTGGAGGCTCAGTTCCGCGTCGCCTGGAAAGAGAGTGGCGGATTGGAATCTTTGGGCGGCCAGAGCGGCGAAGCGGCGGAAAAGAAATTCTGGTACGACCTGGTGTGGAGCGTTTTCGAGTCCTACAAGTTAACGGACTTCGACGCTTATTTCGCCCGCATTTACGAAGCCTTTCGCAGCGCCGAGAACTGGCGCGTGTTTGACGACGTGCTCGACTCCGGCTTGCTGGAAAAATTGAAACAGCGCGGGGTTGTATTAGGCGTGGTATCCAACTGGGATTCGCGGCTGACGAGCATATTGGAAAACGTTGGACTGGCCCATTATTTCGATTTTATTTTAGCGTCGGCGGAAGTAGGATCGGCCAAACCCGATCCGGGAATTTTTCAGGCCGCGCTCAGCCAAAGCGGGATCCCCGCAAGCGCCGCCTGTCATATTGGCGACGAGATTCCCACGGACGTCGTAGGCGCCCGCAGTCAAGGAATCGACCCCATCCTCATCGACCGCGCCGGTAGGCATAATGGCGACGGTCGCAATACCCCCACCATTAAATCCTTCCACGAACTGATTTAATAGTTTCGCTACCCGCCTTTCAGCTTTCCCTTTTGTTCATCTCCTCTGCTCAGTCAACTTATACAAAGTCGACGACCACGCCGTTGCCGATCACGCATAATTTGTCCGGGTGAAATTTTCCGGAGTGGAAATATATTTTGGAAAAATCTGTCGAGAAGTATCATCGGCGCTATAAAATGTCGAATCAAATCAAGCGAGATAAGGTCTAAAATTTATGAATCATTTCAAGCAACATTGGAAAGGCGAATTGCCTTTATGGGTTTCCTTTTGGGTCAATTATTTTTTATTGAACGTATTTTTACACCTGATAACGGCCGTCGTTTTAATGGGCCAAATGAGCGACCAATATGCATCCGAAGAGAGAGCGATTTATATTGTCCAACTATATTTAATATTAAACGGCGCTCAGCTGATCGTCGTATATCCCTGGCAAATGGTCGGGTTGTGGAGAGCGGGTAATAGGGAAAGAAAAGAAACAAACAAAAAGCTGTGGCCGGGGTTAGCTCAGGCGGTGGTGGTAATTGGAGCGCTTTGGTTGGTGGTCAATCTCACAAGTAACTGGGATTATTACAGGGACTTATATGGAGTGGGTTTTGAAAAAGATTATCTCTCGAGAAAACTGAACTCTGTTCCAAATTAAATTAAAAACGCCAGATTTCTCCTGTCGTCACTCACCGTCCGGGCAACGCCCGGTGGAAGAGTTTGAGTTGCAAGCTCACCGAATTCTGAATCATTTTCCTTAAACGCTACGCAAATTGGCCCCGGCGCCCTCGCCGGCTGGTCACTTATCCATCATTTGGAAGACTCCGTCCCAGTCTTTGGGCAGTTGTCTGGACTTGTCGTTGGAACGCCGTCCGGGTTGGCTGGTATCGCGGAATTCCTGACACCGCTCGATGAAAACTTCCGAAGCGCCGTCTCCCGGTTTCATTTGCAAAACGTTTTTGAAGCGCTCGACCGCCGCTTCCCATTTCTGTTCGCGGTACAAACTCAATCCTTCTTCAAAGGCTATCGTCGCCGCCGTAGCGTCGGCGTCCAATTCCCCCTTCTTCGCCAGAACTTCATAGATAGCGACGGGTTGGGTTTTGCCCACCACGCGGATGAGGTCCAGCTCCCGGCATTCCAACCGGTCGCCCACGGCCTGGTAGGTGTACTGGCTGATCATGACTTCGGTGCCGTAACTTTTGTTCACCCCTTCCAGGCGCGCGGCCAGGTTGACGGAGTCGCCCATGATGGTGTAATCCATGCGGTGTTTTGACCCCATATTGCCGACCACCATTTCTCCGGTGTTGACTCCCATGCGCACGTAGAGTTCGGGTTTCCCTCGCTCTTTCCATTCCGCGCGCAGGCGCGCCAGGGTTTCCTGCATTTCGAGGGAGGCCAGGCAGGCTTGCAGGGCGTGGTCCGGACGCTGCACGGGCGCGCCCCAGAACGCGATGATGGCGTCGCCTTCGTATTTGTCGATGGTGCCTTCGTGCCGCAGAATGATATCGGTCATGGCGGTGAGGTATTCGTTCAGCAGTTCGACGAGTTCATG
>JAJDBB010000110.1 GCA_029261555.1 Nitrospinaceae bacterium | reverse complement strand
TCGTCCCACGGCACCGTGGATATGGAATGCTCTGTGATGAGATATTGGGAGAAATCCTCGCCCGACTTAAAATCCCTGCCTCCCTGGATTCCTTTGGGCGCTTTGACGTAGAGGAAGAACGATCCTCCCGGCATGCTCGCTGAAAAACCCAACGAATTTAACGCGTCGACCAAAAGGGTCAGGCGGCGTTTGTATTTCTCCACAATCTGTTGCGTGATCTCTGGATGTTCCAGCGCATAAATTCCCGCCTTTTGGATAGCCGCGAACTGACCGGAATCGATATTGTCCTTAACGTGAGCGAATCCCCTCACCACCAACTCGTTGCCGACAATAAAGGCGATGCGCCAGCCGGTCATGTTGTAGGCCTTGGACAGCGAGTGGAATTCAACCCCAACGTCCATGGCTCCCGGTGTGGACAGAAAACTCATCGGTTGAGCGTCGTAAACCAGGGTTGAATACGCTGCGTCCTGAACGACGACGACGTCGTTCTCCTTGGCAAAGGCCACGACCTCTTCGTAAAAAGCCCGCGTAGCCTGCGCCCCGGTCGGGTTATTTGGGTAGTTCAGGTATAACAGTTTCGTGCGTTTTCGGGTTTCGGCGTCGAGGCTCTTCAAGTCGGGCAGGAAACCGTTCTCCTCGGTCAGCGGCATGTTGACCACCTCGCCACCGTAATATTTGGCGTGTGTCGCCATGACCGGATAGCCGGGGACGGTCATCAATAAGACGTCGCCGGGGTTGATGAAAATGGCTGGCGTCATGGCCAGTCCAGGTTTGGCGCCAATGGTATGGTTGACGTGCTTGTCTTTATCGAGTCCCGCAACGCCAAAAATATCATTCATATACTTAACGGCGGCTTCTTTGAATTCGTCGACGCCGTTGTCGGTGTAGCCGCGGTTCTCAGGCTTTTCCGCTTCCAGTTGCAAGGCCTTCACCACCCCCGGAAAAGCCATCTCATCCGGTTCGCCGACGCCCATATTCAAGAGTTCCTTGTCGGGATTGGCTTTCTTTGCCGCGATTACGGCCCGCTTGATTTTTTCGAATTTATATATTGTCGTGTCTTTGCCGAATTTATTTCCCCCTAAACGGGTGGCGAACAATTCCTGGATATAACTTTCATCGGACGACATTAATTGCATCTCCAAATAGATTTTGTTGAGGGAAACAGCGCGCAGAGGCGAGTCGGACAATCTAGCCAAAAAGGTGGAACCTGTCAAGCCATTGGGAGGTGACAGAGGGGTATTATATATTAAGGCGGGAGATCAGGATTTTGCAGGCAGTTTGGAGGAGTCGACGTTTTCGTCGTCGAAGGCGTCGTCAGACAGTTCTGCGTCCATATCCTCCGGCATTTCTTCCTCTTCGGAAAGTCCCGCCGCCTTTTGGGAGTAGCGCAGATATTTTATAACTTCAGGAATTTCGTCCGCTGAAATCTTGGCTCTTTGGGGGGGCATTTTGTCCGACTGGGAGCCGTTTAAAATAGTGTCCTTAATATCCTCGTCGGGAAAAGGTCCGGGCAAAAATTCCGCATCGATCAACTTGGGCGCCTTGGTCAAGCCGCCCAAGGCGTCCGAGTTATGACAATTGGAACACACTCGATGAAAAATCTCTTGTCCCTTTTTAAATTCATCAGGAACCTGCAGGGCAGGTTGCGGGCCGCTACAGGAAGCGAGAAAAACGGGGAACGCTAAAAGCGCTCCCCATTGGATAAAATTTAACCGACGAAAATCCACTATTTCTCCCTCACCCAATCCACTTTGCCGTCGTGGTTTCGGTCCAATTGAATTTGTTTAATTTCACCAGAAGCGCCGTAAATCTCCCAGCGATCAACCTTGCCGTCGTGATCTGCGTCGTACAGGACTTTCTCCAAAGTTTTTGGCGATTTGAAATATTGCCACTGATCTGCCTTTGTGTCCCTGTTGGTGTCGAAAGCTGCGGAGGTAAGCGTTCCGTCCGCGTTAAAATTTTCCCATCGGTCGACAAATCCGCTGTGACTGGAATCATATTCCACGCGCGTTAGCTTTTCATCTGCGCCGAAGTATTGGATTTGATCGACGTCGCCGTCGCCGTTTTTATCCCATTCGACTTTGGCCAGTTTCTGGGCGTCGCCATAATATTCCTTCATGTCTCGGCGTCCGCTAAAATTGGTGTCCTTCTCAACTCCGACGAGCTTGCCCTCTCTGGAATAAAACTGGAACTGATCCATCTTGCCGTCGCGGTTGCGGTCGAGTTCCGCCCGGATGGGAGACTGGTTGTTTTCGTAGACGTCGCGTTGGTCGATGAGGCCGTCGTTATTCTTATCGAATTCAATTTTTTGAATGGCGTTGTTGGAGGCCATGTAATGCCATTGATCGATCACGCCGTCGAAATTGGAATCGATCTTGTTGACTTCGGCAAACGCCGGAAAAACCGGAACGAACAAAAAAATGAAAATTGTGAGCCGCGCAGAAGTGAATGTATTCATAATTACTCCAATACAAATGAAATAGGCAATTTGAATTTCATTGTTTCCAAGTTTAGGGATATGGGAATTTTTGGGAACGGCGCCGCTTCCTTGATCGTTTCAAGGGCAGCCTCGTCCAGCGTCGGAAATTCCGACGCTTTGGCAAGCGCTAAATTATTTAGTCGGCCCTCCTTACCTAAAGTGAACAGGACGACCGGAGTTCCTTCCCAACCGCGATTTTTTGCGCGCCGGGGAAACTTTTTCACTTGCTCAATTTTTTCCCGGATTTGATTGGCAAATCCGCTTCGAATGGCCTGTAATTCATCTCCTGAAATGCGGGAATCCTGTAGGGACTCTTCGCGATTCAATTTTAAAGACGCCTGACTGTCCGTGGGCGAACCGGTTGAATTCAAAACTCCAAACGTTTCGTTCGGTTTCCCAGGCAGCTCCTGATCGTCCTCAATATCCAACGCTGATAGTATAAAAGGTTTTGCGGAAGACGAAAGCAAAAATGTTTTTTCCCTGTTTTTGGCGACTCCCATAGGGATCGCGGAAACGGTACTGG
>JAJDBB010000109.1 GCA_029261555.1 Nitrospinaceae bacterium | reverse complement strand
GCCCTGAACATACATTTCAAAATAATTGGAGAGCTCCGACCGGAGCCAGGCGCCTTGATCGTTGCCAATCATGTGGGAACGCCGGACGTCTTGATTCTCGGTTCCTGTTTCCGGACTTTTTTTGTTGCGCGTCGGGATTTCGGAGACTGGCCGGGGTTGGGAGTTTTCATTCGTCTGGGCGCGACTCTGCTCGTCGACCGTAGCCGCAAAAAAGAACTCAAAACGCTGAACCGAGAAATAGGGGAACGCCTGGCGCTGGGTCAATCCGTCGTAGTGTTTCCGGAGGCCGGAGTTTCGGACGGCATGGACGTTCAACCGTTCAAGACGTCTCCCTTCCAGGCCGCCGTCGACGCGGGCCGTCCGGTTCTGCCCGTGGCCATTCAGTACAACGATCCCAACACGCCCTCCATCGCCTGCTGGCACGAGATTTCGTTCAGGGAGCACGCCTCCCGCCTGTTGCAATGTCCAAGGCTGGAAGCGACGGTTCATATCCTCCCTCCGCTTGAAGGGTCGGCAGACCGGCGTTATCTGGCGGAAGAAAGCCATCGCCGCGTGCGCAAGGCCAGGCCTGCGCCTGGAGGCCTTAGTTTGGATTAGAAACCTAAAGTAGTTTGTTGCAACCACCGTATAAGTCGCGCTTACCGCCCCTGCGGCTAGCAGCTTTTTTAAAATGAATGATGCAACTGGCGCTATAATCGTTGAAAAAATTTTGAACGGGACCGAGCCGCGTCCCTGAATTGCTAACACCTCATCGGACAGTTACCCCATGATTCTTCCCTATAAAGGAACGGAACCGAAAATTCATTCCAGCGTTTTTATCGCCGAAGGCGCGCATGTGATTGGCGACGTCGAGATCGGCGAGCAGAGCAGCGTCTGGTTCAACACCGTGATCCGCGGCGACGTGAACCACATCCGCATCGGCAAGCGGACCAATATACAAGACGGATGCGTCCTGCACGTGGCGCGTAAAACCTTGCCGCTGATCGTCGGCGACGAGGTTACCGTCGGACATAACGTCACCCTGCACGCCTGCACGCTGGCCTCGCGCTGTTTGATCGGCATGGGCGCCACGGTGATGGACGGCGCGGAGGTGGGCGAATATTCCATCGTGGGCGCGGGAGCGCTGGTGACGCCGGGAACGAAAATCCCGCCGCGCAGCCTGGCCGTGGGTTCCCCGGCGCGCGTCAAACGCGAACTCACCGAAGAGGAGATACGCGGCATTCGCGAGTCCGCCTCCAACTACGTCGCCGATCAGGAAAATTATCTGGAATGAAATCCACGTTCGCGGTCATTGGCGGTAGCGGGGCCTACCATCTGCTGACCCAACAGGCGCTGGGGAAAGAAACCGAAAGCGCCGCACTGGACACGCCCTTCGGAAAAAGCGCGCCCATCCACCGCTTCAATTATAAAAACCAAAGCTTCCTCTTCCTCTCCCGCCACGGGGAAACGGATTACAGCATCACCGCGCCGTTCGTCAATTACCGCGCCAACATATACGCGCTGAAAGCGTCCGGCGTAGAACGCATCCTCGCCTGGTCCGGACCGGGGGTCATCAACAAGGCGTTCCGCCCCGGTGAGTTCGTCATTCCGCACGATATCATCGACGAGACCCGCAACCGGGAGTCGACCTTTTTCAAGAACCGCGGGATTGGGTTCATCCGGCAAAGCCATCCGTTTTGCCCGGAGATTCGCGCGGGCCTGCATGACGCCTTGCACACTGCGGAGATTCCGCATCATGAAGAAGCCGTTTACGTTTGCACGGAAGGGCCGCGGCTGGAGTCGCCGGCGGAGATACGCAAGTTCCGCATCCTGGGCGCCGACCTTGTTGGCATGACCCTGGCGCCGGAGGCGTTTCTGGCGCGCGAGTTGGAGATGTGTTATGCGCCCGCGTGTTACCTGACAAATTACGCCGAGGGGGTTAAGCCGCGCGAGTTCGAAAAGGGGCAGCTGTTCGAGGGCATGCAGAACGAGGAAGAGCGGACAGAGGTTGCGCGCTCAGTGGAACGTTTTCCGAAAATTATCGCCGCGTTGTACGAGCAGATGAAAGGGATGGCCCGCGCCTGCGCCTGCAAGGACGCCATGTTGCGTTATAAAGAGAAGGGCGCCATCTCCAACGACTGGCGCGAGTGGATCGGGGACGTCTAACAAGGCTTTCTATAAATTTATTTCAAAGTTTATTAACGTTTTTTAATTGCAGGCGACGTCGCCGAGGAATACATTTGAAGTATAGGAGTTGCGACGCAAAAACTTTCCTCCCCCCTCTGGAAGGGTTTTGTCGTTCCGCTTCTCCTTGGTTAGGTTGGGGAAGAAGGTAAAGCTCCTCCTCCAAAGCGCCTCCTTCCTCAACCTGGCTTTGTGTATTACCAGGTTCAGTTCAAACTGCGGATGTTTGCTTCCCTCTGGGATTTATAAACCATCCCCACCACCATCTCCAGCGCATCGGGACCGTCGTCGTGGTCGGCCTTGGGGAAATATTTTAATTGCTCCAGCAAAATTTTCTGATCTCTGCGAAACCGAATCCGGCCGTTCTTGATTAGCGGCTGGAGTTTTTGTATTCGTAAAATTTTGTCCTTCGTGGGTTTCACGCCTTCGATGGGAAAATACATCCCCTGCGCCCGCGCCGCCTTCTCCAATTGATCCTTGAAAAATTCTTGAAACTGCACCGTCTCCACCACAAGTTTCGTAAAGCGATACGTTTCGTGATAATTCAAAATTGCTTCCAGAATGGCGTCGGGATGACGTTTCTGAATGTCCGCTTCCAAAATGTCCAGCGCTCCGTCTGGACGCAAGGCGCCGATCACGATGGCCGAAGGGTCGGAGCGCCGCGACTGCTTGCCCATGCTGGGATCCACGGCGCACAAAATTTCGTCGCCACCCACGCCTGAAATTTTGTCGCCGGTAATGCTGACTTCGTCCCAGTACTGAAACCATTCCTCCTGGAACAGACAATCCTTTGGGTTTACCGGTTCGTTCTGCTTTTCGGAATCGAAACAGGCGGGACCTTCGCTGGCGCGCATTTTCATCAGGTAATAATAATCTTCCACCTCCGGCCACAGGGTTTGGGTTTCGGCTAGCATGGCGTCCCGATGCAATGCAAAAAATTCATCCGCCTCTTGCTCGGCGTCCGGATTGGTTCTTTCCAAATGAGAGGAGCCGATGAATATTCGCTCCCACTGCTCCCAAAGCGGCGACGCGGACCATTCAATCACGGCGCGGAATTTCTTTCCGCGCCAACCGGGTTGTTTCAGCAAACGTTCTAGGAGGGAGTCGTAATGCAGGATGGTTCCCACAACCAAGTAAACCGTTCCCTTTGCGCCCGCCTTCATCAGCGCCTGGAAAAACCATTTGCGATCCTTCTCGCGCTGTTCCGGCGAGTCGACGTTTTCGTCGTCTTCGAGGTCGTCGCAAATGATTAGGTCCGGGCGGTGGGCGCCGTGGCGCGCGCCGCGAATGCGTTTGCGCTTGCCCCAGGCTTTGACCTTGACGTTGTTGGCCGTGATGACGCCTCCGGTTTGCCACACGCGGCCCTCGCCGCAGGCTTCGGGAAAGTCTTCGCGCAGGAG
>JAJDBB010000108.1 GCA_029261555.1 Nitrospinaceae bacterium | reverse complement strand
GCTGTTGAGCCATTCCCGGGCGCGGTTCAGCGTTCAGGGAGAGAATTACTTTGAAGACTCGGAGTACGACTACAAACAAGAGAACGGTTTGTGGCTGTTGCGCCGACTGCGTCAGGACTTGAAACAAAAATCGGTGGTCGTTCGTTCTTATATTTTAAGAGCCGGAAATTACAAATTTAATTGAATGCGATTTGTTCCGTCACATAAATGAAAACAGAGCTTAAAATAAAATTTTTACTTTTCGTGGCGGCTCTTGTCGGAGCAGGCTTTCTGGCGGCGCCGGAAGCGCAGGCTCATCTGCATTCTTCCGGCGTTTCCAATATGACACACGCGAAGCACGCGCCGTCTCCATTTGTAAAACACAAAACTCAACCGGGACACTTTTGTCCTCTAAACCCCGAACCCTTGCTTTCCTGCCCGCATCACTGGGTCGGGCGGTATTCGAAGACGTCTAAAGTTCCGCATCAACTGTCCCCATTTTGTCATGGAACGCGCCTTCCTACAGGCGCCAATTTTCAACTTGTCAAACAGGCGCCGATGAGTCTGGACGGCGACGCTTTATGGATCGCCCCGGACTTCCTTCATATTCCAACGGCCTTTTTAAAAGAAGGCGTCCCTTTCAGTCTCATCGACAAACCTCCTCCACGTTTCTCCAGACTTTAACTGTAACGTTCATTTTAAAAACCGGGTTGCGGTTCTCTCCAGGAGAGGTCCGTTCGAAATAGCCTGTTTTATAAAATATTTGGAGGAATGAATGAAAAAATTTAGCGCTTTTATTGTTTTTGCAATCTTTGTGTTGGGTCTGGTTCCCAATGTCCAGGCCAGTTGCGGGTCCGCGAACTGCTCTCTGATCCGGGGCACGCAGTCGGGACTCACGAACAAGGGGAGATTCCGGCTGGATACGTCTTTTCGTTATATCCTGATGAAAGATAAAAAACAGGGCGACGACGATCATACCGGCGAGGTACTGGTACCCAAGATCGATTTTGAAAACGGCGAGATCGAGCCGGAACACCACAGGGAATTGAAAACCATCAACAAGCTGATGCAACTGGATGCGAGTTACGGGATAACGGACAAGTTGACCCTGAGCGTGGCCGTGCCTTTTTTCAACGACCGGCATCACGAACACGACGACGGGGTCACGCCGGCTGACCCGGCCGGAGAGTTCACCAATCAGGACGGCACGACGGGATTCGGCGACGTCACCGTAATTGGAAAGTATGAATTTTTCCGCAACACCAAGCATCAGTTCATCGCCGGGGTCGGACTTAAATTCGCCACGGGGGAATTTGAAACGAGGAACGCGGAAGGGGATATCAACGAGCCGACTCTGATGCCGGGCACGGGTTCTTACGATCCCATCATATCTGGACTTTACAATTTCGCGCTCATTCCAAACGCGCTCAGCTTTTTTACGTCCGTTTCCCACCGGTTCACCACGGAAAATACCCTGGAGTATGAGTTCGGCGACAGCACCTTCGTCGACGGCGGCGCGGTTTACCGTGTGAACGATAAGGTCAGCCTCAGCGCGCAGATCAATTCAAGGATTTCGGGCCGGGATACGTTCAAGGATATGCCCGTCCCCAGCCGGGGCGCGACTTTTGTCAATTTTACGCCGGGGGTCACATTGGCGGCCAACGACGATCTGTCGTTTTACTCCCATGTTCAACTTCCTATTTACCAGAGAGTGAACGAGGTGAATCTGGTTCCCAATTATGGATTGATGCTGGGAGTCTCTTATGGGTTTTAGGTTGTTTCAAAGTTTTCGCGCCGCGTGGATCGTAATTCTCTGTTTGGTTTTGACGGGTATGGCGTCAGTTCCCCCGATTCTTGGAGGGACCGCGCCGCCTTTCGAATCGGAGACTTTGGAAGGGCGGGTTTTGAAATCGTCCGATATGGAAGGGCAGTATGTTGTCCTGAATTTTTGGGCCACGTGGTGCGTTCCCTGTGTCAAGGAAATGCCTGAGTTGCAAAAAGCCCACCGGGCTTTGAAAGATCAAAACGTGAAAATACTGGGCGTCAATTTTGCCGAAAGTAAAAGTAAGATTGAAATTTTTCTGAAGGAACGCAATCTGGATTTTACGATTCTTCTGGATGGGTTTGGCCGTTTATCGCAGGATTATCGCGTCGTCAACCTGCCGGTAACTTATTTCATCTCGCCCGACGGCATTGTGAGAGAGCAGACCATCGGAGGCAACCTGACTCTGGGAATCATTGAAGAAAAAATCAACCGGATGAAAAACCAAATGCAACAAGGTTTGGACGAGTCCCGCGAGAAAATAGCCGAACCTGCGTTGGAAGGAACTGAAAATCAGAAATGATCTCGCTGGTTTTGCGGGGCGACGCATTGGCGAGAGTCAACGCGGTTAAAAAATATACATTGCTGTTTTGCCTGGCGTTCAAATTACGGGGGTAGTTGCGAATGGCCAGGTTGGGGGGAGTCCAGTTTCCTTAAGGTTCGCCGGTAGCCAGGGTCAGGGCTTATTAATTATGTCCATTCTGCGCCAGCCAAATTTTTAATGGATGTTTGTGAAAATCGCGCCGGGCATAGCCCTGGCTACGTTCAAGCGGTTTGAGCAAACAGGCGTGAAAATTTGCGGCGCCTTGCAAAGGTTGGCCGTGAAGAACAAACCTACTGCGTCAAGCAAGCTCAGCGTAGCTTTTGCTATGCTTGCGCTTGCTTTCCTTGTATCTTTATTCTTCATGGCCAACAGAATTGTACATAATTAATGAGTCCTGACCCTAAACCGACCAAACCTCCTCTAACGGGGAACCCGAATGGTGATTGGTTCTCCCCCCACAGTTTTTTATCGTATACGAGGGCTTGCGAAAAATCCATCTTATGTAGAGACCGCTTTTCTGAAAAATCCTTCCTCACAGCTCCCTCCTTCTCGGTAAATGGGTTGTCCTCCTAAAAAGTGATATATTAAAGGCAAGCGCTTCCGAATTCATTCTCTTTTACCGCTGAAGTTTCAATGACGCAACCGCCGCAAAAATCTTCCGACCTGATTACCGAGGAATACCTCATCCTGCACAAGGTCGCCCAGGTTCTGCAAAGCTCCGGGGATTTGAAGGACGTGCTGCGCGAGGTCCTGCGCGCCGTTACCGGGTTCCAGGAATTGAGGGTCGAAAACAAGGTGGGGATATTTCTGGTCGATGAAGATAAAAAGACGCTGCGTTTGTTCCACACCGTGGGGGATTTTTCCGAGGAGTTTCTGGAGAAGGAGAGGGAGGTGCCTTTCGGCGATTGTCTTTGTGGGCGCGTCGCGGTTTCCGGCGAGTTGTTGATGAGCGAAAGCTGTTTCACCGACGCCCGCCACGAGCGAACCTTTTCCGACATGACGGGGCACGGGCATTATATTGTTCCTTTGAAAGCCGACGCTAAATTGATCGGCGTGATGTTTCTGTATACCAACACGGACCCCATTTGGTACCGGCACAGTCAGGAAGTCCTACTCTCCATCGGCGGCCTCATCGCCAACGCCATCCAGAAAAAACAAGTCGACGCCGAGTTGGAGGAATATTCCAATCGTCTGGAGAGCCTGGTCGAAACGCGCACCGAGGAATTGCGGCGTCTTACGCATTCAATCCAGGAAATCCGCGAGGAAGAAAAAAGCCGGATCGCCCGCGAAGTCCACGACGAACTGGGTCAATCCATGACGGCGCTGAAAATGGACTTGGCGAATCTTGAGAAGAAACTTCCAGCGGAGAATCCCGCTTTGTTGAAACAGGCGCAGGCCATGAATGCCTTGTTGGATTCCACGATAAAATCCGTGCAACGCATCGCCATGGAACTGCGCCCGCCGGTGCTCGACGCCTTTGGTCTTTGCGAAGCCATCGCCTGGCAGGCGGGTGAATACGAAAAAAGGTTTGGCTTAAAGTTTGACTTGCAGTGCTTGAGCGAGCACGCGGAACTGGGGTCCAGTTTAAAAACCGCGTTGTTCCGCATTTTCCAGGAATCCGTAGTGAATATCGTCCGCCATGCCGAGGCGAGCAAGGCGGCGGTGGACATGAAAATTCTGGACGGAACGTTGCAAATGGAGATTCGCGACAATGGCAAAGGAATTCAAGACAAACAGGTCGAGGACTCGCGGTCGCTTGGTTTGATTGGAATTCGGGAAAGAGTCCGCCCCTTCAAAGGGGAGGTCCGGTTTTTGGGAACCCCTGAAAAAGGAACCGAGGTAATCATCCGCATCCCCATTCAAGCTCAGTGAAACCGTCAAAGAAAAGCTCAATCAGGGTGTTCATCGCGGATGATCATGAAATCGTGCGCCAAGGGCTGAAGACTATTATCTCCGAGGCCGGGGATTTGAAGGTGGTTGGAGAGGCCGAAAACGGCGCAGAGGCGTTGAAGATGATTCGTGAATTGGAGGTAGACGTCGTTTTACTGGATTACGACATGCCGGTCAAAAACGGATTGGATACCTTGATTGAACTGAAAGCCCTGCGTCCTAAACTTCCGGTGGTGATTTTGAGCATTTTCCCCGAGGATCATTACGGGATGCGATTCCTCAAGGCCGGCGCCTCGGGTTATATCGGAAAGTCCAGCGCCTCCGCGCAATTGGTCGACGCGGTGCGAAGGGTGGCGGGCGGCGGCAAGTTTATCTCCCCCGAACTAGCCGACAAACTGGTTTCCGAGCTGGGCGGCGACGCTGGAAAGCATCCTCACGAGACCCTGACCGACCGCGAGTTCCAGGTTTTTAATCTCATCGCAACTGGAAAAAAACTGAAGGCCATTGCCGAGGAACTCAACCTCAGCATCAACACCATCAGCACTTACCGCGCGCGCCTCCTCGACAAAATGCAAATGGAAACCAACGCGGATATCATTCTGTACGCGGTCAAAAACGGACTGATTAAGTAGCGCCGCGGCAGCCCCCGGAGGCAGATTATAAGATTTTTTCCTCCCTCGAACCGTCCCCTCCCTCCCCCGCTTAGTTTCTTGTAGTAGAACTACCACAAAAATAATCAAAAAATTGTGTCGCAATTTTAGTATTGCACGCGATTTTTTTATACCCCGCCGATTCCTATACTTACTTACATGATAAGCCATGGCGGAAAAACTTCTCCGACATTCACATAAACTACTAGAGGTAAACAATGAAACGGAGCAGTCAAAGAAAAATAGGAAGTTTGTAAGTACAACAAAGGTAGCTATTAATTAACAACTTCAAGGAGGTTTAAAATGAGCGCTGGAAAAATTATGATTGTCGACGATGAAGAGGACGTCAGAGAAGTAATGAAAGTTCAGCTTGAAGGAAAAAATTTCAAAATTCTTGAAGCGGGAGACGGCGAAGAGGCCATCGCGGTTATGAAGAAGGAAGACCACATGGTGAATGTGGGCTTGATCATTTGCGATATTCGAATGCCAAAGGTAGACGGCGTTGAATGTGTCGATTACCTCAGACGGGAAGCCCCTGGAATTCCGATTGTGGTCATCACCGCTTTTCCAGATACGGAACTTGCGACGTCGCTGATGAAAAAGGGTATTAAGGATTTTTTAGTAAAACCGGTCGAAAGGGAAAAATTGATCGGCGTTGTAGATAAACTTATTGCAGCCGGAAAGGATGTATCTTTTTGACGCAAGCGCTAAGAGGCTTGTCGATCCCGGTTCCCCTTTATCCAGGTTTTTTACGGAGATATGGGATCGGCAGGCCTCGCCTACAAAGAAACCTTGCGTTTACAAATAGGGAGATAGCGCCTCATGGACATGGATACTGAAAATACCGTGAAAAAAACCGAAACCCCGGAAGAGGAAATACACCGCCGCTCGGAAGAATATAGAGTCCTCCACGAAGTCTCCAAAATCCTGCACAGCGCCGATGAGTTGAAAGTTGTGTTGGAGAAAGTTTTGGCCACGTTGACTCGGTTCAAAGAACTGGAGGTCGAATATAAGGCAGGAATATTTCTTGCCGACGAGGAAAAAAAAGTCTTACGAC
Source organism: Nitrospinaceae bacterium (assembly GCA_029261555.1). Taxonomy (GTDB): domain Bacteria; phylum Nitrospinota; class Nitrospinia; order Nitrospinales; family JACRGP01; genus JAJDBB01. The sequence continues at coordinate 8,763 of JAJDBB010000108.1, read as the reverse complement.
TCTTTAGCGTTGTCGGCGAATTTGGCCAGGAGTTTATGGAGAAGGAAAAGGAAATTCCTTACGGCAATTGCCTGTGCGGGAGAGCCGCGGTTTCCGGCGAAATTATAATCAGCAACAGTTGCTTTTCCGACAAGCGCCACGAAAATAAATTTGAAGGCATGACGGACCATGGGCATTACATCGTCCCGTTAAAAAGTTCCGGAAAAATGGTCGGCGTATTATTTCTTTATACAGATTCAAACCCCCCTTGGTATATCCGGAACCAGGAAATTTTGCTTTCCATAGGCGGATTGATTGGAGACGCTATTGTTTCGCGCAACAGGGAAGAGGAAATCAAAGAGAAAAACGAACAGCTCAAAGAGCTTAACAAACTGAAGAACCAATTCCTTGGAATCGCCTCTCACGACTTGCGCAACCCGCTTTATACGATTCTTTCTTTCAGCGAAATTTTAGCGGACGAGTCTGTAGGGGACGTTAATCCAAAACAAAAGGAGCTACTGGGGAAAATTAATAAGGCCAGCCGTTTTATGAAAACGCTTTTGGAAAATCTTTTGGACGTCTCAAAAATTGAAAGCGGAAAAATTGATTTGGACAAAAAGGTTCAAGACTTAAACATAGTGGTCGATCAGCAAGTGGAGTTGAACCAGCTTTTGGCTGAAAAGAAGGAAATAATTCTTGATTCCAACCTTGGAGAATTGCTTCCCATTTCTTTTGATCAAAACGCTATTACCCAGGTGATCGGAAACTTTATCAGCAATGCGGTGAAATTTTCTCCGCCAAAAACAAAAGTTTTGATCTTCACGGATATTGACGGGGATAACGTCCGGTTTTCAGTTCGCGACGAAGGACCGGGGTTGTCCGAGGACGATCAAAAACTACTGTTCAAAGAGTTTCAGGTCTTGAGCGCCAAGCCCACAGGAGGAGAGAAATCCACCGGTTTGGGTTTGGCGATTTGTCATAAGCTGATTCACCTTCACGAAGGTCAGGTAGGAGTGATCAGCGAGTTGGGAAAAGGCAGTGTTTTCTTTTTTACGCTTCCGCTGAATTGAGCGGAATATTTATTAACATTTTATTTCTCAGAGGTGGCTGTAATGAAACAATTAAAATTAATACTCGCAGTTTTGGCTGCAAACTTTTTTCTCGTATCGGTTTCATCGGCGGCTGATTTTCAGGCGGTGATGATTTCCAAGCCTTCCGACGGCGCGGTTGTATCCAGCCCGGTGACGGTGTGCATGCAAACCTGGGGCGTTGAGGTCCAGCCCGCCAAAAAAGGCGTGAACGACGGCAAAGGCCATCATCATATTCTGGTGGACGTCGATTTGCCGAATTTGAGTAATGGCATCCCCAAGGACGCCAATCATATTCATATGGGAGACGGTTCCACTTGCAAATCAATTAATCTTTCATCCGGGAAACACCTTATCCGGACCTTGTTTGCAAAGGGAAACCATATTCCCTACAACCCGCCTCTTACGGACTCCATTACGGTGACCGTAAAATAAAACTGGAGGTTGATTTCGGGGCTCCCAAGCGGAGCCCCGAAATTATGGAATTTAATTTAACAGCGCCATATCAGAGGCTAAAAACATGTATTCCAATTCGAAAATTATAAGAAGATTTGCCGTGCTGGCCCTTCTGGTTGGTTTGGGGGTTTGTTTCCATAGTTACCAACTTGGCGAAGCTTGGGCAAATTCGTCTTTCGATTCTCAAAAACATGAAGGCTCAGGTTCAAAAAGCGCCTTGGAAGCGAAGGGACTGGAAGCGGACCGCAAGGGAGAACTATATGCCCAAGGAGGACCCGGTTGTGGAAATGAAGGAATGAAGCATGGAGGCAAGGGGTGCACGCAAGGCGAAGGCCGTCACGGTGGAGGAATGCATGGAATGCGCCATCAAGGCGACTCCAGCAGTTCGCAAAGTTGCCAAGCAAGGACGACGGCAAAAGCGCCCGCTTCGATTTATAACAAAACCAATCCATTAAAAGACTCTGCTGAAATTGTCGAAAAAGGAAAGGCGCTTTACCAATCGAAGGCGCAACCGTCCTGCACCATGTGCCATGGCGTTAACGGCGACGGTTTAGGGAATTTGGGACAGGGCATGAAACCCGCGCCCAGAAATTTTACTTGCCCGAAAATAATGGGATCGTTGCCGGACGGGCAGTTGTTCTGGATTATTAAAAAGGGCTCGAAAAACACGGGAATGCCTCCTTTTAAAAACCTGAGCGACGATGAAATCTGGCAATTGGTCCATTACATCCGCCAATTTTCCAAATAATTTTAAAACGGGATTTCCAGGGAATTAGACGACGAAAATAAATTTGGAGAAAATAGGAGCCGCCGTTTCCGGTTCTCCAAAACGGTTTGGGGATTGCGGCGGAGATAAGGAAGCGGCGGCGTCCACCCGCTAAAACAACAGGAGGGATATCATGTTAAAACAAAACTTAGGCAAAATAGACAGAACAGCGAGACTCGTTCTAGGGATTATTTTGGTCGCCTGCGGTATCTATATGTCAAGCTCCATGGGCTTAATTGTAGGGTTGATTGGCTTGATACCCTTGACGACGGGAATTGCGGGCAATTGTCCGCTTTATACGTTGTTTAAATTCAGTTCTTGCAAACATCGAAATGTTTAAAAAAATAATTGCAATTTGAATTTGAAAGTCTGTAACATTTTCGTCTACCCCCGTTTGCTTGAACACCGGGCTAACCCAAGAGTTCAGGGCAATATAAATTGGCATATGCCGTTTGACGCCTAAATCTGGGACAGCCTCTATGAAGCGACGGATTTTAACTATTCGCCGCCGAGAGGCGGGAACAAACTTTTTAAGGAGACACGATGAAAGCAACGAAGTTTATTTTATCCATTCTGTTGACGGGCCTTTATTTTGCCTCGAATTCTTTTGCGGGCGACTTTCAAGCGGTGATGATTGCCAAGCCTGCCGATGGAGCTACGGTTTCGAGCCCGGTAATCGTATGTATGGAAACCTGGGGCGTGGAAGTGCAACCCGCTAAAAAAGGGGTCAACGACGGAAAGGGGCATCATCATATTCTGGTGGACGTCGCGTTGCCGTCCGATTTGAGCCGCGGAATTGGCAAGGACGCCAACCACATTCATATGGGCGACGGCTCCACATGCAAATCCATAAATCTTTCCTCCGGCAAACACCTGATTCGCACGTTGTTCGCCAAAGGAAACCATGTTCCATATAATCCTCCGCTTACGGACAGTATTTCTGTGACCGTAAAATAAGTATGAGGCTGGTTTTCGGGACCCCAATCGGGGTCCCGAAACCTTAACCCACCCAAAAAGGAGAGACAAAAAATGAGCGCTTTAAATTATAAAAAAATTGGTTACGTTGCTATGATTTGCGCGATTTTTTTGTTGGCCTCGATTCCGAAAGCGGCGGCAAACGAAAAAGAAGCCGAAAGGATCATTAAAAACCAGTGCACCGCCTGCCACAAGTTTGAAGGCAAACCGGAATCAAAATTCAATTTAAAGGGCCCGGACCTGATGTGGGCGGGAAACAAATACCAGCGCCCGTGGCTGTTAAGGTGGCTCCAGGGAAAGGAAGAAAACCTGTACCCCAAAGGCTACCGCTGGGATCTTTCCCCGGCTCCTGCAAAGCATCCCGTATTGTCGGAAGCGCAGGCAAATAGCGTCGCTGATTATTTCGAAAAACACTTTCTGGATTCCCGAGTCGGCAAAAGCCCCGTGGATATGTCGACCTTCAACGAAATGGAGGCGCAACTGGGAGCCGACATTTTTAAAAACTTTTCCTGCCTAGGTTGCCACCAGATAAAAGAAGACGGCAAAAAGATCGGTGGACCCATCAGCGTAAACCTTTACGACGCGGGCAATAGGTACAACTTGGACTGGTGGTCGCGGTTTGCCGCCAATCCTCAAGACTTTACCCCGCACAGCGGGGAATACCTAGCCGACCTCAGTCCTCTCGGCGCGCGCTACATCATCGGCTACCTGATGACCCTGGGCGTGGAGGATTTTAAATTCTTCGAGCCATGGAAAACCGGGCCGTTTCAAAATGCGAACGCCAAACGCGGAGATAAGGTTTACCGCGAGTATTGCGTTCAGTGTCACGGGGCGCAAGGCCGGGGCGACGGACCGGGCGCGTCTGGACTGGACCCGAAACCCGCTGTCCACGCTGAATTGCCGCTTAGCGATTATCCCGAAGATTATTTGTATAACATAATTTATTACGGCGGCAAGGAAAACGGCAAGTCTCCCAACATGCCCGACTGGGGAATGACAATTCCCACTCAGGACCTGGCGGACCTGATCGCTTACCTGCGCGCGACGTTTAAGGGCGGCAAAGAGGCGGTTGCGTCGCCGGGCATGGAGAAAAAATCCTCTGGCGATTGTCCGCAGAAACGAACCACCAAAAAAGTTTCTTTCAAATACAGCGGTAAGAAAAATCCTCTTCAACCAACGGCGGCCAATATCAAAGCCGGCGAAACGCTTTATCAAAAATCCGCAAAGCCCATGGCCTGCAAGCTCTGTCACGGTAAAAAGGGCAATGGGAAAGGTCCCGGAGCCGCAGGGATATCTCCCGCGCCTCGGAATTTCACTTGCTCCGCTACGATGGCCGATATTTCAGACGGGCAATTATTTGGGATTATAAAAGAGGGTTCCAAGGGAACCGCTATGCCGGCCTTTAAAAGTCTTAAGGACAAGGAAGCGTGGCAATTGGTTCATTACATTCGTCAATTTTCGAAATAAAGATAATTCTCCTGCTATCGAAAGTATCTTCAATGTATAGCTGGTTTTATATTGAAACCTGGTTTTCGTCGACAGTAAGCCTGCAGACAAGTCGCAAATTATTTTGGAGGGACAAAAAAGTGAAAAAATGGAGATTTTTTATACCTTTAGGACTTGTAACAGTGATCTTCTGTTTTGCGGGAGTCGCTTGGGCTGAACCCACAAATATTACGGTCCGGGTAATCAGTAAAGACGCCAAGTTTATTGGGACTAGTATGGGCGGGGCGCTGGTTACGCTCCGGGATGCGCAAACGGGTGAGTTGCTTGCCAAGGGGAAAACTGAAGGGAGTACAGGGGACGTCAATCGCATTATCAAAGAGGACCGCAGGCGCGGTTACCCGTTGTCCACGGAGAAATCAGCGAAGTTTTCGGTGACACTCAATCTGGACGAGCCGCGCCTTATCGAGGTGGCCGCATACGGCCCCCTGGCGCAACGGCAGGCCGCCAACCGTATTTCCGCCACCCAGTGGGTGATTCCCGGCAAACATCTGACGGCGGGCGATGGCTGGCTTCTTGAAATGCCCGGCTTCGTGGTCGACGTCCAGGAGCCGCCCGCGCCCCTAAAACTCAAGGGGACTCCTCAGATAGTAGAGCTTAAGGCCAATGTACGAATGATGTGCGGTTGTCCTATTCAACCGAAGGGATTGTGGGACGCTGATAAGTATGAAGTCAAAGCCCTCATCAAGAGAAACGGTAAGCTTATAGGAAGCGAGTCCCTATCCTTTGCCGGGACAACCAGCCAGTTCGCGGGAACGGTAGAAATGAAGGATCCGGGAATCTATGAGGTTATTGTCTATGCCTACGATCCCAACAACGGAAACACCGGGTTGGATTCAGCTACTTTTATGGTTTCCAAATAAAATTTTCCTGGTTGATCTTTTTACAAGAATAATATTTTTGAGTTTTTAAAAACCGGACCGGGGAGGAATCTGTCATAGGAGGACGGAGTATAGGATTGCATGAGGACACTTTCCTCGAGGCGGGAAAAGCCATGGAACGTCCCTTTTAAAAAAAATTAAACCCGAGAAAAACGGGAGGTTGTCTATGCCGCTGATTAAACTTTCTAAACCCAAAACCCACGACAAGTTGAATAACGCTCGTCAGACTTTTTTTGAAGTCATGAAGCCATATAGATTCATTTTGCTGGTAATGTGTTGGATGACCGTGTTGGGAACATTTTCGGGCATTGTGCCCATTGCGGCGGCGGAGTCCAGTCCTTCCTCAAAGGTTCCATTCCCACTGCTAGACCTTGAAATTCCAGATGGCCCGCTGGGCGAGGCCATCCAGTTCGGTGAAGATTTGGTAATGGAAACACAAACGCTTGCAAAATCCTATGTGGGCAACGGGTTAAATTGCCGTAGCTGCCATCTGGGAGGAGGCACCACGCCGAATGCGATGCCTTATGTTGGTCTTCCCGGTTTGTTCCCCACTTACCGGCCGCGATCAGGCAAGGTTATCACGCTACAGGAACGGATCAACGGCTGTTTCAAGCGCTCTCTTAACGGCAAACCGTTGCCACTGGACAGCCCCGAGATGACTTCAATCGTTTCTTACATGGTTTGGTTGTCCCAGGGGATACCCGTTGGAGCGGAAGTGGAAGGACGAGGTAAAAAACCGATACCGCCTTCTTCAACCCCGCCCAATCCAGAACGAGGCCGGAAACTATATAACGCTAAATGTTCTCATTGTCATGGAGAAGAGGGCCGGGGGAGTCAAAATTCGGATGGGTCTTATGTGTTTCCTCCTCTTTGGGGAGAGCATTCGTTTAATATTGCAGCCGGCATGGCGAGGCTGAATACCGCAGCCGCATTCATTAAACACAATATGCCTTTGGGTCAAGGGGAAAGCCTGACAGATAAGGACGCCTATGATCTCGCCTCTTTTATTACCACCCAACCGCGTCCCGATTTTCCAGAAAAATCCAAAGATTGGCCCAAGGGAGGCAAACCCGTAGACGCCCGGTATTAAAGGAAAATTTCTTTTCATCAACAAAGTTAAACCTCTGGTATGTAAGGATTGTCATGGCATGAAAGGAGACGGCTTGGGGCCAGGGCTATTAGTACGGCGCCACCGCCGAGAAATTTTACCTTACGGAAACCATTGAATCTATCCAGGGAGCAGGAAAATAATGGTCGCTACAAATGACGATGGAGGCTGTTGCATGAATAAAATTTTCAAACAATTAAAAATTCGACAAAAGATATTTTTAGGGTCTTTTGTTTTGCTAACCATTGCCGTTATTTTTCCTGGCGCCCTGTTTGCCGTCGATGCAGAACTGGGCAAAAAAATTGTGCAAGACCGGTGCGCCTCCTGCCACCGGTTTTCCGGCGAGGCAAAATCAAGGTTTGAGATAAAGGCTCCAGATCTGATGTGGGCCGGAAACAAGTATCTCCGCAATTGGGTGACAAGTTTTCTTCAAGGCAAGGAGGAAAACCTTTATCAGAAAAATTTTCGGTGGGATCAATCCAGAAAACCGGAGAAACACATCGTTGTGTCAAAAAAAGAGGCGCAAGCGGTCGCCGACTATTTTTTCAAGAAATTGATTGATCCGCGGGTTAAAAAGAACGCGCTCGACCTTTCCCGTTTCACGGAAATGGAAGCTACTTTAGGAGAGCAGTTATATAAAGAACATTCCTGCAACGCCTGCCACCATACAAAAGAAGACGGGAAACGAGTGGGAAGCCGCCACAGCGCGTCTTTTGTCGACGCGGGAAACCGCTACAACGTTGACTGGGTTTATCGGTTTAATTCTCACCCGCCAGATTTTACTCCGCATAGCGGGGAATTTGTTGCGGACGTCAGCGCAGAAGGTCTGCGTTTCATTACGGGTTACATCATGACCTTGGGCGTGGCCGATTTTAAGTTTTATGAACCCTGGAAGGATAAATTTTTTAAAGAAGCCAGCGTTCCGCGAGGAAAGCGAATCTATAAAGAATATTGTTCCCAATGCCACGGAGCCTCCGGGCGGGGAGACGGACCGGCGGCGACCGACCTCAACCCTAAACCCGCGATCCACGCCCAAATGGCGTTGGATAAGGAACCCGAAGACTACCTCTTTAACGTCGTTTATTATGGAGGCAAAGCCGTCGGCAAATCGCCCTTCATGCCCTATTGGGGCTTGACCCTTAAGCCTCAAGGCGTGGCGGACGTTATCGCCTATATGAGAAAAACGTTTACAGGTCAAACCCAGACCGCCGGGGCCAAACCGGAAGGCAAAAGCGCCAATGCGTTGGGACTATGTCCACAATCCCGCAAAACAGCGCAGGCTCCCGGAGACTTTTATAATTTAAAAAACCCTCTCGAGCCCAGCAAAAAAAATATAAAAAAGGGAAAGCTTCTTTTCACCAGCAAAGCGAAACCCCTGGCATGCAAGCATTGCCATGGTATGAAGGGAGACGGCCAGGGCGGCAAGGCTATTAATATGGCTCCACCGCCGAGAAATTTTACCTGCCAGGAAACCATGAAGGAAATTACGGACGGTCAAATGTTTTGGATCATCAAAAATGGCTCCAAGAGTACGGAGATGCAGGCCTATAGGACAATGAAAGATAAACAGATCTGGCAATTGGTTCATTACATTCGAACATTAGCTAAATAATGTGAGGGGTTTAGAAAACAAAAACTATTTTCGGACCGTTCCTGAGGGATCGATTCGGAAAGAGGGAATAGACAATTAAGCAGGAGACAACAATGACCGAAGACATTATCAAAAAACTGGGACCGCTGGCTCCGTTGGCGGGAATTTGGGAGGGCGACGAGGGAGAGGACACGGCGCCCTCGCCCGGCAGAGGAGTGGAATTAAATAAATTCCGCGAGCGTATTACCTTTGAGCCTCTGGGTCCGGTAAAAAACCATGAGCAGGTTTTATACGGCCTCAGATATTCCACAACCGCCTGGCCGCAAGAAAAGGAAGATCCGTTCCATGAGGAAGTGGGGTATTGGCTTTGGGATTCTGGCAACAAACAAGTGTTGCGCTGCTTTATAGTTCCTCGC
>JAJDBB010000107.1 GCA_029261555.1 Nitrospinaceae bacterium | reverse complement strand
AGCTCGAGTCCAGTCAACAACCAGCAAATGTTCATTTCCGTTTTTACGCAAAACTGGGCGAGAGTCGTGGCAGAGGGAAGCGACTTGTCGTTTTCCAGTTCCGACAACGCGCTTTGTGAAATACCAATTTTCTCGGAAACCTGCTTTAGAGTAAGGAAGGCTGTTTTTCTCCAGTTCCGAAGCCGCTTGCCCACTGTATTTACCATGGGTGAAATGTCCGTCGAGTTCTCCATCGTGTTCTCCTAAATATTATTTCCAATTTGTTTCGGCTCGGCGCCTTGATTTCAGGGTAAGGCTTGAACATTACAATATGATTAAGAAGAGGTCACAAATTGGTCACAATTGGAGGAGTTTCAAGCGGAGCGAACGAAAAAACTTCAGGAACCCGCATAGTTTTTCAGGGAAGTTAACCTGCGGAGTGGTGGAGATTGTGGAAAGAAAATTATTTTTGGCAAGTAAAACGGTCAGGGTTTGTTAAAACGGTAGCCCACCCCGCGGATAGTTTCTATAGCGTGTCCGGCCTCCAGCAGTTTGGAGCGCAACCTTTGAACATGGGTGTCGACGGTCCTGGAATAAACCCCGTCGTTATAGTCCCAGATTTTTTCCAAAAGAAATTCGCGCGTCTTCACCTGGCCCGGACTTTCCATCAGCGCGGCGAACAGGTTAAATTCCGTGAGCGTTAAATGGATTTTCTCTTTGCCGACCCAAACTTCGTGATTGACAAAATCTACCGTCAAATCTCCTAATTTTGTGACTCGCTTTTGTTTTGCCGATTTGGTTGAGGTCCGCCGTAAAATGCTTTTGATACGAAGCAACAATTCCCGGTAACTGAAAGGCTTGGAAAGGTAATCGTCGGCGCCAAGTTCCAAACCCAAAATACGATCCATCTCTTCGTTCTTGGAAGTCAACATGATCACCGGAACAATTTTAGTGTTCCCGGCTTCCTTAAGATTCTTGCAGACGTCCAAACCAGAGCGCCCCGGCATTTTTACGTCCAGAACGATCAGATCCGGCGGTTTTTTCTGGGCGCGGCTCAATCCCTCCTCGCCGTCGAGCGCGGTCGAGATATCAAACCCGTCCTTTTCAAGTTTGGTTCTTAATAAATTTATTAAATCCAGGTCGTCGTCGACTATTAAAATTGACTGTTTCATGGCGAGGGATGATTGTTTGGCAAAGAAACCGAAAGGTTCCGGGTTTGACCACACGCAGACAATTCGTCGTGGCAAAGCGCGTAAACCTTACATTTCTTATCCAAAAACTCCGATGTTTTCTCGCAGGAACCTACTGCGGTAGCATTCAGGTTGGAGAGAAACGCCAACCATTTTTCCAGCATTCTTACCCTGCGGTCCGGCGAGATCTGCCGGGAGCTAATTATATTGTCCTCAATATCGCAGAGCTTGATTTTTTTCGCCTCCAGGCTCCAGCCGTTCATCAGGTCGGCATATTCGAGGCTGGAAAGCGAAGGCGGCTTGGTCAAATAGCCCACCAGAGATTCTACCGTGGGTCCAAACTCGCGCCCGATATCCGCCAAACACATCTCGGTATCCTCTACCAGATCGTGGAAAAGGCAGGCGATGGCGCCGTCCAGCGAATTAAATTCGTATTCCAAATACGCCTTACACACCCGCCTGGGATGGCAGTAAAAAATCTCTTTCAGGCGGCCCTTACGGAATTGTCCGGCGTGACCATTACGGGCTAAATGAACCGCCAATTTCAATCGCTTGAAACTTTTAGCTTCCAAACTCATGCCTTTTTGATCAAATGGATTCGAAAAAAAATTCAAGACAATCCTTAATAATCCAATCGATATGCGATATCAAGGTATGATCGGAATCCAGCTCGGCCAATCGAACCCAAGGCCGGGCCGCGGCAAACTTTCGCGATTCCTCCACGTCCACCGTATCGTCATGGACTCCGTGAACAATCTTGCAAGGAAACTCCCGGTCCAGTTTCACCCGGTCCCAGACCTCCGCGTCGGCAAACAAACCGGCGTTCAAAAGTCTAAAATCATTGTAACGATAATGAAATACCTTTATCAAGCGGGGAATAGGCTCACCCTCCCCCAACTCCCCGCGAACCTTTTCCGCCCATCGGGAGGTGAAATTAAACCCCGGAGCCATCAGGTACAACGCCGCAACGTTTTGGTTTGACTGCGCCAGCAACGCCGCCAGGTAGCCGCCCATACTGCTCCCAATCACGCCAAAACTATCTTCCGGAAATTGGTCCAGATAAGAGCGGGCAATTTTTATCTGGCTGGATACCGTTAAGTTTTCAAAATCGCCCCCGTCCAGTTCGGGAATGATCAAGTCGATCCCTCTTTTGGAAAACTCCTGTTTAAATCGTGAAGCCTTGGACGAACCGGGACCGGAGGCAAAGCCGTGCAAATAGAGAAACCGGGTCATCCGTTAGAACCGCGAGAACTCAAATCGTCTATTCTAGCCTTCATGCGCCCAAGGAGAAACAAACCAGGTAAAGCAGCCAGGAAAGTTATGAAGAAAAAAATGACCCATCCCAATTCTTCCGCCAGAACGCCGGAAGGCGGACCAACAAACACCCTTCCAAGAGAGGCCAACGCGGATAGCAAGGCGAATTGGGTGGCTGTATAGCGATGATCGCAAAGCGTCATTAAAAAAGCCACAAAAGCCGCCGTCCCCATGCCGCCAGCCACATTTTCAAACGCCACGGCAAAAACCATCATGTAGTAATTTTTACCCAGCCAGGCCAGAGCCATGAAAGAGAGGTTGGAAACTGCCTGCATGACGCCATAAAACATCAGCGACCGAAATAACCCCAGCCTGGCCATCAAGGCCCCGCCGAACAAGGCGCCTCCAATCGTCGCCATAAGGCCAAGCCCCTTGTTGATGGTCCCGACCTCGGCCACTGAAAATCCGGCCCCGCGAATCAAAAACGCAGTGGTCAGACTACCTGCAAAAGCGTCGCCAATCTTGTACAGGACAATGAGCGCTAACAAGGCCCAGGCGGCTTTTCGCGCAAAAAACTCTTTCAAGGGATTGACTACGGCTTCCTGAAGTGTTCGAGGCGGGACAATTTCTTCTTCCGGCTCGGGACCGGTAAAAGAGGCGACCATGCCGATAATCATAAAGGCGGCCATCAAAATATAAGTTGCCTTCCAACCCATCGACTGAGATAAAACCAGAGCCAAGGCGCCAGAAATTAGCATGGCGATCCGATAGCCGGTAACGGAGACAGCCGCGCCCAATCCGCGTTCTTTTTCTTTTAGGATATCCGCCCGGTAGGCGTCCACCACTATATCCTGCGAGGCCGAACAGAAAGCCAATCCTAAAGCTAAAATTGCCAAAAGCATGGGGGTTTCCCGAGGAGAGACCTGGGAAATCAGGAAAATCAGGCCAAACAGAAGAATTTGGGTGAGAATCAACCAGCCCCGCCGCCGCCCCAGCCAAGGAGGAACAAAGCGGTCCATCAAAGGCGACCACAGGAATTTTAAGGTGTAGGGAAGGCCAACAAGGGTGAAAATACCAATGGTTTTAAGATCTACGCCTTCGACGGTCAGCCAAGCTTGAAGAGTTCCTCCTGTCAGAGCCAAAGGCAGGCCAGAGGAAAACCCCAATAAGAAAACCACGCCGATTCGACGTTTGGAAAAAGTTTCAACCCCATTGGCCATGAAAATTTTCCCGTTGCGAACAACTCCCTGACCGGCCTGACAAAGTGCGCGCCCAAACAGACGAAACCCAATAAAAATTTAAACTTACGGGGCTATTGACGTCCAACAAGGGAGTCTCATAATGTTAAAGGTAAGATAAAAAAACCTATTTTGTTGATTTTAAATCGCTTAAAGTCATTTTGTCGTAAGCTTTTTTGCCTCTTGAGCCGATAAATCAACAAAAACCGGATCATACCATGCAAAATCCCGAAACCCTACAATTGGTTAAAGAGCAGCTTAAAATCACCAATCAAAAGCTCAAGAACCAGAGCCGGATCATTGAAAAAACAGAAAGGAAGATAAAAGACGTCGTCAAGCTCAATCAAAAAAAGATGACGGAACTGCAGGTATTAATCAAAAGTAAAGAAGCGGAAATCAAAGAAGCCCAACAAGCCGCCTGGGCCGCGCGGGCCGCAAGGCACTCCAAAATGGGAAAAGGCGGCAAGGAAGGCGAAGGAGATGACCTGGATTTCTCCCCCGATCCGCAACTTTTGAAAAAGCTAAAGGAACTGAAAAAGAACGAAGCCACCCTCAAAACGGAAATTGAAAAAAACGAAAAAATTCGCCTCAAGCAAAAGCGCGAAAAAAAGGTTCTGCTAAAGGAGTTAAAGAAATTAAAAAAGCTTGGCGAGGAGACGGAGGTTCTTAAAGATAGAAATAAGGAACTGAGACAAGAGTTGGATAATTTGCGAAATAATCCCAACCAGTCCAATGTCGACTACGAAGAACTGATCCGCGAAAAAGACGACGTCATCGAATCCTATGAAAAAATGCTGTATGGAGACGCCGCTCCCGGCCAGGAGGGCATGCTCCCTTCGGAAATCATTCTGGAACTGCGCGAAGATCTGGACATTCTGGAAGAAGAGCGCAGGAAAATGGAACTGGAAATGGAAAAACTGGGGGAAGCGAATACGGAACTGGAAATGAAATTGTCGCTGGCCGATGAAAAGGACTCATCCGGGCGGTTTGACTCCAGGATGAACGTTGAAGGGCGCGGCGCTCAAACGGCGGAATTTTCCGCGGGACTGGAGAATTTCCTCATCACTTATTCCGACATGATCACCCTTCTTCTGGTTATTTTTGTACTCCTGTACACCGTTTCCAAATTAAACGTAGACAAGTTTGCCGAAGCGTTGTCTTCATTCCAGTCCAAAAAAGTGCGCATTGAGGTATCGAATGTCTGGTTGACCGGCGAGGAAGTGGCCATGCTGGACCGGGTGCGAGAATTGGTAAAAGACAACGTCGACCCGGAATCCCTGGTGCGAAGCGACACTCGGACTATTCTAATAAGGTTGCAGAATTCCGACCTGTTCGGTCCCGGAAGCGCGAACCTTCTTGAAGACGCCGACCAGCTAATCCTGGACACCATTCGGAGCGAAATGCAAGAAGGCGTGAAACAGGTTCTGGTGGAAGGCCATACGGACAACGTTCCGATTAAAAACGAGCAATTTCCCTCCAACTGGGAATTATCGTCAGCCAGAGCTTCCAGCGTGGCCCGCGTTATTATCGAAAAACTGAACTTTCGCGCGGAGCAACTGGTCGTCTCCGGGTACGGGGAATACCGCCCCCTCAAGCCCAACGAAACCGACGACAACCGCGCTCTGAACCGTCGGGTGGACATTAAAATCCTTAAAGACAAGGAAGTGGCCAAGGAAGAAGAAAGCGCGGGAAAGTTGGGCAATCAATTATCCAAAAACAAGTCCGGGCCGCCAGTTCCCAAACCAGCCGGCGGATAATGAAACCAGCGCGCCGTTGCCGGACAGACGCTAAGTTAAAAAAATCGACGGCTTTTTTATTTGAAATTCTTTATACTATTAAAAAGATCGTCGCCAACAGGTCTATAGGGCAATAGAAAAAAACATGACCACGACCGCGCCAGAAACCACGGATATTTTATTCGACAATCGCCAGGCCTTCCACAGGTTCAATCGATTCAAACTCACCCGCACGTTTCAAACCCTGCCCCCTGGCGAGCGCTGGATATTTTATTTGATCCCAAGATTGTTGCACATCAATCAGGAAGGCTTCCCTGGTTATGTAGCAGGCGACGCTCCCTGCGGAATAAACAACTTTATCCTCACCAAAGAATCCCAGGTCGCCTGCGAGTTCATGTTTCCCGATCTCATCTCCAGCCGCCCCAAAAACCTGAAACCTATTATCCAAACTGCTTTGCTGATGGGCAGCGTAGGTTCCATTGCGATGACTAAAAAGTCCGATCTCGACTACACGTTGTTGGTCGACAAAAATTCCGTTTCTCCCGAACGGATGGAACTGTTCAAAAAAAAGCTATTGTTAATTGAAAAATGGGCGTGGAAAACGTTCCTTATCGAGGTCCATTTTTTCATCAACGATATCGAAGAGGTCAAAAAAAATATTTTTGGGGAAAGCGACAGCGAAAGCACAGGCTCCGCTCTTGCAAAATTATTGAAAGAAGAAATGTATCGCACCGCAATAATTGTCGCCGGCAAAATCCCGTTGTGGTTGATCGTCCCGGTGGAAACCGACGACGAGCAATACGCCGCGTACCTCCATCAACTCCAGAGCGGTCAATCCATTCTAAATTCCAACGAGTTTGTCGACATGGGAAACGTGGACGATATTTCCCAGGGAGAATTTTTCGGCGGGTCCATCTGGGCCTTGATCAAATCGTTTCAGTCGCCTTTTAAAACCCTGATGAAAATGGGGTTATTGGAAGAGTACATGTTCGGCGATACCAAGTCGAACCTGCTATGCCACCAGGTCAAAAATTTAATTTTCAGCGACAAGGAATATTTGGCCATCGACCCCTACCTCATGCTGTTCGATCGGGTTGAAAAGTATTTTAAAGAGACCAAATCTGAGAACGAAGTGGACGCCTTGCGAACGGCGTTTTATCTAAAAGTCGGAACCCAGATCGCTCCGGAAGAATTGGATGAAAAGCCGGATAC
The DNA here is from genome assembly GCA_029261555.1 of Nitrospinaceae bacterium. GTDB lineage: Bacteria > Nitrospinota > Nitrospinia > Nitrospinales > JACRGP01 > JAJDBB01. Next base: position 37,955 of record JAJDBB010000107.1, on the reverse strand, counting down.
TCACACCAAGCAAACCCTGGTCCGGATGATTCGCGAATGGGAATGGAGCGCTAAAAAACTGGAGCAACTTAATGATTATAAAAACTGGCAAATAATGCAAAAGGTGAGTCTGGGGAATCGAGTGAATAAAATCCTGATGAACTCCTACAAAAAAATCTCAGAAAAAAACAAGACCCTGGCTCCCGGCGAAAGTTTGATCTCCAAAAGAGACACCCATCTTTTGGGACGCAAGCTGTTCAGCTACTACCGCACCGCGCCCAACAAGGTGGAAAGTTTGTTTGCCCTGGTGGATGGAAAAAGCTCGGAAAAGGAATTAACCTTCCTGTTCGACAACGAAAAACCTCGGGAAGGCGGCAATTGGTTTTTAATTCGGGGGAAAACCCTCGCCTTTCTGGAACACGTCCCCAAGGAAAACATTATCCAGAACTCCACCGGACTGCCATTTTTGATAGCCTTTGCCGGTTTCAACCGGCTGTACAATAAAAACACGACCATTTTGTTACGGGCGGAAAGGCAATCCATCAAGGACGCCGACTTGCACCTTATGCTGCAGAAAATCTCTAAATTCCTCACCAAAATCAATATTGCGGCAATTTCCAACGAAGAGCTTCTCGCCGAATCCGAAGTACGCCAGATATATTTGATCGTGGATTTTGGCTATCCGCTTCCAAGAGATATCACCATTGGAAATATAAACGACTGCAAGTCTCTGGACGAGTACAACGAGTTTCTCCGCCGCCGCCTGAGCGCGGCCCTAAACGTGACGCCCATTTACATGACGTCCTGGGGCGAGCTTTTTTGCAAGACATTTTCCGGAGCAAACTGCATCTCGAGATTCGTCAACGAACTCGGTCCAAAAGTAAACCTGGATATACAGGATGAAAATTTATTAAAGATTTTCATTCCATCTGGCCGAAAAGAAACACTAGAGGTTCCCTGGTTGCATGACTATATTGAAATGAGCCTGAAGTCAAAAGCCAAGGGCCAAACCCAAAAGCTTGCGAGCTAAACTAAACGTTAACGGCGGAAACCAATGGCTACTGCGGTAAAAGAAAACGAAGCGATCCCAAAAAATGCGGCTACCGAACCTGCGAAAGAAGCTTCCGGAGTCGACGTCAGCACCCTCATCGGCGGCGCTGCGGGAATTCTATTAATAAGCATCGCGATCATTCGAGGCGGCCAACCCGACACCTTCCTCAATCTTAATAGCGCGTTTATTGTTATAGGGGGAACGATGGCCACCGCCCTCATCGCCTTTCCGTCAAAAAAAATACTCAGCATGGCGCCGGTTATCGTCAACGCCTTTAAACCGGACGTCCTGCAACCCGCCGATTACATCGACGAAATCATGACCCTGGCAACCAAGTACCGGAGCGGGGGAATGAAGCAACTGGAAATGGAAGAGCGGCTCCTCAACAACCGGCACTTGAAAAATGGCATCGTTATGATCGTCGACGGCTATCAGGCCAGGGAAATTCAGGAAATTATGGAGCGCGAGCTGAACACCATGGTGGAGCGCCACAACGCCGGGCAAAAAATCCTCAGGTTCATGGCCGTGCAGGCTCCCGTATTTGGTATGGCGGGCACTTTGATCGGCTTGATTCAAATGTTGATGGTCATTGCGGACCCCTCCCGTATTGGCCCTTCCCTGGCCACCGCCCTGATCACCACTTTTTACGGGTTGATGCTCGCCAACCTGGTCATTACCCCCGTGGTCGCCAAGTTGAGCGCTCGAACGGAAAGCGAGGCCACGCTGTTGAAAGCCATTAGGGTCGGCGTCATGGGAATCCACGATCGTATCAATCCCATGAAAATCCAAAGAAACATGAACGCCCTCCTGCCGCCGGACAAACATAGAAATGTCTAATATCGACGAAGTCCTTCAACTGACCTCTCAAAACAACTGCCAGGACGGGGTCAACCTCAGCGGTAACGATCTCAAGGGGATCAGTTTAAAGGGGACCACTTTTGTTTACGGCACTCTCGAAGAAACCAACCTGGACGACTCAGACCTCACCGACGTCAACTTCAGCCAGTCCAACTTAAAAAAGTCATCCTTCAAAAACGCCCATCTGACCAACGTCAATTTCAGCGCCGCGGAACTGGATGAAGCCAGTTTCGAAGACGCAACGTTTACAAATTGCATCTTTGTAAATGCCAAAATGCCTAACGCAAGCTTCGACTCGTCCACCTTCAATCAATGCAATTTTCGGGGCGCCTCCCTGAGCCATTCCAGTTTATTTGCCTGCGCCGTTGAGGGAGGGGAATTCTCTTTTGCCCGGATGATGTATTGCTACATGAAGGAGATGAAAATTTCCAAATCGGATTGGAAAGGGGTCAACGCCAGGGGAGCGGACCTTAGTTTCGCCAAAATCAGCGACGCCAATCTCCAGGGAGCCGTATTAAAATATACGGACATGAATTCATGCACCCTGGAAAAGGTCAACCTTAGCTCCGCCAACCTGACGGGAAGCGAAATGAAAGATTGCCACGGGGAGGACGTCGATTTTTCCGGAACCAATCTCGAAGGCGTGGATTTAACCTATGCGAATTTCGAGGGATGCAACCTTGAAAATACGTTTCTTCTTGAAGCCAACCTGCACGGCGCCAACTTCACCAAAGCCAATCTTAGAAACGCCTACCTCATCGACGCCAATATCACCAAAGCGATCACCAAACAGGCCAACCTGAACAACACCATCCTGGATTAACGCCCGGCTCACTCCGGTTTCGTCGTCTCTAGAACGCAACGAAAACCCACATTCTCGTAAACCTGACCGGGGTCCACTTCCGTCCGGTGAAAGGCGAACCGGTAAGCGGGCAGAAAGTAGTGCCCGGCTTTTTGAAATGCATTGCCTCTTAAAACTTTCAACTGCTTTCCGTAACGCTCCGTCGCGAACTTGCTTCCCAGATACGGCAAGTACCAGTCCCGGGTCCATTCCATGACGTTGCCTTCCATATCGTGAACGCCGTAAGGGCTGACGTCCCTTGGATACGAACCCACCGCCGAAGTTTCCCGGTCGCCGTCGATTTCAATATTGGCGTCGCCCTTTTGATATTCGCTTCCCCAGGGGAAAGGTCGCCCGTCGGTTCCTCTCGCCGCCTTTTCCCATTGCGCCTCCGTCGGCAAACGTTTTCCGGCCCAGAACGCATAGGCCGAAGCCTGCGCCCAGGTTATGTTCGTCGCCGGATGATCCTCCTTGCCTTCGGGGAAATTATCCCCCTCCCAGTTTTCCGGAGTATCCACGTATTGGGCGTCGTCGACAAACCGCTTGAACTCGCTATTGGTCACTTCATAGCGGTCCATGTAAAACGCCTCCAGAGAAACTTTTCTCTCGGGATGTTGATCCACATACAGAGGCTTAACCGTTCCAATTTTCATGTGAGTATTTTCCGCGTCCACACGGTCGGTTCCCATGATAAACTCGCCTTCGGGGACCAGGACCATTTCCTTGCCGTCGATTTTGGAAACCATAAGCTCCGGGCGCTTTTCGCAACATTTCCCGCATCCTGTCAGCCAGGAGACGCCCAGCGCTAAAATTAAAATCAATCCAGCCGGTTTAACAAATCTCATGTTTGCCAGAAACATATCCAGAAATACCCTTTCTATCCGAGCGTTTTTTTTCGCAACTTTTACGATCGTTTCAATCTGCTTTTCGAACGCCGTTTTTTCCGGCCCGCTCGGCGCTAAAACCAAAGGGAGCCTGTACCCACACATTCTCAAAACCGAAAAGTATACTTTAAATACTTCCAATGTGAAGGTTCTAAAAACGTCCGGCCATGATCTCTGGATCGGTTCCATGAATGGAATCGTTCAATACGACGCCGCGACGCAGGAAGATTACAGAGTGTACGACAATCAGAACGGTCTGCTGAGCAACGGAATTTTTTCCATCAAATTCGACGCGGCTGGCCAGCCTTGGGTGGGCGCCTATGGAGGCGGCCTGAGCAGGCACGACGGCCAGCAGTGGATCAACTATAACATCCCGCACGGACTGCGCGACGCTTTCGTTTACGACGTCGAAATGCAAGGCGACGTCAAATGGATCGCCACCTGGAGCGGCGCCAACCGCATTCGCGGCGATCCGGACGCGCCGGAAAACTGGGAGTCGTTCACGACAGAAAGCACAGACGGCGGTTTGATCGACGACTGGGTTTACGCGATTGAGTTGGGAAAAGACGGGCGGACGTGGTTTGGAACGGAATCTGGAGTCTCCATGTTCGACGGCGCCCGCTGGAAAAACTGGAACCACGCTACGGGACTCGGAGCTTCCCTCGACCGGGTAAAGAAAGACAACGCGGGAGCGGTGGGAAAGTTCAAAGGCTCTCACCACGCCAACCAGCCCAGGGCCATCCCCGGCGCCGACGCGGGAGACTACCGCCCCAATTACGTAATCTCAATGCTTCTGGATAAAAAAAACCGGCTCTGGGTCGGCTTATGGGGCGCAGGCCTCGCAATGTTGGATCCCAAAACCGGGCAAATCCGAAATTTCACCGTCCAGGACGGCTTGCCGGGAAATTACGTCCTGGCGCTTGAGGAAGGCCCTGGCGGCGATCTGTGGATTGGAACCAATAACGGCATGAGCCGCTTCGACGGCGAAACCTTCATAAACTTTTCCACGCTCAACGGACTGCCGGGGAAATTCATTTCCAGCTTGGCGTTTGGCGCCGGGAATTATCTTTGGGTTGGGGGACGCGGAGGATTCGGCCGCCTGCAAATCGCCCCCAACACACACAGGCTAATCAACCGGTGACGACGCGAGCCTTAAAAATCATCATCATCGTCGTCATCGTCTTCCGCCAATCCGTCTTCCATTTCCTGATGTTCCGCCGCGTTTATCAGGTCGTGGATTTCCTGGTACCCCGTCGTCAGATGTTGAATATTTATCAAAAGATGAACCAGCTTCTCGTCGGACAATTCCCTGATACCCGCCACCAGCGCCCCGCGCTCATCCTCGTCGTATTTCTTGTCGAATTCGTCAAAGCTACTTTGAATTTTATCCTTGCAATGGATCAAGTCGTAAAAAAACGGCTGGATTTCAATTTGCGCCATGATTTGTTTTCCCCTCACTCGTCAAAAATTTTATTGAAAAACTAAAACCCAGATAATAGTATAAAATACTAAACGAAATAACAAAATAGCGGCTTTATCGTCAACATTTTTTCAAATGCGACTCTGAAATGGAAGAAGAAGAAACCGGACGGTTCAAGGACAACGAGGACGAAACCTTGACCGACTCCAAATACAACCTGACGTGGTTCAAGCAGGACACCTATCAACTCAAAGCCAAATGGTGCACCCACAAACAGGCTAAAAAATTTGTACAAAGAATGAACGAGGAAAAATTTGCCGGATACGAAGACTGGCGGGTTCCCTCCAGCCAGGAGTGTCGGAACCTTTACGATCACGATTGCAAAAACATGGATTACAACGACGATATTGTGCACATCGACTACATGTTTCCCGAAGGGTGTGGCACCAACGTCTGGTGCATTGAAGAACAAGGAAACAACGCCATGATCTACAATTTTTACAGCGACCGCGGGTACTATGTCCGCAAAACCTCTTCAGACGACAGTTTCATGGTTTGCCGCCCGGTCCGCACCTCCGGACCCAAAATTAAAAAATCCGGACGGCTGTCCGCGACCGGCAGAACACGGCGGGAATAGCGCCCTCTCCCCGCCCCTAAACTCCATGCCCCAACGAGCCACCTACGCAGAAATCAATCTCGGCGCCTTTCGCCGTAATTTAAGAATCGTCAAAAACGCACTGGGTCCAGGAGTGGGCGTTCTCGCTGTGGTGAAAGCGGACGCCTACGGCCACGGCGCCATCCCTTGCGCCCAGGCCGCTGTTGAAGAAGGCGTCGACTGGTTGGGCGTCGGCATCGTCCAGGAAGGAATCGAGTTGCGCGCAAGCGGCGTTTCGTCACCCGTCCTGGTATTGGGAAGCGTCTTTCCAAACGAGACCGAGGCCCTAATCCAACACGGACTTTCGACAGTACTCACCACTCAAACCCTTGCCGACGCTCTGGATAAAGCGGCGACCAAAGCCGGAAAAACCATCGGCGTTCACGTTAAAGTCGACACAGGGATGGGACGGTTGGGAGCGACGCCGGAAAATTTCCCCGCCCTGTTGGAACGGGTCGCCAAATCAAAAAACCTTGTCGTACAGGGAATCTCCACCCATTTTTCCTGCGCCGACGAGGATGACTCCGAATACACCCGATTACAAATTTCCAGATTCAACGAAGCCTTGGAACAGGTGGAAAAATCAGGATTGGACGTCCCCTATATCCACAGCGCCAACAGCGCAGCCATGATCAAATATCCCGAAACCTGGCACAACCTCACCCGGCCCGGCCTGATCCTTTACGGCGCCTTGCTGTCCGAGAGCTTGAAACCTTTTGTCGAAAAATTTACCGAGGGAGGCGACAGATTCCAACCGGTCATGCAATGGAAGAGCCGGATCATCCAGATCAACACCTTGCCGCCCGGCGCCGGGTTGAGCTACGGCAAGACGCACAGCGCAGGACGGGAGAGCCGCATCGCTACCCTGCCCCTGGGTTATGCCGACGGACTCGCGCGGAATCTTTCCAACAAAATGCAGGTATTGATACGCGGGGGCAAGGCCCCGCAAGTGGGAAATATTTGCATGGACATGATTTTGATCGACGTCACCGACGTCCCGGAAGCATTGGAGGGAGACGAAGTCGTGATCTTTGGAAAGCAGGGGGAGGAAACAATTCGTGTGGAAGAAGTTGCAGCTCAAAGCGAGACCCTGCCCTATGAAACCCTGTGCGCCGTCGGCAAACGCGTCCCGAGAATTTATTTACCCTGACGCCTACTAAGGCAATCCCTTTCCGCCGGTTTTCCGATAGTGGGATTCGAGGCCGTCGAGGATCTTCATGGTAGCAGCAGGGTCGATGAAGTTGGCGGTGCCCACTTGGATGGCCTTCGCGCCGGCCATTAAGTACTCCAGAGCATCTTCGGCGTTGGCAATTCCTCCGATTCCTATGATAGGGACCTTCACCGCCTGCGCGCATTGGCGAACCAACGCCAGCGTGATCGGTTTGATGGCCGGTCCGGACAGGCCGCCCGTCGCGTTGGCCAAATAGGGCTGGCCGCGTTGGACGTCTATTTTCATTCCCACAAACGTATTGGCCACGGATAACGCCTCAGCGCCTGCGCCTTCAGCCGCCCGCGCGATTTCCGCTATGTCCGTCACGTTGGGCGACAGTTTCACGATTAAAAATTTGTTCGTCGCTCGCCGCGCCGCTTGTACCACCTGCTCTACTATCTCCGGCTTGGAGCTAAAAAACGTCCCGCCCTCGGAAACGTTGGGACAGGATATATTCATCTCCAGAGCGTCTGCGCGCTCGACGGAATCCAGAGTGGCGGCCATTTCGGCGTACTCTTCCACGTTCTCGCCAAAAAAATTGACGATGATTTTAGTATTGTAAGCGTGAAGCAAGGGAAGCTTGTCCCGCAAAAAAGCTTCCAGCCCGATGTTTTCCAAGCCGATGGCGTTCAGCATTCCAGACGCGGTTTCCACCATCCGTGGAACAGGATTACCCTGCCGGGGCTTTAATGAAAGCCCTTTGGTGGCAAATCCGGCAAGGCGGTTCAGGTCAACAAACGGAGCATACTCCAACCCGTAACCAAAAGTCCCGGATGCCGCCAGAACCGGATTGGCCAGTTGCAGTTTGCCCAAGTTTACCGATAAATCCATCCGGCGCCCCCAAGATTTGCGCCAGATTTATCCAGCACAACCCATTGTTTTTTAATGAGATTTTTAATTTTTTTGGTTCCAGTTTCTCTTGACAGCTCAAAGCTACATGGATATACTAATCAAAAATCAAACAAGATCAATTAAATTAATAACATAGAGCCTAATAATTCTGACCCGGAGAGCAAATCTAAATCAAATGCAATTTAAACAATCAACCCAAAGCCATTGATTTATGAACCTTTTAACCATCCAACACAAAAAGACCATGGTTAATCAAACTTCTCCCCATCCACAGGAACTTTTAATTCCCGAGTCTTTCGAAGAAAAAAGCAAATACAACAAACGTATTGATGAGATCATGGAAGACGCGGAGATAGAAGCTGAACTGGAAGCCGAGCAAAAAGTTCGCTCCAAACACTCCAAATTGTTGACCATGTCCGCCGTGGCTGTCGTCATACTGTTTGGACTTTACTATTGGGTGGACAACTCCAGCAAAACTGCCGAAAAAGAAACCCTGTTGCCGGAAGAAGAAGTCGCCGTCCTGCCTCTGCCGGCTAATATCGGGGAGCAACAACTACCGGCGCTACAAGAAAATTTACCGCCCAAAAGCGTTCCAGCTCCGGCGGTTAAAAATGCGGTTCCCAAAAGGGCAGCCGATTTCTTACCGCCGCCCGTCGCTCCCAAAATCAGAAAACCTATCGCCAATATTCCCGCAGTCCGCGCGGTGACCAAAACTCCCGTTCGTCAGAAAACTCCCGTCCGGCAGATAGAAAAAAAATTACCTAAAAAATCGATCCCCGTTCCGGCACAAACTATTTCCGCTTCCGCCACGCCGGTCCAATCAGGCGCCGCCGCTAAGGGATTCTATATCCAGTTGGGCGCCTTTGGCAATAAATCAAACGCCCAGGCCCTCTCCAAAAAATTGCAGGCCAAAGGTTTCGCGCCCTCCATTTGGGCAAAATCCAGTTCCACCAGGGCGCACTCCATTTATGTGGGAGATCACCCCAACAAAACCAGCGGTCAATATCAATTCGATCAACTCAAACAGGCGGGCTTTTCGCCAGAATGGAAAACCCGGCCCAGCGGTTCCCACACTTTTCTGATTGGGACATTTAAAACTCAGAGGGAAGCTGAAAACCTTCAGGACCGCTTGAGCATCAAGGGTTTTTTGTCGGGTAGAAAATTTGAGAACAGCGCCGCGTCCCTTTATTACGTGAAGACCGGTGGATTCTCCACCAGGGCCGATGCGGTACGGCAACAAAAAAACCTGACGTTAAAAGGTTTCAATAAAACTTTCATCCTGAAGGAAGGCTAGCCCTTCCCCGCTCGCCGTGGAGACAGTTTGCGATAACTTGCCCCTACGACCATCTTTTTTGCTGGGAAGCTGAGCGCGGGAAAGGTTCGAATTACCCCCTGTCAGGTCCTTCCTGTTTCACGACCTCTGCCAACCAAAACCAAAATAACGCTTCCAATTCCTGCTATTTATCCACCACCCTGGTTGATATAATATTTTTTCGTAAGGAATCTCCGGCGTTTCCGACCTATTAAAGATTACGCCAGTAGTTTTTATATCCATATAAAAAATTCATCTAGGAGTGAGCAATGAAAAATCTGGTAAAACTTTCCGCCGTGTTCATGTTTGCATTTGCCCTGTCATTCCCCGCAAACCTGTTGGCGGACGACCATCCCATGGACGAAGGCAGCGACTCGAAACAAACCATGAAACCCAAACCCATGGAAGAGGGTAGCGGAACCTCGGCGGTCCACGACTCCAAAGACGGCGACCATGGGGAATACAAAGACAAGCACGCCAAGAGTAAGGACAAAATGAAGGACGGCAAAGACCACGGAAAGGGTCACGAAGAAATGAAAGATTCAGGCCATGGCGGAGGAATGGAAGAAGGCAGTGGCGGTTCCAAAATGTAATTTTTAATTTTTCCATCGCGCCTCTTTACAGGCGCCCATCGTTTAATCACTCCAGAAAACCAGAAAATCCCAACGGGGTTTTCTGGTTTTTTTATTTGGCGGCGCCTTCCGGTTTGTTTTGCCTTCCTCCTCCCATTTGTTAAAATCCGGGTCGACGTCCTTTCTTTTCCTCAAAAGATATAAAAGAGAATGAACGAGAACCATTTGATTCAGGATCTGACAATTTTATTGTTAGTCTCCCTGCCGATAAACGTTTTATTCCATCGGCTGAAATTGCCCTCCGTCATCGGGTACCTGATTGCCGGAATTCTTATCGGGCCGCACGGTCTGCAATTAATCGGCGACCCGGAATCGGTGGAATCCCTGGCAGAAATCGGCGTGGTCTTACTCTTGTTCGTCATTGGTCTTGAGTTCTCCGTCGCCCACCTGCTCCGCAACCTCGCGCAGATACTGGGAGTGGGAAGCCTGCAAATAATTTTCACTGCGGTTCCGTTTATCTTGCTGATCGAATGGTATTTCAAACTCCCGATCAATCAATCGATATTCCTGGGACTTGCGGCGGCGCTCAGCAGTACCGCCATTGTCCTTAAAATAATTACCGACGAAGCCGAACTCGACGCCGTACACGGCAAAACCACGGTGGGCGCGCTCCTGTTTCAGGACGTCTGCGTGGTCCCTTTAATGCTGATCGTCCCCCTCCTGTCCCCAAGTAACGAACCAGGAGCGGGACACATCGTCCTCGCCCTTCTGGAATCCATGGTGGCGGTGGTGGTGATTTTTCTACTGTCCCGAAAGATCGTTCCCAGATTTTTAAACGCGATTTCCAAAACCGGGAGCAAGGAACACCTCACCCTCCTCACCATCCTGATCATTCTCGCCACCGGCTGGATATCCGAAAGCCTGGGCCTGACCCTGGCCATGGGCGCGTTTATCGCGGGCCTCATCCTCTCCGAATCCGAATTCAGCTACCAGATCATTCTGGACGCCTTGCCTCTGAAAGATTATTTCGTCAGTATCTTTTTTATTTCCATCGGGATGTTGTTGAACTCCAGCATTTTATTCGACTCTTTTTTTCTGTACCTGGGATTGACTCTGCTGGTGATTTTTCTCAAGGCGATTTTCGCAACCGCCGCCGCCTGGTGCATGAAATTCTCTTTCAGGGTTTCAGCGCTTGTCGGCATTCGCCTGGCGCAAATCGGCGAATTTTCTTTACTGGTCGCGGGGATGGCACGCGATTCCAGGTTGCTCGACGAGCCGTTGTTTCAATCGTTCCTGATCGTCTCCATCGCCAGCATGTTGCTGTCGCCGCTCATCATCCAGTATTTGACGAACACGACGGTTTCGTTCTTATCGCGCATTTTTACGACGGACGGGACCGCCGAGTACGAATCAAAAGCCTCCCCACTTGCAAATCATGTGATCATCGCGGGCTACGGGCTGGGCGGCAGGCACCTGTCCCAGGTTTTACAGGAAACCCACGTATCGTTCATCGTGGTCGACCTGGACGGCGAGAGCATTAAGCAGGCGGTGGCGGACGGCGTAAAAACCCTGTTCGGCGACGCCACGCATCGGGATATTTTGCGGCGCGCGGGAATCGACAGCGCCAAGATGATCGTCTTTCTTTTTTCCGATTCCGCCTTGACGGAACAGGGAGTCAAGCTGGCCAAAAACCTCAACCCGGATATATACGTCATGGTCCGCACCCATTACGCCAACAAGGTGGAATTATTGAGAACCGCCGGGGCCGACCAGGTAGTTCCGGAAGAATTTGAAACCTCTATCGAAATTTTTTCGCGCGTCCTCAGGGAATATCGCATTCCCAACAACATCATCGAACAACAAATCGAACTGATTCGCCTAGAGGGCTACGCCATGTTTCGCGGCGTGTCCATCACCACCGAGGCTTTGGGGAAATACTCCCATTACCTGACCGCCAGCTTGACCGAGTCGTATCATGTTTTGGACGACGCCTGGATTAACGGCAAGACCTTGCGGGAAATCTCCCTGGAAGAAACCGCAGGAGTCTCTCTCCTTGCGATTGTGCGCAACCGCAAGGTCCAAGCCCATCCGCCGGAAGATTTTCGTTTGCAACACCGGGATATCCTCATCATATTTGGCAGCCACGTTCAACTGGATAAAGGGATGCGAATCCTTCGCGACGGTCCGGAGCAAAATAAGCCTTCGTCATCGAAAGAGGGATGAGTTAAACTCACCTAAAAACTTTCGAAAATTCTTTCATCTTAAGGCTATTTGAATGTTAATTGATCTATTGATGATCGCCGCCGGATTGGTTGTTTTATATTATGGCGGCGATTTTTTAATCACCGGCGCGGTGCGCATCGCCCGGCAATTCAAAATCAGCCCCTTCGTGATTGGCGCCACGGTCATCGGCTTTGGGACTTCCGCCCCGGAACTGGCGGTCAGCATTTTAGCCTCGTTTCAGGGGTCTCCAGAACTTGCCATGGGCAACGTGATTGGCAGCAATGTCGCTAATGTCGGACTGGTCCTGGGACTCACCGCGCTGATAGCGCCATTGACCATCGCCGAAAAACGCTTGCGAGAAGAGTCTGTTCCTTTGCTGGGGGCTACTTTTTTGATCCTGGGTCTGGCCTGGAATCAACATTTATCGCGGATCAACGGCGCCGTATTGGTTTTGCTTTTGGCGGCCTACATCTGGAGGAACTTGAGCAAGAAAGAAGATTCAATTTTTGAAATCGAAGAAGACGATCGCCTCTTCCCTGAAGGAGGTATGGGCGTTCAAGCCTTATTGATTCTGGTCGGGTTGGTCATGCTGGTGTTGGGCGCCCACTGGCTGGTCCAGGGCGCGGCGAGCATCGCCCGGTCGTTTGGCGTGAGCGAATGGTTCATAGGAATTTCCATAGTCGCCGTGGGAACCAGCCTGCCGGAAATTGTTTCTTCCCTGATGGCCGCCAAACGCGGTCACGGAGAAATGGCCATTGGCAACGTTTTCGGAAGTAATATTTTTAATATCCTCATGGTCCTGGGCGTGGCCGCAAGCATCAAGCCTTTGCGCATTCAGGAACCCATTCATCCCGACCTTATAGTCACCACAGCCCTAACCTGCCTGCTAATTGTATTGATTCGTCTGGGGCACAAGCTCTCCAAACGCGACGGAGCCATTCTTCTGGTCTGCTATTTTTCCTACATGGGCATGAAGGCCGGAGGAATATTTTAACGGGCGAGGCGTCAGGAGGCAGTAGGCGCAACTTATAAGGGTAACGTTGCGTGCTTGTGAACAATGGGGCAAAAATCGATTGTGTAGTTGTCGACTCAGAAAGAAATTTCCATTCGTCAACGATTGCCCCCACGGCGAGTGGCCGGTCATTTTTTTTGGAACCGTTCCAGTTGCCTCTGGTAATATTTTTTCCCCGGAGCCAATTTTATAGCGACTTTGATACTTTCCGCCGCCTTCTCCGCCTCGCCCTTGGCAAAATACAATTCGGACAGGGTATCGATATACTCGTGCTTCTCCGGGAATTTTTCGAGAGTTTTTTGGGACAAATCGATTCCTTCGTCCAGGTTGATTTTCTTTTTTGCGTAAAGCCAGGCGAGGCGGTTCATGGCCTCAAAATAATTGGCCTTGAGATCCGCGGCTTTTTTGCAATATTCAATTCCTTTCGTGTAAAAAACTTTTTTCCGGTAGGCGTTGCACATCGCCAGTTGTATTTGAGGGTCGTCTGGCGCCGCCGCCTCCGCCTTTAGCAATACTGCAACGCCGTCGTCGTAATTTCTCGCCGTCACCTGCGCCTTACCCAACGCAAGGAGAAATCCGGCGTTTGCAGGTTGATAAGACAAAGCCGTCTTCAAGGATTCTATGGCCGGTTTCATTCTCCCCTCGGACGTCAAAACTTTTCCCAGTTCAAAATGGGCCTCAGCCAAACTGGAATCCAGCGAGATGGATTTCTCAAAAGCCTGGCGGGCTTCCTTTAGCCTAGCTCCGGAGACCAACGCTAACCCGAGTTGAAATTGCGCCCGGGCATTCTCCGGTTTCAGCCTGGCCGCGTCCTGCAATTCAGCCAGGCTCAATTCCTTTTCAGAACCCGCCTCATCGTTCTCCCCGCTTTTGCCCGTTCGAGTTTTAATAAAATCATCCAGAACGCTTTTCTCAAAATACCAATCCTCGGCGCGAATTTGTCCCTGAAAATCGCCGGGCAAAATGAGCGCGGCTTTTTTAAAGTATCGGTAAGCCTCCTGTCTGCGTTTCAAGCTCAAAAGCAAGTCTCCGGTTTCAATGAAAAACGCCGGGTCGTCCTGGCGTATTTTCAAAGCTTTCATAAATTGCTCCGTCCCCTTGCCTACCTGACCTTGCCGAATCAACGCCGCCCCAAAAGCTTTGCGAAGCTCATAATCCTTTGAAGCCAGCTTCACCGCTTTTTTCAGGCTGGCAACCACCCGCTTGGGTTTATCCTGCTCTTCGTATACCCGGCTCATGCCATAAAACGCCAAATGATTTTTTGGATCCAGTTTCACTCCCGTTTCATATTCGATTAGAGCTTCATCCCAGCGCTTTTCCGCCAGATAAACGTCCGCCAGTCGCACATGGTACTTCGCTATTTTTGGGGCTAGGCCGATGGCCTTTTTCAAAGGAGGACGCGCCTTATGGTACCGCTTATTGTCAAAATAGATTTCAGCCAACCCGAAATACGCCCTTGGATCACTGGGTTGAATTTCAACGGCCCGGTTAAATTCATTAACGGCTTCTGCTGATTTTCCAGCCTTGATAAACTCTACGGCGTTATCAAGATGAATCCCGGCTTGATCGGCGGGAGGCTCGCCCAACAAAGGCCCGCTCTGGTTCCAAACAAGCGCCGCAAGCCCGATCAGGATCAAAACTCCCGATATGATTTTTCCAAATCCGAAGGCGCTTTTAGCATTTTTGAATTGAAACGTATTGCTGGAACGTTTTTTCTTCGATTTCGTATTCGTCGGAGTTATGGTTTTGGTGGGAGCCTCGGATATTTTGTCTTTCCGGGCGCCCGCCATTTGGCAACGTCCGTCAAAACCAGCGCCCTCCTCGACGGCAAACTGGAAGGCGCTGACATTCCCGGTCAGTTTGCTTTGGCTTTTCAAATCGACCTTGTTGGACGCTTTGATATCGCCTTCAATGATCCCTTCGTTGGCGAGGTCGCCCGCCTGAATATTCCCCACGAACCGGCCCGAACTTTCCACCACAAACAGTTTCTGAGCCTCGACGTCGCCTTGAAATTCCCCCCCCATGCGAACGGGGTTTTTGGCTTTCAGGACGCCTACCAGTTTCACGCCTTTTTTAAAATAGGATTCCATGTCCGTCATACAGGCTCATTAAATATTTTTTGGGAATATGAATTTCATTCTAGAACATTGAAAAAATTTTTCCAAACTTTGCCTTTTGTAAAAAGGCGGGGACATTTGATATTCTCCGGATTTACTGGTATTTTAACCAGCCAAATAAAAAAGCCACACTCCCGTCATTAAACAAACCATCCGGAGATTTTCATGGTCAAGATCACCGCCCGCGCTCACAACGCAATGCGAAAAGTTAAAATCACCAAAAACTTTATCATTCATCCCGCAGGATCCGTCCTGATCGAGGCTGGAAACACCAAGGTAATCTGCGCCGCCAGTCTGGAAGAAAAAGTCCCTCACTTTCTAAGAGGAAAAAAGCAGGGATGGGTGACCGCTGAATATTCCATGACGCCCAGCTCCACAAATACGCGAACGCCCAGGGAAGCCTCGCGCGGAAAACTTTCCGGTAGAACGCAGGAAATCCAAAGGCTCATTGGCAGGTCCATTCGAACGGTTATCGATCTTTCCAAGCTCGGGGAGCGAACCGTTTGGATTGATTGCGACGTGATTCAGGCCGACGGCGGAACTCGTTGCGCCTCGATTACTGGCGCCTTTGTCGCCCTGGGATTGGCCGTAAAATCCCTCATGAAGCAAAAACTGATAGAGGAAAACCCAATCAAGGATTACGTCGCCGCCGTCAGCGTCGGCGTCGTGAACGGGAAAAAATATCTCGACCTGGATTACGAATTGGATTCACAGGCGGACGTTGACATGAACATCGTCAAAACCGGTTCGGGGAAATTCGTGGAAATTCAAGGCACCGCCGAGCAGGAGCCGTTCGACCAAAAGGATATGGACGCTCTACTCAAACTTGGCGACAAGGGGATCAAAGAATTGATTGCCCTGCAAAAAAAGACGATTGGCGCATTGTAGGACGTCTTCGGGCGCTCCCGCCTTACCGATGGTGGGTCACGCCCAGTTTTGGGCAGAATTCTGAGAGGCAACAGGACGTGC
Organism: Nitrospinaceae bacterium; assembly: GCA_029261555.1. GTDB lineage: Bacteria > Nitrospinota > Nitrospinia > Nitrospinales > JACRGP01 > JAJDBB01. The sequence continues at coordinate 22,000 of JAJDBB010000107.1, read as the reverse complement.
AAACGGGAGAAATTGGCCGGCAACAGTTTTGCCCCAAAGCAACCAAAAGAAAATTGAATTCCTTCCAGTAGCGTTTCGGTAATTTTCCGCGCAAAGCCAGTTCCGTTTCATCCGGCGATGACGCTTGAATGTATTCCCAACGCCCGCAGATACGGTGAACATGCGTGTCCACACAAATTCCCGGTTTGTCGAAGCCTAAAATCAGGGTGAGATTGGCGGTTTTTCTTCCCACCCCTTTCAAACTCAGCAGAGCTTCCATGGAATCGGGAACTTTCCCCGCAAACTCGTCGCACAACTGCTCACCCAGCGCCTTCAGGGTTCGGGCTTTGTTGCGGTAAAAAGCGGCGGGATAAACGGCGCTCTCGATTTCCTCAACGCTCAGTCGCGCAAGGCTCTTCGGACTTTTTGCCAAAGCGAATAATCGTTTCGACGCCTCTTCAGTAACAGGATCGCGCGTCCGAAGGCTGATAAGGCAACTGACCAAAACCGGGAACGGTTCCAGCTGCTCGCCAATATTAATCACCACCGGGGTCTTCCACGTTTTCGCCTTCTGCCTCAAACGCCTCAAGACTTTCGCTAATTGACCGTTATCCAAAAGTTTTCTCGTTAAATTTTTGGCCTAAGGTATTCAAACATGTAGAATAAACAAGGCTTTTTTGATAATATGTACGTTCCGATTAAATCGCCGTGTTCTGTATCCCCGGTCTTCTATTAACTCCTAATCCACAAGCAAGCGAATGCAACACACCATTTCCGTACTTATGGTCAATCGTTTCGGCGTTCTTTCCAGGGTATCCGGCCTTTTCAGCGGCCGGGGATTCAACATCGAAAGCCTCAACGTGGCCGAAACTTACGACCCTACGATCTCGCGCATGACCATTGTCACCTGCGGGGACAATAAAAAGATAGAACAAATCACCAAACAGCTAAACAAGCTCGTCGACATTATCAAGGTGGTCGATTTGACCGAGGAGAATTTTGTGGACCGCGAATTGCTCCTCATAAAAATGAACGCGGAACCCAGGGTGCGGGAAGAAATCCTTCGCATTGCGGAAATATTTCGCGCAAAAGTCGTCGACGTTAGCGCCAAAACCTATACGTTGGAAATCACCGGCGACGAAGGGAAATTGAACGGGTTCATCGAGTTGCTCAAGCCTTTGGGTATCAAAGAAGTGGTGCGCTCGGGCCGGATCGCTATTTCCCGCGGAACAAAAACTATTAACTGACAACTAAACTGTAAACTGTAAGGAGATTAGCATTGGCCAGCCTATTTTACGATAAAGACGCCGATTTAAATTTGCTCAAAGGTAAGACCCTCGCCGTAATCGGCTACGGAAGCCAGGGCCACGCCCACGCGCGTAATTTGCACGACAGCGGCATGGAAGTGGTGATCGGTCTGAGAAAAGACAGCGCGTATTGCGCCCGCGCGGAAAAGGACGGATTGAAAGTCTTGACCGTCGCGGAAGCCGCTAAAATCGCGGACGTAATCATGATTCTGATACCGGACGACAAACAACGGGCGATGTATGAAAGCGACATTCGCCCCAATATGAAGGACGGCGCCGCCCTGGCCTTCGGGCACGGATTCAATATCCATTTCGGCCAGGTGGTTCCGCCGGAAACCTCGGACGTGTTCATGGTGGCTCCCAAGGGACCGGGGCACCTGGTGCGCCGGACTTTTGAACAGGGCGCCGGCGTCCCCTGCCTTTTGGCCATTGAGCAAAACGTCAGCGGCAAGGCGCGGGAAATCGGACTCGCCTGGGCAAAGGGCATTGGCGGCACGCGGGCCGGAGTTATCGAAACCAGCTTCCGCGAAGAAACCGAAACTGATTTGTTCGGCGAACAAGTCGTGCTGTGCGGCGGCGTGACCGAACTCATCCGCGCCGGATTCGACACTCTGGTGGAAGCGGGATACAGCCCGGACCTGGCGTATTTCGAATGCCTGCACGAACTCAAACTGATCGTCGACCTGATCTACGAAGGCGGCATCGGCAACATGCGCTACTCAATCAGCACCACCGCCGCCTATGGAGACGTGACTCGCGGCCCCAGGATCATCACCGACGAGACTCGCGCGGAAATGAAGAAGATACTGGGCGAAATTCAAAACGGCAATTTCGCCAAGGAATTCATTCTGGAGAACCAGGCCGGGCGCCCTTCGTTCAACGCCATGTTGAAAAAGGACGCGAACCATTTAATTGAAACAACCGGCGAAAACCTCAGGGAGATGATGCCCTTCATCGGCAAGAAGCTTCAATGAGGACAGGTCGTCAATGAGATTTCCTATCGCTAAAGACGGACTGCGATTCATTCTACCGCTGGGAGCGTTGACGCTGGGATTCTGGTTTATGGGATTTCCTTGGGTCGCCGCGTTTTTTGGTCTCGGATTTTTGTTTGTGACCAATTTTTTTCGCGACCCGGAAAGACAAATCTCTACCGACGCCAACGTTGTGGTTTCGCCGGCAGACGGAAAAGTCGTCGCCATTATTGAGGATGAAAAGGATCCCGTCCTGGGAGAGGCTTTCACGCGGATCAGTATTTTTTTAAATGTATTCAACGTGCACGTCAATCGCATGCCCGTGGCCGGGACCATTGAAAAAATCCAATACAATCCCGGAAAATTTTTGAACGCGGCAAATCATAAAGCGTCCCTGGACAACGAGCAAAATATCCTCCTGATCCGGCACGGCAACGGCAAGGTACTGGTTCGCCAGATTGCGGGACTCATCGCGCGAAGGATTGTTTGCTGGGCGAAGGAAAACCAGTCGCTTGAACTTGGAGAACGGTTCGGCTTGATTCGTTTTGGAAGCCGGGTCGACGTGTTCCTTCCAAAAAACTCGCGATTGAAAATTAAAATCGGAGATATCGTCAAAGGCGGAAGCAGCGTCATTGCTTATTTGCCGTCGGAACCATCATGAAAAACCGAAGCCTCACTCCAAAGCGTCTCAAAAAAGGAATCTATATTCTGCCCAGCCTGTTCACCACGGGCAACGTTTTTTGCGGATTCTACGCCTTCATTGCGGTGATGAACGGGGACTATACCGTCGCGGCCTGGGCTATTGTCTTCGGCATGATTTTCGACATGCTGGACGGACGGGTTGCGCGGCTCACCAATACGACCAGCGCATTTGGCGAACAATACGACTCATTGGCAGACGTCGTCACCTTTGGAATGGCTCCGGCTTTCCTGATGTATTCCTGGGTTCTGAAACCTTTTGGTCGAGTTGGCTGGATGGCCGCGTTTTTATTTCTACTGTGTTCGGCTCTGCGCCTGGCTCGGTTCAATTCGACCAAGTTAGAGACTCAGGGACCGGATTTTATCGGCCTGCCCACTCCGGCTTCCGCCGCCATTATTTCGGCCATCGTTATTGCCAGCGGTGAAAACCTCATAGGAAAAGCGACGCCCGGAGTCATTGTTATTGTTATTTATACGCTGGCGTTTCTCATGGTCAGCAACATAAAATACCCCGCCTTCAAACAAACGTTGAGAAAAAAGCGAGTCACTTTCCCGCGTTTTCTTTTCGTAATTTTATTGTGCTATTCATTGGCGACCGTGCCCAAAATAGCCCTGTTTTTGCTCAGCCTGGCTTATGTGTTTTTGGGACCGGTTGTTCTCTTATGGCAGGATCGATCGCGAAAGAAGGCTGAAGCCGAGAGTCAACCGGTCAAGGCAGACGAGGTCAAGCAGGCTAAACCCTAAAGACGCCGGCTCACCATAATTTTTCACTCATTCCCCTCTCCATTATGTCTTGGTTAGATAAAGTAAAGTCCACCGCCGCCAGCCTGGGGAAAAAAATCTCCAAGCAGGAACCGGAAGATTGGTTCGAGTGCAAGAGCTGCCAGGAAATTCAACACCCTTCGCAACTGGAACAAAGCTTCTATGTTTGCCTCAAGTGCGATCTCCATTTTCGGGTCGACGGCCGGCAACGCATCCGGCTCCTGGTAAACCCGGGTTCCTTTCAGGAGCACGACGTCAACCTTGTCTCCCTGGATCCGCTCAAATTTAAAGATAAAAAGAAGTACAAAGATCGAATCAAGCACTATCTCAAGGATGGCGATCCCAAAGACGCCATTATCTGCGGAACAGGCACAATGGGCGAACACGAAGTTGAAATTTGCGCTTTTGATTTTGCCTTCATGGGCGGGAGCATGGGTTCCGTCGTTGGAGAAAAAATAACTCGCGGGGTCGAAAGAGCTTTGCAAAACCAATCGGCGCTGATCATCGTTTGCTGTTCCGGAGGCGCGAGAATGCAGGAAGGAATTTTTTCTCTCATGCAAATGGCAAAAACAGTTTCTTCCCTGCAACAGCTTTCCGAGGCAGGAATCCCTTACATTTCTGTTCTAACGGATCCAACCACGGGCGGAGTGTCGGCAAGTTTTGCCTTGCTGGGAGACGTTATCCTGGCGGAACCGGGCGCCACTATTGGGTTTGCGGGTCCCAGGGTCATCAAACAAACCATTCAGCAGGAACTCCCGGAAGGTTTCCAAACCTCGGAGTTTTTACTAGAGCATGGACTCATCGACCAGGTGGTCCATCGTCGCGATCTTAAAAGTACTTTGGAAAATTTACTGTCTTTGTTAAAAAACAAACCCATCACCAAACCGCAAGACGAGCCTCCGATAGAAATAGACGTTCCTCTTTCGCCGCTGGATGAGGCGACTCCACTCTAATCCCTAACAACTTTAAATGGAGCCAATCAAATGAAGCCCATTTACTTGACGGCCCGATATAAGGTTAAACGCGGCAGTATCGAAAAAGTGCGCAATGCGGTGTGCGACTTGGTGCGTTACGTCAAGCTCCACGAACCTGGCATAACCTCCTATACGGCGGCGCAGGAAGTTCTGGATCCTTCAAGCTTTCAGCATGTGATCGTGTTTGAAAACGAAGCGTCTTTAAAAATCCATCAAGCCTCCAAGGCCTCGGAGCTTTTCGTCAACGCGGTGTATCCGGAAACCCTCGAACCTTTGGAATTCAAGGAATACAATTTAACGGCGGTAAAGTAGCGGAAGTTTTTTAACTGGGGGAATTTATTTCATCCAACATTCCGGAAATACCGGCGAGTTGTTTTTTTAAATTATCCGGCGGACCAGGCGGGGAGGACGGCGCTTTATTCACCGAAGCAAACAGCGGCCCCAATTTACGATGCTCGCCCAATTCAACCCATCGATTCCCATCCACGGAAATTTCATCGGTCCGGCGAAGCCTGCCATTTTTTATACTGGCGGTCAGGGAAGAAAGGGCAACTCCTTTAACAGTCCGGTCGCCGCGCCTTATAAAGACGGTTTCCTTTTGTCTTTCCTCCTGATTCCTTACCGGTTTATCCATTTGTAATTCCTCTTCGGAGATTCCTATTCAACTCAGATAAATGGTTCGTGTGTCCACCCCGCCTAAAACGGGTTCCACGACGATCTTTCGAAAGCCGGGCATTTGGTGACTGTCAAAGACGTCCTCCGGCGTTGAATAAAACTCGCAGGCCGTCGACGGGCCGACGTGGTAGGCAATACCGGAAACTGTTTGCGAATGGCTTTTATGAGCGTGCCCGGAAAAAACATGCCGGACCCCTCCCCCGCTCTCCAAAACCTCCCGAATTTTCTCGCGGCCCTCCAGCACGCAATGCGTATCAAAATATGGATGGTCGCATTCCCTCAAGGGATGGTGAATGAATAGCAAGGGCCGCCGTCCGGAAAAATATTGTAAGGCGTTTTTCAGAAACTCCAGATCATCGGAATGCGTTTCCTCCGTCGACGAATCCATGAAGATCATCGGGGCGGGGTGTTCCACGATGCGGTTTAATTTCCCGTCGTTCAATTCGATCCCAAAAACTTCCGCTGTCAAGTCGGACTGATCATGATTTCCAGGCAAAATGTGATAGGGGATTTTGCAAACGTCCAAAACGCTTTTTATGTGTCGGTAAATTTCCGGGTGTGGATCCTTGGCCGCCAAATCGCCGGTAACGATAAGCGCGTCGGCCTCGTGGACCTCGCGAGTTCGCAATACTCGGTTCAAACTGGCCCGCGTGTCCACTCCGCGAAACCTCTCTTCGGGAGAAAGCGTTATATGCAAATCAGAAATTTGAATCAACGAAAACATAGAACACAAAGAAGAGAATCGGGTCAGCGCTTTACCGGCCGGGAGGTTTTGCCCTGGCGAAGAGAAAAAATCATCAGCAGGGAAACGGCCAACGTAAAAACCCCTATAAACTGCGAGGTAGAAAGGACTCCCTCGACGGCAAATCCACGGTCGTCGCCCCGGAAAAACTCAATGATGAAACGTCCAATAGAATACAGAGCGCCGTAAGCCCAAAAAATCTGCCCGTCAAAAGTTTTTCGTTTCCTCAACCAAATCAGAATACCAAGGATGAATAAGGCGTTCAGGGAAAGATAGATTTGTGTCGGGTGCAGGGGAATATTGATAGGCGCCAAAGATTTCGCGTCGGAGAACATAATCGCCCAGGAGACGTCGGTTTGCTTTCCGTAGCAACACCCGGCAAAAAAACAACCCCATCGTCCGATGGCCTGACCTATGGCCAGAGAAGGAGCGACGACGTCCGCCACTTTCCAGATAGGCATATCGTGTTTGCGCATATACACAAAGGAAACCAATGCGCCCAGGATCAGGCCGCCGTAATAAACCAGTCCTCCCTTCCAGAATTTGAAAATTTCAAGAGGGTTAGCGACAAAGTATTTATATTCCACCAAAACATAAAGCAGGCGGGCGCCCAGGATGGCGGCGACCAAAATATAAAAGCAGAGATCCAGGACTTTTTCCTGGTCAAGCCCTTCGGCCTTTGCCTGCCAGCCTGCCAAAACGATGGCGACAAAGAATCCCGAAGCGACGAAGACGCCGTAGGTGAAAATTTTTATGAAACCAAATTCCAGGAGGACGGGATGCATGAGACGCTTTCGTGGAAGTCCTGATAACGAATTGTTCTCAGGAAACTGAAGGGCCGGGATCGGGCTGATTAAAAAACATGTCTAGAAACATCAAACCGACCCCTATTGTAATACAGGAGTCGGCGATATTGAAGGCCGGGAAATGAAAATCGCGGTAAAAAAAATAAAGAAAATCTATCACCTCGCGGTGCAAAATACGATCAATCAGGTTGCCAATGGCGCCACTGAAAATAAGAATTAAACCGTTCAGCGACAGCTTATGTTCCTCCGGCGTGCGGTGAAAAAATCCCAGGATCGCGGCGATGGCGAGCAGGGAAATGGAAATAAAAATCGCGGCTTTGTTGTTCTCCGCTTGACCGGCAAACAATCCAAATGCCACGCCGGAGTTTCTTATATGAGTGATATGAAAAAAATTGTCGATGACGGGAACGGAGTCGTGCAGGCGTATATGCGACGCCGCCATGAACTTGGTGAACTGGTCGATAATAATCAGCGCGTTGGAAATGAGGAACAAATGTAAATACTTGTTTTGCACGGAATGATTCAAGTTTAGGCTTTGGCCGCGTCCAGATGTTTCAGGCACCGGAGGCACACAGACGACGAATCGGAAGAAGCCGCTCCGTCGTCAAAATAATTCCAACAGCGTTCGCATTTTTTTCCCGGCATGGTCCCCACCCCAATCCGCAGGCCGTCTATCAACTCGCTTTCGTAAACTTTATCGCCCGCTTCCAACTCTCCGACGACGTCGGCTCCAGATACGATAAATATAAATTTCAATTCGTCCAGATTATTTTCCAAAACCGTCCGCAATTCCTGCGGCAGGACCAACCGAACCCGCGCGTCCAGGGAGTGACCGATCACTTTTTCCCGGCGGCTGATCTCCAGAGCCTTGCTGACCTCGCCCTTCAACTCAATGATGCGCTCCCATTTGTTCATCAAAGGGTCGTCCAACGCCAGGTTGTCCAAAGCGGCAAACTCAGAAAGAAAAACGCTCGGCGCTTCTCCGTCGCCTTTTGGGAGATAGGACCAGATTTCCTCCGCCATAAAACTTAAAATCGGGGCCATCAGGCGAGTCATGCTAGTCAACAGAGTATGGAGCGCGGTTTGCCCCGACCGGCGACCTTTGGAATCGCGCGGATAGGTGTAAAGCCGGTCTTTCAAAATATCCAGATAAAACGCGCTCAAGTCCACCACGCAGAAGTTATAAAATGAGTGGTAAAACACGTGGAACTCATAATTGTCGAACGCCTTTTGAATTTTTTCATTCAAAAGCTTCAGGCGCATGAGGATGAAACGGTCGATCTCCTGCATCTCCTCGACCGGAACTCCGTCGCGCTCCCAATCGAAATCATCCAGGTTGCCGAGAATGTAACGGAACGTGTTGCGAATTTTTCGATACGCTTCGGTCAGGCGCTTTAAGATTTCCTGGGAGATGCGAATGTCTTCGCGGTAATTTTCCGAGGCGACCCACAGCCGCAGAATTTCCGCGCCGTACTGATCGATAATTTTTTGCGGCGCGATAACGTTGCCGGCGGATTTAGACATTTTTTTGCCCTTACCGTCCACAACGTATCCGTGCGTGAGTACGGTGTTATAGGGTGCGCGTCCGCGCGTTCCGACGGATTCCAGAAGCGAACTGTGAAACCAGCCGCGGTGTTGGTCGCTGCCTTCAAGATACATGTCCGCGGGCCAGGCTGAATCAGGATCGTCTTCCAACACCGCCGCGTGGCTGACGCCGGAGTCGAACCAGACGTCGAGAATATCCATCTCTTTTTTAAATTGTGCGGAGCCGCAGGAGCATTTGGTTCCCCCAGGAAGAATCTCCTCTGGTTCCATTTCGAACCAGAAATCGGCGCCTTCCTGCTCCACCCTATTTGCCACGCAGTCGAATATCTCGCCAGAGACCAAAGGTTCATCACAAGATTGACAAGTAAAAATGGCGATGGGAACGCCCCAGGTTCTTTGTCGGGAAACGCACCAATCGGGCCGGTTCTCCACCATGCTGTATATCCGCTCTTTGCCCCATGCGGGAACCCATTGGGTTTTATCTATCCACTCGAGAGATTTTTTCCGCAAATCCCCCTTGTCCATGGAAATGAACCACTGAGCTGTGGCGCGAAAAATAATGGGTTGCCGGCACCGCCAGCAATGCGGATAAGAATGCTTGATCGTGGAGTCGGTCACCATCAAACCCAACTCGCGCAATTTCTCGATGATCTCTGGATTCGCCTTGGTCACGAACTGCCCGGCGAAAAATTCAACCTCCGGCTTAAAAATCCCCTTGTCGTCTACCGGATTATAAGGTTCCAGTCCGTACTTTCGCCCCACCACATAGTCGTCCTGCCCGTGCCCCGGCGCGGTGTGCACACACCCCGTCCCTGCCTCCAATGTGACGTGATCGCCCACGATGACTATGGAATCCTGTTCGATAAAAGGATGCCGGGCGACAACGCCTTCCAAATCCTTGCCCGCGCATTTCCCCAGAACTTTATAATCCTCAAGCGCCCATTCTTTAACTAACGCGGGCAGAAGCTCCTCCGCCACGATCAAATCGGCGCCATCGACGCGCACAGCGACGTACTGAAATTTGGGATGCAGGCAGACAGCCAGATTGGCGGGAAGCGTCCAGGGCGTAGTGGTCCAGATTACAAAGAAAGTTTTTTCGGGATCGGCGCCATCCAATTGCCCATTCAGCCCCTCTTTAACGGGAAACTTGACGTAAATCGACGGCGAGCTGTGATCCGCATATTCCACCTCCGCCTCCGCCAAGGCGGTTGCGCAACTCGTACACCAGTGAACCGGCTTGAGTCCTTTATAAACCATTCCGGCTTGAGCGAACTTCCCAAACTCTCGAACGATCGTTGCCTGATACGAGTGGTTCATCGTCAGGTAAGGGTTATCCCAGTCGGCAAAAACGCCCAGGCGTTTAAACTCCTCCCGCTGAATATCGACGAACCCAGAGGCGTACTCCCGGCACAGTTTGCGAATTTCTCCCTTGGGAGTGTCTATCTTTTTCTTCTTTTGCTCCTTGAGCACCTGATGCTCAATAGGCAAACCATGGCAATCCCACCCCGGAACAAAGAGGGAATTAAAACCCTTCATTCCCATGAATTTAACTATAAAATCCTTAAGTATTTTATTGAGCGCATGACCCATATGAATGTGGCCGTTGGCGTAGGGAGGGCCGTCATGAAAAACATATTTGGGCTTGTCCGCAAACCGTTCGCGCTGGAGCGAATAAATATTTTCTTCGTTCCACTTTTTCAACAACTCCGGTTCCCGTTGGGCCAGGTTGGCCTTCATGGGGAATTTTGTTTGCGGCAAATTTAAAGTGTCTTTGTAGTCCATAGTCAATCTAGTTAATTCCTATTTTTGAAAACGCATGGCCTTTTTGGCCTCGCGAAGTGTGGCCCTGGCAACCTGCCCTGCCTTTTTGCTTCCTTCCTCGAGAATTTCGTCCAACTCTTTTGGTTTGGAAATGATCTCCCGGCGCTTCTCCATAGCCGGTTTCATTTGCTCAAGCATGTTCTTCGCCAGGATTGCCTTACAGTCGCCACATCCAATGGCGGCGGTCCGGCAATCCCGGTCGATCTCCTTTTGCGTTTCCTCACTAGAATAAATCTTGTGAAAAGGATACAGGTTGCAGACGTCAGGGTCGCCGGGGTCGTCCCGCCTCTTCCTTTGCGGGTCGGTGAACATGGAGCGGATTTTTTTCCCGATTTGATTCTCATCGTCGGAAAGGTAAATCGCGTTATCGTAACTCTTGCTCATCTTCCGCCCGTCCAGACCGTTGAGCTTGGGGATTTCCGAGATTTTAGCCTCCGGCTCGATAAAAACTTCCTTACCGTACAAATTATTAAACCGGCGCACAATTTCCCGCGAAATCTCCAGGTGCGGCGCCTGGTCGATCCCCACCGGCACCGCATTCGCCTTGTACAAGACCACGTCGGCGGTTTGCAAAACGGGGTACCCTAAAAAACCGTGGGAACTCAGCTCCACGTTTTTAATTTCGTCCTGCTTTTCCTTATACGTCGGGTTGCGTTCCAACCAGGGAACGGGAACGATCATCGACAATATCAGGTACAACTCCGCGTGTTCCGGAATTTTTGATTGCACGAACAGCGTGCATTTTTCCGGATCGAGTCCGGAGCTTATCCAGTCCGCCGCCACTTCCCGCGAGTATTTGCGAATCAAGGCCGGGTCGTTGTAAAGCGAAGTAAGCGCGTGCCAGTCGGCGATAAAATAGAAACACTCATAGTCGTCCTGCAACTCGACCCAGGTTTTAAGCGCGCCAAAATAGTTCCCCAGGTGCAAGGGACCGGTCGGCTGCATTCCGCTCAGAATTCGTTTTCCTGCCATATCAATTATTCATCAGCCAAAACTCGTCATTAAAACCCGTTGCAGAAGCGGAAACGCCTCCTGCGTCAACATTTGGACGACCATCAAAATAGGCAGGCCAATCACCCGCCAGATAATTCCCGTATGCGCAAACTGATCCATCAAAAACACGCCCAATATAAGGACCGCCCCGTATCTGTCAAAAAAAGTCAGCCGCCGGGCCATGGTATCGGACACCAAACCTTTTAAAACGCTGGCTCCGTCCAAGGGATACACCGGCAACATGTTGAACACAAAAAGCGCCACGTTGATAAAAACGGCAAAACAAAGGAGGTAGAATAACATCAGATTTTCATAAGGCGAAATCATTCTTATAAAAAAACTGCTTAAAAAAGCCAGACCGACGTTGGCCAAGGGACCCGCAATGGCAACGTACATCATGTCCCGGCGCGGATGCTGAAAATTTCTCCAGTTGACGGGAACGGGCTTGGCCCAACCGAATCCGACAAAATAAAAAAACAGGACGCCCATCAGGTCCAGGTGCTTCAAGGGATTGAAGGTCAGGCGGCCCTGCTGTTTGGCCGTGTCGTCGCCCAGATAATAGGCCATCCGACCATGCGAATATTCATGGAGGGTCAGGGAAAACAGAACCACGGGGGTCATCAATATCAACAACTGCGTCTTGGTCAAAATTCCTCGGGGATGGATAGAAGAAAAAAGATTAATCGGTCGCGTCAATCGCCATTGAGCAAGTTCGGATCGCGGGTTTTGGCGTACTTAAGGTAGGTATAAAAAGCGTTGGACGCCGCAAGGAAAAACCCCAAACGACCTTCCCTAAAGCCCTGCCGTAAAAAGTAAGTTTTCAAAAATGCCAGCGGAGGCCGGAAGATCAAATCCGACCACGAGCCTATCCTACCATTTTTAAGAGAATTTTTTGCAAACAAGGTAGAATAGCGGTTCTGCCGAGCGACGTAATCTCCCATGTCCAGGTAGGACCAATGCAGCAAGGGGTTTTGAAATCGCCCCGTCTCCAACTCGGGGACCAGTTTTTCGTGCACCTGCGGTTCCGAAAATCGCACACGGGTTTTATCGTACAACCGGGCGATACGGTCGGGATACCATCCGCCAAAGCGCACCCATCTCTCGCCAAAAAAATTTTTTCGCGGAAAAGAATAAATGGGCTGCTCCAATCCCTTTTCAAGAGCCGTTTGGATTTCCAGGGCGCACTCCTCAGAAACTTCTTCGTCGGCGTCCATATTTAAAACCCACCGATGGCTCGCTCTGTCGGCGCACAAGTTTTTTTGTTTGCCATAGCCGTGCCAGCTTTCATGATAAACCTTGTCGGTATAGAGTCGGCAAATTTCAACAGTCCGGTCCTTACTGCCGCTGTCCATCACCATAATTTCATCCGCCCAATGGAGACTCTTCAAACACCGTTCGATATTCTTTTCTTCATCGCAGGTGATTATAGAAACAGAAATTTTGTCCACAATATCCCGACCCATTTTGCGCCATGAAGAAAAAGTTTTACCGCAATGCGCACGGCCAATTATATCACGCAAACGCCAGACGAATCCGCTCCAAGTGATTAATTTTACTGATTTTACCCATTTTATGCTATTATGAAAGCGAAATTTTTTATATGCTTTCACGCTCAGTAATTACATAAAATTCGACCCTTCCCAAACGGCCTTTTCAAAAAACTACGGGCCAATAAAATAAGCCATGACCAGCCTCCCCAAAATTAACAGTTCGGAAATCTCCCAAACCATTTCATCCTGGTTCAAGGGATCAAGCTCCGGACTCGACAGTATGGGTTCAGCTGTTTGGGTTCCTGCAATCGCAGGACTTTTGGTCGTTTCATTCGCCTGCTGGTATTTTTTTAGCCTCCGGGCCAAAAAGAAACGCAACTATCGCGACGATGAAAATGACATCTATGAAAGCGGTTTTTTTGATCGCGACGTACAGGATCCAAAATCAAAAGCCGATCCCCTGGTAATTGAACCCACAAGACCCAGAGTCGATCCATTTATTGAAGGATTGGAGTTCAAAAATAGGCAGGACGAAGAAAAGTCCATTCCGCTTTTCCCGGAAGAGTCGCAAAATGATTCGCCAATAGAAACTCTTCCACCCGGCTTTGACGATGGGAATTTCCAGGCGTTTGCGGAACAGGACTCAGCGAGCGACAATACCCCTCCTCTGGACGATGACGACCAGCTTCTGCACAAACTGAAAAATGATTTCAGCGACCTGGAAAAAGAGCTTCAAACCATCAAGGAAAGCGAGATCAGAAAAGAACCCGACCAACCTTCCGTCAAAAACTCTCCCGATGCGTCCGGTTCCTCCAATGCTCCCGTTGAGGAAAATATTCCGAGTCAATTGGACGATGAAATCATAGCCGATTTCGAGGCGATTCTGGCCGGAAATCAAATTGAACCGGTCGTCCCGGAATCGCCGGAAGAACCGCCTACAATCTCAACTCCTCCTATTTCTGAAATCAAGGATCAGGAGAATTCCGCCGAGTTGGAACGGAAAATCGATCAACACGACGAGGCGATTTCAAAACTAAAACAGGAGATGGAACAAACCATCGAGGAAATTTCTTCACAGTTGGGCGAGGGTCTGGAAGAGGAAGGCGACGTCCCAGACGCCGAAACCCCGCCAACCCAACCCCCGCAGGTTGAGCCGCCGCAGGATTGGGTTCAAGAACCCATCACCAACCTAGGTGAAGATTTATCCAAATTTGTTCCCGAGGAAGACGGTGAAAAGAAGTCGGACCAATTGATCGGACAATTGAATCAATTCCAGAAGAATCTGGAAGACCGGTTTGCGCTCATAGACGCCGGATCCGCCAACCGTAAAAACGTCGTTCCCGACTGGTTGCAAAAGTCGCCCTCCCGCTCCCTTCGCAACGCCGGTGTGAAAGGCGATTCAGGCCTTTCCTGGAATCGCCCCGACGTCCTGGAACTGCTCGAATCGTTTATATTCACCTCCGGGCAAAGAAAGAAAACTCCAACCCGGAAAAACGGAATCACCTGAAAACCCGCGCAAGCGACATACCATGGCAAACCCCAAAAATATTATCGCGGTAGGAGGCGGAAAAGGCGGCGTTGGCAAGAGCCTGCTCAGCGCCAACCTGGCCGTTGGCCTCGCCCTCGGCGGCTACCGCGTCGTGTTGGCAGACACGGATTATGGAGCTTCCAACCTGCACGCATTATTAGGAATCAGCAATCCAAAATTCGGCTTGAGCGATTTGGTCAATTTCCAGGAGCAGGATCCGGCAAGCCTTTTGATGGATACCGGAGTGGGCAATCTCAAGTTCCTGAGCGGCGCAGGCGATCTTTCCGGAACCTTTCCGTTGCCCCGCGAAACCAACCAAAAAATAATCTCGCTCATCTCCAGGCTGGACGCGGATTACATCGTGACTGACTTGGGACCCGGCGTCCATTCCGACACGTTGGAGCGCTTCAACCTTGCAGGCTCCGGCATTGTGTTGACGCTCCCGGAAATCCCTTCGGTGATGAACGCTTTTGGTTTTATCAAAGCCGTTCTTTTCAAAAAACTTCAAGACGCATTGCCTGTCGGCGACAAAACTCAAAAACTTTTCCGCGACTCTGCTTCCAGCGGTGGACAGAGCGAATTGTGCTCGCTCGACGACTTGAAAGAGAATGCGGCTCTGATTGACCCTGATTGGGTTTTAACCATCGACGAGGTGGCCGCTAAGTTTAAACCCAATCTGGTGGTCAACCGGGTCAGGAAGAAAAAGGATTTGCTCGCGGGAGACAACCTGGCGCAACTTGCGAAAAAATATTTGAACGTAAACCTGAATTTCCTAGGATTCCTTATCGAAAGCGACCGAGTCCGCGATTCCGTCGACGAAATGATCCCTTTCCTAATCAAGGATCCACAAAGCAAGCCCTCCGAAAATTTGCAACAAATCCTGGGAAACCTGACTCAATCGGACTTATACTTGGTAAAAAAGGACGGAGTCATTTTCGCATCCAAGCGGGTCTCTCTATCCTCCAGTTGGAAAATATAAAGAGCCGCTAGTATTTAAGCAAGCTTTCCCGCCTCATGCCGGCGCGCCATAAAGTTACGCGCAAAAAATGGAACAACCCGATATCACAAATTATCTAAATAGGGTCTTGGAATTTTCACGACAGGCCAATACTGAAATTTATTTGGTTGGAGGCGCGGTCCGCGACCACGTCTTGAACCTCCCGATTTCCGATTACGATTTTGCCTGCCTGGGAGCCGCCTCCCTGACAAAGGAGTTTTCCCAGGCATTGAAACTCCCTCTCGTTCCGCTCGATGAAACTCCAGGACGGGAAACCGTGCGGGTCGTGCTTCCCGGAAACGTCTATTTTGATTTTTCGGAGTTGCAAGGCGCCGGCGTCGAGGATGATTTGGGGCAAAGGGATTTTACCTGCAACTCCATGGGCGTCGCGTTGAGTTCTTACATTGCGGGGAACGTCGAGATCCTGGATCCCTATGGAGGCCTGAACGATTTAAAATCTAAAACGTTAAAGGCTCTTCCGGGACCGACATTTGAGTCCGATCCTTTAAGAATGCTCCGAGCCTATCGCTTCGCATCCGGTTTGGAATTTGAAATTGCCCCGGAGACCCTAAAGAAAATTGAACAGAGCAAGGATCGCATTGCCGCAACCGCGCCGGAAAGAGTCTGGTACGAACTGGTTCTATTTTTTCAGGGAGTATCAACCGCCCCTCTGTTGGAATCCATGCTTCAAACCGGGATTTTGACCTATGTCATTCCCGATTTGGATAACGCACAGCCGGACGACCGCAAATGTATTTTGCAATCCTGCAAAAACCTGGAAGAATTTTTTGCGTCCAATCCCCCGGACTGGATTAGATATTGTCAACGTCAAAAGGCGCGGGATAAAAGCAGAGCGCAGGCTCTTCTTAAAATTTCCGTTCTGCTTCACTCTTTGAAAACCCCTCCAGAAATTATTTTGAAAACGCTTCGCGCTTCCAATGCGGACATTCAATTTGTGGAGCGAACGATTTCAATTCAACGGTCGGCCCAATCCGAAGAATTGGATTTTTCAACCCCGCCGGTCGACTTGGAAAAAATGTACGCATTCGCCAAACTGTCCGACCCAGAAATGATTCCCGCCCTGTTTTTAGCGCGCGCGATTTATTCCGCCCACATGGAAAACACCGACGCCGTGGAAGCCTTTGATGAAGCGGCGGCAAACCAAATAAAATTTTATTACGACCGATACCTCCCCGCGAGCGAGCTACCTCCCCTGCTTGACGGAGGCGATCTCAAAAAAATTTTCAACCTTGCGCCCTCGCCTTTGTTTAAAATCATTTTGGACCAAATTGAACAGGCCAGAACCTTAGGGACGATAAAGATCCGCAAGGAGGCGCAAGTCCTGGCTCAAAAAATAATCGACGCTCAACAACTCAACTGAAAGAGAAACCATGGCTTTCCAATACAGCACGATTGAATTGAACGGAATAAAAACCATCGTCGGCGAACCGGAAGAAACGCTCGCCTCGCCGGCAGATTTGCTCGTCGGGTTTCACGGCGCGGAATCCACTCCGGAAAACATGCTGGTCCACGGCAATCGCCTGGCCTTGAAAAACGCGGCGCTCATATATCCCCAAGCTCCCTTAAGCGCAGGCGACGGATTGTGGAGCTGGTGGGCCGACGGACCCGGACAGGCCAAATCCGTTTTCAAATTCCTGGAATATACCGGAGGATTTCTCGACAGCCTGGAAGAACATTTTCGCCAAGCGCGGCCCGGCGTCGAGACCCGCATTTGTCTTTGGGGATTCTCCCAAGGCGGCGGGGCGGCTTTGGTTCACAGCCTACTAGGCCGGCACGAGATTCATAAAACAGCTTCGGTGTGCGGCTTCCTTCCGGAAATATCCGAACCGGATACCCGGGAGTCCTACGCTGAAGTTTTGGGGATTTTTGGGGAGAACGACGACGTCGTGCCATCTTTTCTAGCCGAACACGCTCTAGATCAAATGAAAGCGTTTGGGCATACCGTCGCCCTTCAATCGACCGCCCAGGGGCACGAAATCAGCGAACAAAACCTCGTCGACGTCTCTGAGTTTCTAAACAGATGAATCATTTGGGCAATCCATTCCCATATTGACAAGCCATTGTTATTTGATATTCTAGCTGTCAACGAGTTGTCCTGAACAGAAGCAAGGGAAGACGGTGCAAATCCGTCGCGGACCCGCCGCTGTAACCGGGGACGAAACCAGCAAGTCCACTGTTAATTTTTAACGGGAAGGCGCTGGGAGTAGCCCGATCCGGAAGCCAGAAAACCTGCTCTGAACAGACTTCACAAACTCTTCGGGAAGTATAAGAGGTGAAGCAAATTTTTCCGGGTACCGTCATCTTTCCCCTCCCTGTTCAAAGGGACCGGGGATTTTTTTTATTGCTAGGTATTTTAGAACCCCGATGGATGTTCGGGCTTGCGCCTCTCCTGTGGGCCTTTGCCCTTTTTCTGGTTACCTGTTGCGTTTCCAAAACCAGTTTTGCCGACGCTATCTCTCAACCCATTCCTCAACGCGTCGTTTCCCTATCGCCCGCCGTCACCGAAATTATTTACGAATTAGGCGCGCAGGATCGCCTCGTCGGCGCCACGGACTTTTGTAATTTCCCGCCGGAGGCAACCAAAATCCCCCGGGTTGGCGGCGTCGTCAATCCAAATTTTGAGGTGATGGTCGCCTTGAAACCCGATCTCATTATCCATCAGGACGACAATTTTAATTTGGATAAACACGCTCGAACCCTTGGGATAAAAAGTTTGCCGGTAAAACTCATTGATCTCGAATCCATCCAAAAAGCCATACTCGTTATCGGAGAAGCTCTGGGAAAAGAAGAGGAGGCGCAAAAACTTCGCCAACGCATCCAGGACGGTCTCCTTTTTTATAAAAACAAGCTTGAGGGTCAAAAAAGAAAATCCGTATTTTTCATATTCGACGACAACCGGAATTCGTTGCGGGATTTATTCGCCGTCGGCAAGGGGACTTTTTTAGACCAATTGCTAACGGTCGCGGGGGGAGACAATATCCTCACGGACTCATTCGTTCCCTATCCAAAAGTATCCAAGGAATACGTCGTCCATACTTCCCCTGAAGTGATCATAGAATTGCATCCGGAAGCGGACGACTCCGAAGTGTACAAGCGGCAAAGCAAACTGGACTGGCAAAGGTTTCCCACAGTGGCCGCGGTAAAAAATGGCGACATTCAATTCATCAACGACGGCTTCATGGTCATACCCGGCCCCAGAGTACTGGAAATCGTCGATCGTCTTGCGAAGGCCGTTCATCCCGAACTGTTTGAGGATTCGCATCTCCAGCTTTCGTCGCCCGAGAGCCAAAAACAATGAGCGCGCGAAATCTAAATTCAACGCAAAATTCCCGCCCTCTCATGGAATTGAAGCGCTCCGACTTTAGATACGACAGGGAACCCGTGATTCGCGATTTTTCCCTCAAGATTTTTCCAGGAGAATTCGTCGGAGTCATCGGACCCAACGGTTCCGGGAAATCCACCTTGTTAAAATTATTGGGCGGCATATTGCCTGGCGCAAAAAGCTCGGTTTATTTTGACGGCCTGGATTTATCTATCCAAAAGAGGAAAACCCTGGCGCAATCCATCGCCTGGGTGCCGCAGGAAAACCCGATGGTTTTTCCTTTTAAAGTTTCCGAAGTCGTTCTCATGGGCCGCCACCCTTACCTTTCCGCCCTGGCGTTTGAGTCGGAGGAAGATTGCCAGATAGCACGCCGAGCCATGGACCTCACTCATACCTCCCAGTTTGCAAACCGACTTTTCAACG
This sequence comes from Nitrospinaceae bacterium, assembly GCA_029261555.1. Classification (GTDB taxonomy): domain Bacteria; phylum Nitrospinota; class Nitrospinia; order Nitrospinales; family JACRGP01; genus JAJDBB01. Next base: position 2,945 of record JAJDBB010000107.1, on the reverse strand, counting down.
AAATTAGCAGTGGGGAAAAGCAGAGGGTTATGATCGCCGCCGCGATTGCCCAGGAACCGCGGGCGATGTTGTTAGACGAACCCACCTCGGCGCTCGACCTGAAATTTCAAATGGAGATTTTGAATATTCTAAAAATTATGAATCGCGATCAAGGAGCAACCATCGTGATGGCCCTCCACGACTTGCATTTGGCTTCCAAGTTTTGCGACCGGCTGATTCTGATTAAGAACGGAACCCTGGTGGTGGAAGGATCGCCCGCAACTGTTCTGCAAAAAGAAATCCTGAAAGACGTCTACGAAATCGACGTCAATATTATTCGCGACGAAACCGACGGCAGTTTTCTTATTTCCCCGGAAGCTCAGGATCTAAACTCATGAGTGTTATTTTTATGAACAAAAGACGCTACCTTACCGTCGTGAGTTTGTTCCTCGCCCTTTTGGCTGTAACCCTGACGGTAGCTCCGATGATCGGCTCCACGGCAATTGATTTTTCCAAGGCGTTTTCAAATCAAATAACCTTCGCGGACAACGTGGACGCCAACATCCTGTTCATCGTCCGACTCCCGCGCATCCTGCTCGCCGCCCTGACCGGCGCGGCTCTGGCCGTTGCCGGAGCCGTTTTTCAAGCCGTGCTCAGAAACGATCTGGCCGCTCCTATCACGCTCGGCGTTTCCGGAGGCGCCGCGCTCGGCGCGGTAATCGCCATCCGGCTCGGCTGGGCGTTCACTTTTTTGGGATTCTCTAGCGTGCCCGTATTTGCTTTCCTGGGAGCCATGACGGCCCTAGCCGTCGTGTTCTCGCTGGTCCGCGTCCAGCACAGGGAGCTACCCACCTCGTACCTTTTACTGGCAGGCGTGACCGTCAATTTTTTCTTCGCCTCCATGGTCATGTTGATCCATTATCTGTCCAACATCACGCAATCGTTTCAAATCGTGCGCTGGCTCATGGGCGGACTGGACATCACCGATTATCAAACCCTAATCTCGATCGCGCCTCTGGTTTTCGGCGGAATCGGCGTCATTATATATTTGTCTCGCGACCTCAACCTTCTTAGCGCCGGAGCCGAACCCGCCATGAGCCGTGGAGTGGAGGTGGTAAAGACCCAACTTGCCGGATTATTGGCCGCCGCCTTGATCACCTCCGTGGTTGTCGCCGTCACCGGTCCCATCGGGTTTGTCGGCCTGATCGTCCCGCACATCGTGCGTTTAATGATCGGCCCCGACCATCGATTGCTCATTCCTTCAGTCATGTTTTTCGGCGCCAGTTTCATGATTTTTTGCGACACGCTGGCCCGCACCTTGCTGGCGCCGACGGAAATTCCAGTTGGGGTGATCACCGCTCTCATAGGCGGCCCGTTTTTTTTCTGGCTCCTCAAGAGGCAACAATCGTCATGAGCGCTAAAACTTTAATGATTCAGGGAACCGGCTCCGGCGTGGGTAAAAGCGTCATCACCGCCGCGTTTTGTAGAAAGTTTTTTCTGGACGGCCAAAAGGTCGCCCCCTTCAAAGCGCAAAACATGTCGTTGAACTCTTACGTCACCGAAGACGGCGGTGAAATGGGACGCGCCCAGGTTTACCAGGCCGAGGCCTGCGGTATCAAACCCTGCGTAACCATGAACCCGGTGCTGTTAAAACCCATGAGAGACGCTCTTTCACAAGTAATTGTCCTGGGCCGGGCGGTCGAAACCCGAAGCGCCAAAGACTATTTCAACGACAATGACAATAACGGCAAGGGGAAATACCTTCCGGAAGTTAAGAAAGCCCTGCAAGAACTGATGAATGAATATGAAGTCGTCGTTCTGGAAGGAGCCGGAAGTCCGGCGGAAATCAATTTAAGATCCTGCGATTTTGTCAACATGGAGATGGCCGAAGCGGCGGACGCGCCGGTAATCATCGTGGGCGATATCGACCGCGGCGGAGTTTTCGCCTGGATGAAAGGCACCTACGACCTGCTCTCTCCTAATGAACAAGAGCGCGTCGCGGGATTCATCGTCAACAAGTTCCGGGGCGACTTCAAACTTTTAGAACCCGGACTGCGAATGTTTGAGGAGATGACAGGCAAGCCCATTTTAGGAGTGATTCCGTTTTACCGCGACCTTTACGTCGACGAGGAAGATGGTATCCCGCATGTAAATAATCCCGCCTCTCTTGGAGGCGCCTCCATTCTGGACGTCGCTGTTATGCGTCTGCCAAGAATATCCAATTTCACCGACATGGCCCCCCTGGTCCATGACCCTTCGGTTTCCCTTCGCTATGTCTGGTCGCCAGAGCAAATTGGCAATCCCGATTTGATTATTATCCCCGGCACAAAAAATACATTGGACGATCTGAAATTTCTAAACACCCAGGGGCTGACGCAGGAGATTCTTGATCGTCGGCAAAGCGGTTCCGTCTTGTTAGGCATATGCGGAGGCTTCCAGATGCTGGGAACGGAAATTCACAATCCGCATAAAGTGGAAAGCCAAGCGCTTCGCATGAAAGGCTTTGGATTGTTTGAAATGGATACGACTCTCGAAAAAGAAAAAATCACCCGGCAAGTGGAAACGGTCGCCAGCTCCAGCCCCGTATTTAGCAAAGGGTTGCCGGTCCGGGGGTATGAAATCCACATGGGGACGACTCAACTGAATTCACCCTACCCTTCCCTTTTTTCAAACGGAGCTAGAGTCGAAGACGGCGCCCTGGGTATTTGCGACGAGAACGGAATGGTCCTGGGAACCTTTGTCCACGGCATTTTGGACGAGGACGATTTGCGCCGGGATTTCCTTCGACATGTCAGAAAAATGCGAGGAAAACCGGAGCCAGAAAGTACGTTCGATTACCAGGCGCACCGGCAAAAAGGGCTGGACCGGCTGGGGCAAATAGTCGCCGATCATATCGACATGGATCGTATCCATAGGATAATGGCGTAAGTCATGGAATTGCTAAAACTCGATAGCGGATATAAAGA
>JAJDBB010000106.1 GCA_029261555.1 Nitrospinaceae bacterium | reverse complement strand
GGTTTCCGAGAAAATTGGTATTTCACAAAGCGCGTTGTCGGAACTGGAAAACGACAAGTCGCTTCCCTCTGCCACGACTCTCGCCCAGTTTTGCGTAAAAACGGAAATGAACATTTGCTGGTTGTTGACTGGACTCGAGCTTTTCAATGTAAATGGAGAGAAGGAGAAAGCGTCGGACGTAGAGGAATCCATCCTGGAGCCGAGAAATTTCAGACTGGAAAGTATGACGGAAATATTAAAACGAGTTTATCAATCCGACGACCCGCGCCTGGCGGCAAGGATTGAAGGATTTTTGATTGGAGTGGATCCTGGGATTTAAAAAAAGAGCGGGACGATGTAGAGGGGGTTAAACCGCCCCCACTGCGGTTTTAGGGGTCCAGCCTTTTTTGTCGTCCTCCAATTGGATTTGGCGCCATTCGCCTCTTTCTCCCAGAATGGATACCACCGCCCCTTCATGCAACCGGAACAAGGTGACGTGACCTTCTCCGAAAGAGGATTTAACTTCAACAAACGTGTTTATCACCACTCCCCGTTGGTTCCCATCCCCGGAGTCCAGGTAAAACATTGCGCCGTTGGAAATCAGCCCGACGACCGTCAGGGCCAGAGCTGTTTTTCGCAAGGCGTCGAAAAATCGCTTGCGGTAGATCAACCACAGAGCGAAGCTTATCCAAAATAAAAAATTGACGAGCGCCAACGCCAGTAAGTTTTCTTTCCGATTAATGGAATCCAGCCAAAAAAACAAATCACGCAACATCCCGGAGCGTTTAGGCGCGATTTTATCCTCGGTGTTTTGCGTCGCATAATTTAAATTGGCCCGCAAATCCGCGTTTCTGGGGAGCAGTTTTTGAGCGCGTAAATAATTTAAGATGCTCAACCCCTTTTTGCCCTGGCGATAATAAGCGTTGCCCAGATTGTAAAACAGGTGGCCGTTTTGTAAGCCTTGCCGGATCAGGCCTTCATAAATTTCGATGGCTTCCTGAAAGCGCTGGTTTTCATATAAATCGTTTGCGCGGGCGACGTCGCGTTCGTAGTCCATGGCCTCGCAAAGGACGGGCGCCGAACTTAACAAAAGGAGTAGGAACAAAACTTGCCAAAGCGGTTGTGGTTTCATGATTTTTTGTTGAACTGTTCCAGGCGTTCCAAAGCTTCAAAGGATTCTTGTATCAATCCTTCCGAGTCAGGCGTTCTTTGGTCTCCTCCCCGATACTGAATCGCCTCGCATTTTTCAAGCAAAGCCCGGATTGACTTGGCGTGTTCCTCCTGGAAACTTTTTTCCCTTAATTTATCTTCCACCTCTACGGGAGTGAACGCCGCTCCATGTAAATTCAATTTGTCGCCGACATATTCGCGCAGGGTTTTGGAAATTTCGACGATGGATTCGTCCGAATCCAGCGACTGGCTCTGCTGAAGGCGTCTTTTTGCGGACTTGTAGGCGTTTTTGTGGCGCGAGTAAGCGCGGTCATATTTTAATCTGTCCTTGTGGCGAACCCACCAGGCGGTTCCGCAGAATAAAAATACCGGCGTCAGAAAAACAGCCCAAAGGTAATTCCTCCAGGCGTCTGTCAGTGCCTGATTGCTGAAATGAGATAACCGGGTGTGGATGGGAAGGATGTCTTCTCCCAAAATTTGCACTTCGGGCGTCTGGGGCGCTATAGAGGAGTTGGGAGCCTGAACTATTTCCAGTGTTTCTTTGGAGGGTGCGGGCGCGATTTTTATAGAAATATTTTTTGTGTGTCTTGCGACATATAGCCCTTCGCCAGGGTCGAAATAGGAAAGAGTAATGGGAGGGATTTGAAGGTCCCCTTCTTGAAGCGGAACCAACGCCCATTTAAAAGTTTTCCCCCCCGCAAGATTTTTCCCGTCGACCCACTTTTTAAAATCCGGACGGTCCGGATAAACTTTGAATTGGTCCAGAACGTCCAGGTTGGGAGCGGGAATGTCGTAAACGTTGCCCTTGCCGGAAACCGTCAGGGTCAACGTGGTGGAATCGCCAAACTCAAGCTCATGTTTTCCCAGTCGCGCCGAAATCGCGAACTGGCCCACCAGATTGGAAAAATCTGCGGGCTTGTCTTTTTCGGGAAGCGGCAGGATTTCGACTTTGACTGCCGGGCTTCGCAGGATCTTATGTGCGCTCCGCGCCCCGCCAAAAAACGGGTCTTTAAAAAAACGGTCGAAAAACGGATCAGAATGAGAGCGAGATTTCCCCTGTATCAGAAAATCGAGGTTTACGATGGAAGGAGGAATTTCCAGGACTCCGGCCTTTGAGGGGAATAAGGCCTTTGAAAGCTCGTAAACGTTGTATTGAATTCCGTCCACTACCTGGGAATATTCCTTGCCTTGCCCCAGAGATTCCTCGCGGAACCCGTCGAAGGTTTGTTGCAGGTTAATGTTTCGCGCGTTAACGCGCCGAAACAGTTTGAAGGTATAAACCGCCTGTTCGTTGACGAATAACTTGGTTTTTGAAATGGACGCCTCGGCAAACGCCAGTCTATCCGAGCGAGGCTTGGCGGTAGGTGGGCTTACTGTTATGGGAATGGGTTGGGTGGAATAAATTTTCCCGTCCAATTCTAGTTTGGCCGCGCCGATTTCAAATCGTCCTGCATTTTTAGGAACCAGGTTGTAGGTGAAGACGATGGATTTGGAAACCCGCGAATTGATCACTTGAACTTGGGTTTGTGTGCCCGTTGAGAGGATATTAAAATTTTTCAGATCGGGAAGGGTGGGGGGAGGGGAGTCCTTTGCCCCTTTAATCGTGATGGAAAGATTGATCGAGTCTTCAAGGGATATTGCCGTTTTGTCCGCCGAAGCTGTGAGCGCAATTTCGTCCGCATGAACATGGGAGGCGCCAAAGGCGACCATTAGAATAAAGCCGACATGAATAAAATTGAATAATTTTGCGCTAAAATTCATCGCTTACCAATCGTTCCCCTGATAGGCAGGCGCTTCGAAGATTTCCTCGAGCGCCTGTTTGCGGTTGAATTTTTTTGGACGCTCTTCCAAAGAACGCAACCATTGTTCCGCCTCCTCCTTGCTCATGGACTCTTTGGCGCGCGACTGGGCGGTTTGCGTTTTCTCCTCACTTGCCTTGGTTTTCTCATTTTGGGAGGGCTGAGGTTGGGGGTCGGATTTTTTTTTGTCCTGCTTTCCGCCCTTTGCCTTATTTTTGTCCTCATTTTTCTTTTGTTCCTTGTCTTGTTTTTTGTCTTTGTCTTTTTGGTCCGAGGATTGAGGATTTTGTTTTTGCTCCTGTTCCTTTTTTTCAAGTTGGAGCCGGGCATATTCGAGATTGAACTTGGCGTTCAAATCCGTCGGGTCGAGCTTGAGGGCCTCTTTATAGGCTGCAACGGATTCCTTGAGTTTTCCAAGCCGGAACAGGGTGTTTCCCGAATTGTAAAGCGCGCTCTGCTTTAATTCGGATTCCCCTGCGGAAGCCTGACTGTAACCGGACAGGGCCTCCTGAAACTTTCCTTGCTTATAAAGGCTGTTGGCCAGGTTGTAGTCGACGCCGAGATTATCAGGTTGATCCTCTTTAGCGGATTGGAAGGATTGAACGGCGGCGGAATATTTTTGCGCGTTGTACTCTTCGATTCCCTGACGAGCGGGGTTTTCAAAAAGTTGGGCGTGACCTGGCAACGGGGGCAACAGGGCAAAAACGTTTAAGGCAACAAAAAATATATAAACTGAATAGGGGCGCATGAAATTTCTGGAGAGTTTTTGATTCAAAAAATTGAGGCGGTTTTGGAATCGTGCTCGTAGAATTAA
>JAJDBB010000105.1 GCA_029261555.1 Nitrospinaceae bacterium | reverse complement strand
CGAAAGAAAATTTTATCCCGCCAAACTGGCCACCGCGAAAAATATTTTCACCGTCGATCAGGGGTTAGTCGATTTGCTCCGCAAGGATGCGCTGGATTTTATGGACAAACACCTTCTCGCCGTCGATCCCAACAACGTCGCGGAACTGATTTTGACTAGCGCAGAGGAAAGCGTTCAAATTAAACGGGTCAAAGAGAAAACGGATTGGGAGATCGTAAAACCCTCGACAATGAAGGCCGATACTGCCGCAGTCAACACCCTGCTGTTCGATCTTAAAACCTCGAAACTACTGGCTTATATCAACGAATCTCCCAAGGAATTAAAATTCTATAACCTGGACCCGCCGGCAAAAAAACTCGAAATCGTCCTGAAAGACCAAACGACGCTGGGGCTAAATATAGGAAACTCCACGCGAGACGGAGGAAATTTTTTCGGCCAGCGCTTGGGCGAGTCTGCGGTATTCGCATTGGAAGGCAAAGTCGTCGACAAAATATTTCGCTCCCTGCACGATCTGAAAAGCCGAAAACTTCTGGACTTTGAACCGGACAAGGTTGCTAAAATTGAAATCCAGCGCGCCGGGAAAGTTTTTGAACTTGTTAAAACCGGCGACGGTTGGGATCTGTTAAAACCGGAAATGATTAAAAACATGAAACCCTTCGTCGGCAAAGATATTTTATGGACGCTGAGCGCCTTGAGCTACGAACAGATTTTGGAAGTGCCCGCTAAAGACAAGGCGCCAGACTGGCAACCGCCCGAATTGAAAATCAAATTAATGGGCTCTAAAAAAACCTCGCTGGCTTCCATAGAGGTCGGGGGGAAAGTTGACGGAGAAAACCTGTATTTTGCCCGCGTGAACGGTCTACTTAAAACCTACAAGATCAAGTCCCGATTTGTCGACGAAATCCCCGGCGACCTGAAAAGCTTCCGGGACAAGGTCGGTTAAACAGGCTGCGGTGTTCCGAAAAACCGGCTAAATCCCCCCAAAAACTCCCTTCGCGTTTTTTGATTTACAGAGCCTTGCCCCCACCCCTTCATATAGCTGTACTTTACTTCCAATGCCCAATATATTGTATAAAGTAAAGGGCTGTCCAAACCAAGGGTGACACCCAAACACATAAGATATTGATTTTATTTAGGTTATTAGTTTAAAAAAATGCCGAAAAATTTTATTGACATAATACAAGATATAGTGGTATCGTTTTATTCAACATACAAGATAAGGGTAGAAAATCCGTTTAGTTTTACCCTTATAAATTGAACCAATCGGGAAATCAAAAAGGAATACCAACAACCCCCACGAGCGGGTTACTAGAAAAGACGCCCTAATGTAGTTTCTTTGATCAGTTTTTTGGTTGAAGTATGGTACCCCTTCCAAAGTCCCCAAATGTATTGAGCGCCGGCCGACCTCTGCGGATTTATCGGCAATGGAATCCCACCAATCGGCGTTATAAATTAGGCGTTTTTTCCGGTTGAGAGCAATCTTGAACCAATAGTAACCCGCTACCTCTTCTTTTCCCCGCCAGGCTGGCCGATGGTTTCTTCTCTTCATTTCGCATTTTAGATTCAGTCAGGGACAGGCGCATTTGAACGCTTTGAACCAAAAGCCGGCCTGCGGGGATTTTATTAATTTTCAAGAATTTTATTGATCTACGCTTGCTCGTTGGCGCTCCCCGAATTATAGTGAGCCAAACCAAAATCAACGAGGTCTTCGTGTTGGATCCCACGCAAATATCTACTAAACCAATTTGTGACGTTCAGGGCGACTATTCCCTTTCCTACGCGCATCCTGGAGACGCCGGGGCGGATCTGCGCTCGTCCCAGGATATAACAATTCCCGCGCGCGGCAGGCTGGTCGTTCCCACTGGAGTCAAAATCGCGTTGCCGTCGGGCCATGTCGGACTCGTCTGGCCGCGAAGCGGCCTGGCGGTCAAGCAGGGCCTGGACTGTGGAGCAGGGGTTATCGATTCCCAGTACCGCGGCGAAATCAAAGTTCTGTTGTTCAACCATAGCGACTCCGATTATCAAATTAAAAAGGGCGACCGCATCGCCCAACTGTTAATTCAAAAAGTTGAAACTGTAGAGTTCGTCCAGGTCGACGATCTGGACGCCACCTCCCGGGGAGAAAAGGGATTCGGGTCGACGGGATCGTAAACGCCTTTAGGTTTTTGCAACTCGATTGAACGGCGGCGCGGTTTGGGATAGACTTGGATTTTAGGAGAGCGCGATATGTTGCATAAACTGGCAAGAATATTTGGTTGGACGTCGGAGGAAAGCGAAGGAGAAAAAATGCCTTCCGCTCCACAGGACGAATCCAATAGCCGAGGCGATAAAACGAAATTCCGCGTGGAGCACGTTACGCAAACGCCCAACCCGGACGCGGTGCAGTTTGTCCTCAACGAATCAGTGATTTCGCAGGGAACCAAATCCTTCACCTCGGCGGAGCAGGCCAAGGGCGATCCCTTGGGCGAGGCGCTGTTTAATATTTTCGGAATCGAAAACGTTTATTTAAACGAAAATTTTGCGACAGTCAACAAATCGCCGATCCGGGGTTGGAATAACATGATCGACGAGATCAAGCAGGCGCTGGAAACGCATTTGACGCATTACGACTCCGGGGACGAAACCAAGATTTCTGGACAGGAACAAGCCGTTGAACTGGACGAGGAAATCACGGAGATCACGCCGGATACGTTTTTCCAGTTGCAGGAAGAAACCAAATTCAAGATCATAGACGCGCTGTTCGAGCAGTCGATTCGTCCGGCTCTGGCGGCTGACGGCGGCGGGTTGACCTTACAGGGACTCAAGGGCAACGTGATCCAGATCGAATATCAGGGCGCCTGCGGAACTTGCCCCAGCTCTCGCACGGGAACCCTTCAATACATCGAAACGATGTTGAAGGAAAACCTGCACCCCGATCTGGAAATCCAAGCGATTTAACCAGGCACGCGCCTATTGCCCGTCGGCGTTTAGAATATAGGCTAGGGCGCTATCGACGTCCGGAACGGAAACGAATTGGTCGAGAATCCTCGGTCGAGTGAATTTACGCCGGACTAGATCTTCCAGCAACGAATAAAACCCCGCAAAAAAATTATCAATGTCGACGAACACCAAAGGCTTATCGCATTGGCCCAGGTGCTTCAACGTCAAAATTTCAAGCGCCTCCTCAAACGTTCCAATCCCGCCGGGCAGGACGATAAACGCGTCTGAGCGCTCATCCATAATGCCTTTGCGTTCGCGCATGCTTTTCGGAACGATCTTTTCGTCGGCGAGGGAATATTGAATTTCAAACGCTTTTAAAAAATCGGGAAGCACGCTTATAACCCTCCCTCCATTTTCGTGAGCGCTGCGGGCCGTGACGCCCATCAACCCCACTCCGCCGCCGCCGAATACAAGGTCGATTCCCAACTCACCCAACCGGCGCCCAAGAATCCGGGCGGCGTCTTTATACGCCCCGTCCACGAGATCGCTGGAAGCGCAGAATACGCACACGGCTTTTATTTTTTTTGCGGCGGAGGAATCCAAATTATTCCCAGGCTTGAGAGGCGTCGTCATTTTCGTCGGGGCTGAAAAGTTTTTTGTATTCGATGATCACATAGCGGTCGGTCATCCCGGAAACATAATCGCATATTCTTCTTTCCAGAGAGTCGGCCCGGCTCGCGGACGCGGGGAGTTTTGGAATCAGGCCGGGTTTGCTCAGATATGCGTTGAAAATTTTTGTCAAAAATAATTCAGCCTTGAACTCCATCCGCAAAACCCGGCGATGATGATATAGGTTTTTGTTCAGGAACGCTTTAAGCTCCTTATGCTTGTCGTTGAATTTCGGGCTGAACCCCGCCACACGCGCCGAGGCGGCGCGGATATCGTCCACACTGGACACGCCGAATTTTTTTATCGATTTAAGCGTTTGCTTGCGAAAGTCGGTGACCTGTTCGTTGATCAGGTTGCGAACAATTTGATATTTTTTGATTTTCAAATCCAGGTTGGAATAGCTCCGGTCCAGCTTCTTTTCGATTTCCCTCCACAGCGTGAGTTTCTTCACTTGTGAAAGCTCCAGCAGTCCGGAGGTCAACCCGTCGTCCAGGTCGTGAGCGTTATAGGCTATGCCGTCGGCAAAGTCGGCTACCTGCGCTTCCAATGAAGGATTTTTGTATCCCTTAATTTTTAGTAACGGATTGTCCGCGTCTCGAAAGCGTTTGCTGACTCCCTCCAGCGTCTCCCAACACAGATTGAGTCCGTCAAACTCAGGATAACGTTTTTCCAGAAACCGAACGATTCGCAGACATTGCCGGTTGTGCTCGAAGCCGCCGAACTCCTTCATGAGTCCGTTCAGCACGGCCTGTCCGGTATGCCCGAACGGGGGGTGCCCCAGGTCGTGCGCCAGCGCAATGGCTTCGGAAAGATCTTCGTTGAGTTGCAGGGATTTACAAATGGACCGCGCAATCTGGGCCACTTCCATCGTATGCGTCAAGCGGGTGCGATAATAATCGCCTTCGTGGTACACGAAAACCTGGGTCTTGTATTCCAGGCGCCGAAAGGCCGAAGTGTGAATGACCCGGTCGCGGTCCCTTTGGAATCGGGTGCGGTAGGGATGCTCTTTTTCGCGATACTGCCTGCCCCACCCTTCCCCGCTTTTGACGGCGTAGGGCGCCAGGCATTTTTTTTCCAGCGCTTCGACGTCCTGCCGGTTAATCAAAATGATTCACTCCGCCCGCCACTCGCCGTGAGGCAGGGGTTGTAAGATGCAAAGGGGTCTAAGCGCGAAACGTTAATCGCATTAGTTGCGCCATACTGCATCCAGGCGCTTGCCTGGTTGAAAATCGTCACACGAACGCCAAGGCAAAAAGGCCAACGCCCAATACCAACGAGAGCCAGGCAACGGCGGTTTGCATTTTGAATACCGGGCTCTCAATCGTTTCTCCTTTTGACTTGAGCGATTCCACTTCGATGTAAGGGACGGGAGCACGGCGATACCAACCCATGATTCTCACCTCCTGATCGCTCCAGGAACCTCCGCGAAACAAGCTGAACACGAACTCCCAAAACCGGTGCGGTTGCCGGTAATCCAGAAGCACGCTTCCCGTGTCGTCCTGCACGACAAACTCGCCCTGGCCGAACGGCTTGGTATCACCCAGCCCTAAAATGCGACCCATGATTTTACACGGCTCGGCGGTCCACGGGGTCATATCCTGTCTCGCTATCAGACTGTTCAATTTGACCATGGGAAACAAGTCGTGTTCGTAGGATTCCTTCAAACGCATCAGCATGAGGGCGCCCATGGCGACCATGGAAATTCCCAGCAACCAGGGAACAAAAAATACCAGGCCGGGAAGAAATAACAGGATGAAAATCGCGTTGATCCCATACACCTTGAAAATTTCCTTTTTGTCTGGAATTTCCATAAGCTTCTCGTAATCGATCGGAACGATGGGTTTTACGTTTTTAGAATATTTTGCCAAATAGGCCAGGCGCAGGCCCAGCATGGGATGAGTGGAGAGCCTGCCGAAAAAACCGGACCATGGGTTTTCCAATTCCCAACGCATCCAGTCTTCCACGGCCTGCATATTGGCGGAGCCTTCGAAATGTCTGCCGACGGGAATTTTTAACAGCGAGTTGGAAGAGAACGCCTTGGACAGATAAGGGTCCACGATTCCGAAAGAGCCGACGGCCTCCAGAACGGAAGAACGGTGTTCGTTTTTAATTTCTTTTTTCACAGCCGGGCGGTCGCAGGTTTTGCACAGTCCTTCAAAAATCTGCTCGTGAGAAAGCGACGTCCTGCATGCCTCGCACCACAACATGGTTTTAACTTTTTTATCCAATCCTCCCACGCCGTACGAAATTTTCACGAGAGCGGAGGCCAGAGCCTGGGGATTCCCCGTGACGTCGGCGGCAAACTTGTCTGCATGCAATTCCCTGGCGCGGGTAAACCATAAATTTAACGCCTGGATTACGGAGATCGCCGCTCCCAAAAAGAAGGCGCCAAAGTATTGTGGCTTCCCGGGAACCTTTTCCGCGGCGCGCAACCCCTTGCCCGATCCGGGGCCTTCGGGCAATTGCACGGTGGATTCGTACAACACGGCGAATATGAAAGGAAATGCCTGCAGGGCGGTCATGAAAAATATATCGCCGCCCCGCGCGTGGCCAAGTTCGTGCGCGATCACCGCCTCCACTTCCTGCTTGTTCAACAAATTGAACAAGCCTTTTGTCAAAATAAGGCGCGCGCTGTTTTTGCCTCTCCCGAAAGAGAATATATTGGGAGTCCCGTCGAGGACCAGCCCCAGGCGCGGAAATTCGACGTCGCTTTTTTTGCAGACGTCCTCAATAAAATCTCCCAAGTCGCCGGGCAATTCATGCGGCTCTATCCAATCCATGGGCAGGAAAAATTCCACGCATTTTTCCATCAGAAAACTCGCAAAAACAAAATGCGCCAAAAGGAATACGGACAGAATCTCCGCAGCCAGCAACCAGGACGTCGCGGAAAAATACATCATGAGTCCGAGGACGACGGCCAGAATTCCATAAAGAACGTAAAACGGCGCCCGCGCGTATTTATTGAGATCCGGAAGCGGAGGAAGGGTTCCGGGAGGCAACGCCTGTTTTGGTTGGCCTTTGACGGCCTTTGGGGCTTTTTTTATTTTTGGATCGGACCTTGGTTTTTCGACGGCGGGCGCGTCGGCTTTCACCGTTGGAACGGAGGGCTTTGCCGTTCCGCTCGGCGCCGCCTTGAACGTCGCTTTCCCCAAAAGGTTCAATTGCCCGTCGTCAAACCAGATTCCCTTCGTCTGCGGGCAAATATCAACCGATAACTTTTCTCCCAAAAGAGGGATTGTTTTCATAGGTTTTTGGGTCTCGGGACTCAACTTCTGACTCGGGCAATGCTTGCTCACAGCCAGCTTGAGGGCGGCGGTCAATTGTCCCGGATGTTGGGTGAATTTAAACACCTTGCCCTGCGCCAGCCAAACGCCCTTGCATTTCCCGCAATAATCTACATTGACCCCTTGCTTGGTCTTGATATCCTTTAAGCTTTCTGTCTGGCAATTTGGACAATTCATTTATGCAATCCGAAATTTTTTTTAGTTTCCTTTACGCGCTTTTGATAGCGCATAAAACTATCCGACCTGCTCGTCATAAAATTTTTCATATACAATTGCTTCATCACCGCTAAAATTAAAACATTGAAAAATAGTTCTTTATAATACAAAACCCTGCGAATACTTTCAACTTGCCTTGTGGATTCGAGGCAAGTTACTAGCCGAATTGGCAGCGTAATTTAACCTTACGACGCAAAGTTTCATCTATTCATCTATTTATCGGTTCTATTTTTCGGAAACAAAATCCCCCTAAAACTAATAAATTCGGTTTATATTATAGGCTGGGAGAATTTTGTCGCCTGTTATGGCGGTTTTTTCGTTTATTTAAAATTTTCGAGCGAGCCATGGTTTTTATTTTAGACTGCAAATCCACTGCCGAGGCAATCCTGGGAAGCAAGACCTGGAGCCGACATTAAATGGAAACCCACGAAAAAACAAGCCTTCTTAAAAATGTGGATTTCCTGAAGTTCTTTCACGATTCCACCCTGGAACGTCTCGCCGAGGAAAGCCGCGAAATACCCCTGGAGCCGGGAGAGGTCTTGTTCAAGGAGGGAACCCCGGGCGACACCATGTATCTGGTCCTTTCTGGAGAAATTCAAATTTTTAAAAATGAAAAACTCCTTGCTTCGCTGGGCTGCGGAAAATACTTTGGGGAGATGGCCATCATTGAAACCAAGCCCCGGTCCGCCACGGCCAAGGCGGAAAACCCCGCCATCCTCCTTGAGATCAACCACCAGCAGTTTAAAAAATATTTTGCGGCTCATCCCCAATCCCTAATGGCCATTTTAAAAACCCTGTCCGCCAGAAACCGCAAAACCTATTCCCCAAAAATACTGAGTCAGCAATTGAAAAACGAGCAAGGCGTGTTGGAGGAAGCGCTGGGTGGGCTTTTGGATGGAACCTCCAAGGAAATAGTAATTATTGATCCGGAAAGTCTCGATATTATCCACGCCAACGCGGGCGTCTTGAACGATCTCGAGTTGACTCTAGATGAAATCAAGAAGAAGACTTTTCCCGACCTTTGCGAGGAATTCCCCAAAGATAAGTTCGCGGTCATCACGGATTCCATTCTCACCGGCGGCCAGTCCGTCGTCACGTTTGAAACCAGTTTGATCGGTCGGGACAATATACCGTTCGCCGCGGAAATCAGGCTCCAGTTATCCCACTTTAACGACCAGAGAGTGTTCCTGGCGCTGGTCCAGGACGTCTCCGAGCGCAAGCAGGTCGAAGAAACCATTCAGCAAATGGCCTATTACGATCCTTTGACGGGCCTGCCCAACCGCAACCTTCTTTACGACCGGATAACGCTGGCGCTGGCTCAGGCCCAAAGAAGTAAAACCATGGCAGGGATCATGTTTCTCGACCTGGATCATTTCAAAAAGGTCAACGACTCCATGGGCCACGAAGCGGGCGATATTTTATTACAGGAGGTGGCTTCCCGCCTCACCAAAATTCTGCGCGAGGAAGACACCGTCGCCAGAATGGGCGGAGACGAGTTTATCGTTCTGGCGCCGTCGATCAAGCATCCCATGAACGTCTGCGCTCTGGCGGAAAAAGTTCTCGACATTTTTAAACAACCGATTTCCATTTCGGGGACCGACGTCTTTGTCGGAGTCAGCATCGGCGTTGCCATATTTCCCAACGACGGAAAAGACGTGGCCGCCCTGTTAAAAAACGCCGACCTGGCCATGTACCGCGCCAAGGAAAAAGGCCGCAATAATTATCAGCTGTTCACGGTCAGCATGCACGACCGCGCCCGGCAAAGAATGGAACTCGAGGCCCGGCTTCGCCAGTCCCTGGAGCGCGACGAGTTCATTTTGCATTACCAACCCAAGGTTGACATGCAAACGCATCGAATCGTCGGGTTTGAAGGTCTAGCGCGATTGAAAGACCCGGTCAAGGGTCACATATCACCGCAGGATTTCATACCCGTCGCGGAGGACACCCGGCTGATCATACCCATTGGCGAGCAGATACTGAGAAAGGGATGCCGGCAATTAAAAATATGGGAAAATATGGGATTTGGCGATTTGCATCTGGCCATTAATCTCTCCGTCCTGCAATTCAACCAACCCAATATACTCGAACTGCTGGAAAGCATCGTTGAGGAAGCCCAGATCAAACCTCAAAACCTGGAGCTGGAACTCACCGAAAGTCATTTGATGGAGCAAAGGGAGTTCACCATTAATACCCTCAATCGCATGAACGAAATAGGATTCCAACTCACTATTGACGATTTTGGAACCGGTTACTCCTGCTTGACCTATCTACAAACCTTGCCCATCGGCGCTTTGAAAATCGACCGGTCGTTCGTGGTGGGGGAATCCACTAACGACTCAAACAAGGCCATCACCAAAGCCATCGTCGCCATGGCCAAGAGCCTGAACCTGCAGACCGTGGCGGAAGGCACCGAAACGCTGGAACAAGTGGAATTTTTACAAGGGATCGGTTGCGACATGGCGCAGGGCTTTTATTTCAGCAAACCTCGGCCGGCGGAAGAAATCGAAAAACTGCTCAAGGATGGAATTCCCCTGGGCGGTAAAAATGGTTGAACAGTTGAGTCGAATAAAAAAACAGGCGGGTAAACCGACGCGCCCTCAGGAACGCAGTTGATTTGTTAACTCGTCCCAATCGGTAGCTTCGATCTCTTTGCGGGTGATGGGACCAATGCCTTCAAAACGGGCTTTCTCCTCCGGCCCGATTTGTTCGTACTTCTCGAAAGGATCGTCTCCCTCCAAAACGTCGGTATTTGGGAAACCCAAATCTTCAAAAGATTCGGGAGCTTCTATTTTATCTATTTCCTGTCCTTCGCTTTCCTGGCAGGGACGGAAAATTTCAAAGACCGGGTCAAAATTTTCAACTGCGGGGGATTCCGCGTCGCCCAGTCGCCGATTGACAGATTGCAGGTATTCCCGATAAAGGTCGTAATGTAAAAACCGGTAACGGTTGATCTGGTTGGCCTCAATATAATCCTCCGACGCCAGACGGTACCGCCCCTCCTGAAGAAACACCCGACCTCGATAAATTCTGGCAAGGAAATGTTCCGGATGCAAACTCAAAACCATATTCAAATTTAACAGAGCGACCGAGAAATTATTTTGCTCCAAAGCGGCCATGGCTTGGAAAAAATGGTTTTTAACGCCGGAATTGAAGTTCTCCCTCCATTGAAAAAACGGTTCTAAAACCGGGAAAAAAAAATTTCCGATTTTGAACTGGACGAAGCTAATCCAATAGCAGACTTTTTTCAGGTCCAACCCAATCATAAAAACCCTCAAGTTTTAAACGGAAGGTTTTGCCGTTAAATTTTTAGCGTGTGGAAGGATTTTATCCGATTAAAAAAAATCCGTCAAATTTAATTCTCTCTCAATCTCATCCCCCTAAAAAACAACCGAGTAAAAATCATGAAATAAAATTTCTCGGGTAAAAATCGAAAAACGGTAATTTTTATTCGGGAAAAATTTCAACCGCCAAAAACAAGCCTCGAAAGGGTCTAGAGACTTTCTACATGGGTTATTTGTCCAGGCCCCTGACTACAAATTGCCTCCTAATCGCTTATTTTTCTTGACCTTACTTAGTTTTTATACTAGTTTGTCTATATTATGAAATGTCCCAGTTGCGGTTTACTCAGTTTTAAAGTTACCAAAAAATGCCCCAGTTGCGACGCCAGCTTGAAGGGCGACGGCGCTGTCCCAGGAGTCCTTGCGGGCTATAGTCTCGTTTCCACAGCCGATGGAGAAATCTCCGGCGGCGTGGATGAATTCGAACCCCCTTCCATAGACTCTGGCGCCGAAGCAGACCTTGATTTTGGCGGCGACATGGGGGGTGAATCCGCAACGGGAATGGGAGACTTCGATTTTGTCGATTCGGAAGGCTCTGGCGCCGCTCCGGATATGGGAAGCGACTTTGATCTGGACCTTTCGGACGCCGAAGAAATGCTGACGTCGGATTCCATGGACTTCGCGGATACGGACGGCGCAGTAGGAGCCAGTCTTGATTTTCAGGAAAAGGGCGGCGAAACGGATGACCACGCTCTGGATTTTGGAGCGGCCGATTTCGAGGAATCTTCTGGAACCTCCGACGCCGACATACAATTGGACTTTGAATCTACCCCCGATACCGGAGAAATTTCTCTCGACTTTGAAGATTCCGCCTCGGACGCAGGCGAGTTGGATTTGGACCTTGGCGAATCCGGGGATTCCGGAGAAATCGAGTTAAGCATTGATGAACCCGAAATAGAAAGCGAACCCGCGCTCGATCTTGGAGGCGACGCCGAAATCAGTCTGGATGATGAACCGGCTCTGGACCTCGGAGACGACGCCGAAATCAGTCTGGACGATGAACCGGCTCTGGACCTCAGAGGCGACGACGAAATCAGTCTGGATGATGAACCGGCTCTGGACCTTGGAGGCGACGACGAAATTAGTCTGGACGATGAACCGGCTCTGGACCTTGGAGGCGACGACGAAATCAGTCTGGACGATGAACCGGCGCTTGGCCTTGGAGGCGACGACGAAATCAGTCTGGATGATGAACCGGCTCTGGACCTCGGAGGCGACGACGAAATCAGTCTGGACGATGAACCGGCGCTGGACCTTGGAGGCGACGACGAAATCAGCTTGGATGAACCCACCTTTGATCTTGATGATTCCGATGCGGACGAACCTGCCTTGGGAGAGCCTACCTTTGACATTGACGACGAGCCGGAATTAGGCGGACTGGATCTGGACGGCGACTTGGATTTAAACGATGATATTGATTTGGGCCTGGATTTGTCAGCCGAAAGCGAAGACGATAGCGACGCCTTGGATTTAGGCCTGGACGACGACATCGGCGGACTGTCCATGGAAGACCCCGAAGAAGACCCCGAAAAACCTCCCGAACCCTAAAAACCCGTTTTTTGATTCCCGTTTTTTTCTCTCTTCGAAATTCCTGGCAATACCGAACTCCTTCCTACTCCCGATGTCGCAATCGCATTCTAGAGGCGACGCCTTCTTTAATCAATTGATTGGGGTCGTCCTCCAATCCCACCTCGAACAGAAGCAAGGTTAAGTTTTCCACGTAAAGTCCTTCATTAAGCTCATGGCAATCGGATTTTGAATTTTTCTGGGACTTGAAATCAGCCAAAAATCCTCCGTTACCCCACGCAGTGTTCCAATCTTAATGAGCTTACCCTCCTTGACTAGCTCTTTCCCTGCAAAATCTGGCAAGGGAATCAAACCCATTCCCTCGATTCCAAGTAATTTCTGAATACTGGTATCTTGAGTTTCGATGATCACATCAACGGAAATACTTTGGGTTTGAAAAAAGTGGTTCAGATCGTGGCGAAGCTTGCTATGGAGCGAGGGCATGATAAAAGGCTGACTCTGAAGCGAATTGGGAAATTTCCGTTTCAACGGATGAAATTTTTTTGTTGCAAAAATTGCGATAGGAATTTTCGCTAAAAGTCTGGAGAAAAATTGTTTTGTATCTCCAATGGTTGGCGGAAAATTTGAAATAACCAAAT
>JAJDBB010000104.1 GCA_029261555.1 Nitrospinaceae bacterium | reverse complement strand
TAAATCATCGTTCCGAGGGAAAACAGGCTGATAAACAGGGTGGAGACGGAAAAGCCGATAACCGGACCCGGCGTTGGGCGCTGGAACAGTTTTGTGAAGCCGATGGTTCCCATGACGCTCCCAAATACCGAAACGGCGATGGCGGCGCCGATGCAGGTTAAAATCAGGGAAGACGCCAGGATATCCTTGTGCATGTGATTGAGGGCCGCCATGGACCACAGCAAGGGGCCAAGGCAAATCAGGAACAGGTACATGGTCGATTTATGCTCGCGGTTTTCCGGATTCAAAAAGGCTTTCAGCCAGAAACACAGCAAGATAAAAATCATGAAAATAGACGCGCCGTCCTTGATCGCCAATTCTTTTTGTTCCGTTCGGATGGAGTTCAGGGCGCCCAGGACGTAACTGGAGACCTCTGCGTCGTCCATTTCATAATATCCGCCCTTGGCGGAGTCGAACGCGAAGACCCGCGCCGTGGTCGATTCAGCGGGCAGGGATATGGCGCGATAGCCGTTTTTGTCCGCCGATTCAATTTCCAGATAAACAATTCCGGTATGAAACTTTAAATTATATTTTTCGATCTGGATCAGGTTGCGGGCGTACTTTCCGTTTTCCTGGTAGTAGGAATCCTGGATCGCCATCAGGTCCTGCAAGGCTTTTTTGGCCCGGACGTCGAAATCGTGTTCGAAAACACTCGAGCAGGCGGACAGACCGAGTGTGGCGATCAATAACAAAAATATGCCTGCTTTTCGCATTATTTTGGGAGTTAGAAGATTAACTGACAGGTTTTGAAGGGGCTAATTTATAGCATATCGCCAGTTTTCTAGCAATACCCGGCGATAATCAAATCCCTCTCATTCTCTGCATGGTACAATCTTTTTTTTCTAGGAGGAAACATTGGACGAGGAAATCTGGAAAAGTATAAAATTCGTCACCGGCAATGAGAACAAGGTCCGCGAGGCCAGAGAAATTCTTGGGATGGAAATCGAGCCGTTGGAGATGGAAAATCTCTACGAATTGCAAAGCACGGACGTCCATCAGGTGATTGTTCATAAAGTCAACGAAGTGTACCAGCGGCTGAAGGTCCCGGTCATGGTGGAGGATTCCGGTCTGCTGTTTTCCGCCTGGTACGGACTGCCTGGCGCGTTGGTCAAATGGTTTGAAAAAACGGTGGGATGCGAGGGGATGATAAAAATGCTGGATCCCTTTGACAGCCGGGACGCCTTCGCGCTTTGCGTGGTGGCGGTGCACGACGGGCGGGAAATAAAAATTGCCCGCGGCGAGGTGAAGGGAACCATTGCCCTTGAGACGCGGGGAGAAAACGGCTTCGGTTGGGATTCCATTTTCATTCCCGACGGCGAGACCAGAACCTACGGGGAAATGCAGGCGGAGGAGAAAAACGCCGTTTCGCATCGTCGGCGCGCGTTGGAGAATTTAAAAAAACAATTTTTACGCGCCGTCTGATTATTCTTATTATTCGGAATGTTCCGAATGTCAGGCGGAAAGTTTTTTCATCAGGTTTTCAAAGACCGCGTAATACCCGTTCAATTTGGCAAACACCGCGTCGCCTGCGCCGCCTTTGTTAGGAAGCTTGACCTTATTGTAGGATTCCACGAGGTCGGTCGCCTCGTCTTCGCCCGGACCCCAGCCCATCTCCCCGGCCCAGAGCCAAAGTTTCCCAGGTTCAAGGGGTTCTTCATCCCGCTCCCGGCGAACGGCGTCGAGGCATTTTATGGCGAGGTCGTAGGTGAACCCGAACCGCTCCAGCGCCGCGTCGCGAAAATAGTCGCTCTTTTCTTCCTTTAAAATTTCCTCGAGTCTTCGTAGCGACCATTCGTAATGGGTCAACAATATTTTCGGCGAAGGCGGGGTGGGCATAAAAAACTCGACGCTAGGTTTCTGAGGTTATTTGTAAAGATTCCATTCTATAGAACCCGGATGAAAGCTATTTTGAAAATTTCAGCGCGCCTCTAAAAAGCGCCTTGGGTCATGAGTTGGCAACGAGACGCCTGGGAGAAAAAAATCCAACTATTAGTAGTTGCCTTAAAAAAATGATATTCTCGAACGCTGATTTTCTCAACCCGTAATTTTTGAAATGAGCGATATGCAACGTTTTGTGGATAATGGAAATAGTACCGTGACCGACAAGGAAGCGGGTTTGATGTGGACGCAAACCGATACCATGCAGGATTTGGAAAAGTGGGTCAACTACCAGGAATGCATGGATTACGTTCGCGGACTCAACGAAAGAAATTTCGCGGGTTATCAGGACTGGAGATTGCCCACTCAGGATGAAATGTCCACCCTGTTCGACGATTCATACAGCAACAAGGACAAATTTGGCAAGGAAATATATATCCCGGACGTCTTCACCCCTGGATGCGGTTTCTCCATGGTGGCCAAACTGGTTTCGGGGAGACGGTGCACCTGGGTGTTGAATCTACGAGATGGAGAATCGCACCAGCCGGTCGGGTTGTGGACTTTTTCCGAAGCCGCACGGGCGGTCCGAACTATCAAAAACGATTGATCTTTTCGCCAGAATTTTTGGCGCCGGAGAATTTTTATGCAAGAGATATATTCCCCTTCCGAGGAAGCTTCCCGCCGGGCATGGATCAAATCCATGGACCAATACCGGGAGATGTATCAGAAATCCATAGACGACCCGGACGGGTTTTGGGCCGAGCAGGCGGATCAATTCGTTTGGTTTAAAAAATGGGACCAGGTGCGCGCCTATAATTATGACGTCCGCAAAGGGAAAATTTCCATCGAATTTTTCAAGGGCGGCAAGACCAACATCACGGTCAATTGCCTGGACCGGCATTTGGAAAAACGCGGCGATCAGACCGCCGTCATCTGGGAAGGCAACGAGCCGGGAGAAAACTCTTCCCTGACTTATCGCGAACTGACGGCGGAAGTTTGCAAATTTGCCAACGTATTAAAAAATCACGGCGTGAAAAAGGGCGACCGGGTTTCCATTTACATGCCCATGGTCCCGGAACTCATGATCGCCATGCTTGCCTGCGCCCGTATCGGCGCGGTCCATTCCATCGTATTCGGAGGGTTTTCTCCGACCGCGCTGGCCGACCGGATCGTCGATTCCGGTTGCTCTCATTTGATCACCACGGACGGCTCTTTTCGCGGCGCCAAGCCGGTGCCGCTTAAAGGCAACGCCGACGCGGCCATGGCTCTGGCGAACAAGGAGGGCGTGGAAGTCAAATCCTGCATCGTCGTCCGGCGCGTGGGAGATAAAATCCAAACGGATATGCAAGCGGGGCGGGATTCTTGGTGGCACGACGAGATGGTTTCGGCGTCCGACGATTGTCCGCCGGAGCAAATGGACTCGGAGGATCCTCTGTTTATTCTTTACACCTCCGGCTCCACTGGAAAACCCAAAGGCGTTCAGCATTGCGTCGCGGGATATATGTTGTTCGCCGCGCTGACCCACAAGTATATTTTCGATTATCAGGACGGCGACGTCTGGTGGTGCACGGCGGACATCGGCTGGGTGACCGGCCATTCCTATATCGCTTACGGCCCGCTGGCCAACGGCGCCACGACGCTGATGTTTGAAGGCGTGCCGACTTATCCCGATCCCGGCAGATTCTGGGCGGTGGTGGACAAGCACAAGGTCACGCAGTTTTACACCGCGCCGACGGCCATTCGCGCCTTGATGTCGCATGGCGAGGAGATTCCGGCGAAATACGACCTGTCCACTTTGAGGGTGCTGGGTTCCGTCGGGGAGCCGATCAACCCGGAAGCCTGGCGTTGGTATTATAAAAACATCGGGCGGGGAAAATGCCCCGTGGTGGACACCTGGTGGCAAACGGAGACCGGGGGTATTTTAATCACGCCTCTGCCGGGTTGTACGCCATGTAAACCGGGGTCCGCCACCTTTCCATTTTTTGGCGTCAAACCTGTTGTGATCGATTCCGAGACGGGTAAAATTCTGGAAGGCAACGGAGTTTCGGGCGTGTTAGCTCTATCCGAACCCTGGCCCGGTCAAATGCGCACACTTTACGGCGACCACGACCGTTTTGAAGAAACTTATTTTAAATTGTATCCCGGTTACTATTTCACCGGCGACGGTTGCCGACGGGACGAAGACGGTTATTACTGGATCACCGGGCGCGTGGACGACGTCATCAATGTGTCCGGTCACCGTATAGGCACGGCGGAAGTGGAGTCAGCCCTGGTTCTGGATGAGAACGTAGCCGAAGCGGCGGTGGTTGGTTTTCCTCACGACATTAAAGGGCAGGGGATTTACGCTTACGTTACTTTGATGGCGGGCGTCGAGTACAGCGACGGGTTAAAGAAGGACCTGATCGCCCATGTGCGCAAGGAGATTGGACCCATAGCCGCGCCGGACGTTATTCATTGGGCGCCGGGACTTCCCAAAACGCGGTCGGGCAAAATCATGCGGCGTATTCTCAGGAAAATTGCCGCTAATGAAGCCGATCAGTTGGGAGACACATCGACATTGGCGGACCCTTCGGTGGTTGACGATTTAAAGGCAACCTACCAGGAAATATTTAGCGGGAAGTGAGATTAAAAGATTTGCGGGCGAGGTCAATGAGGCGGGAAGGGAACGGCAGGCGGATGAAAGTTGGGATCATGGGGGCAACCCCTAAAAGGGACAACCCCACGACTTCCCGCACCTCGGCGAAAAAAGGAAGGTAACCCTTCCTCCCCAAATATATCGAGCTAAAACCGCCTGTGAATAATTGATTTGAAACGCCATTGTATTCAATAAGTTGACCATTTGTCAATTAAAATCTTTTGTCTTGGGGGAAATTCCTAGGATTTAGACGCAACAATCAAAATCACACTTCAAGGTTTTGTCGGACGGGAAGATGTGCACTGAAGGTCGAGTCGACCTCCTCAACAAACTCATCCAAGGGCGGAGAACCAACGCCCTTTTAAGTCTTTTCTCAACGATCAGTCTTAACGGGAGCGCGTCGAAGCCCGTAGATAAGAAGGGCTTCCAGGCAGGTTTTTTTCGGCCATCCGTCGTTTCACTGCGTTCAGACCTTTGTGCGAGGAATAAAACAGCGGCTGAAGGTCGAGCGCTTTGTTGAACATGATCCGCGCTTCCGGGAGCCGATTCAGGCGCAAATAAGCCCAGCCCAGACCGTCGTGAATCTCCGGCCAATTGGGCCGCGTCTCCCGCTCCAGGCTGAAGGCGGCGGCGGCCTCTTTAAACATTCCCAATGCCAGGTAGCAACGTCCTATCACCGTTCCGGGATTGGTGGCAACGGGGAACGGGGTTATGGCGTCCTCTTCCAGAACGGTTTCCGCCAGGGGTTTGGGGTATTTATTGACGATCAAGGTTTGCTTCAGGAAAGCAATCGCCTCCCGGTACTGACCGAGACGGTACAGGCTGTAACCCATTCCCTTTAGCGTGTCGGACTTGTAGTTTTCCCGCGAGGCGGAAATCTGGAACAGTTCCAGGGATTTGTTGTGTCGGCCTCGTTTGTAAAACGCCCAGCCCAGATGATTGTAAATCTCCCAGCCAAAGCGTTCCTGGTTTAACATGGAAACAAATTCGTCCATCATGACAAAGTCCGGATCGAGGGAGATGGCTTTGAGGAAGTATTCCGCCGCGAGATCGGGTTGGCTCCGCTTGTATTCAATCCAGCCCAATCCCAGGTAGGCCGAAGCGCGCGTGGGATCTTTCTTTATAACTTTGTGAAAATGCGCTTTCGACTTATCGGGTTTTTGGCTTCTTAAAATGCTCCAATCGAGTTTTGAAACGACGTCCGGGCTGTTGGGATGGAGCTTGTCGGCTTTCTGAAAATATTTGGTCGCCTCGGCGTAGTTTTCCATATTGTAATAGGAGGCGCCCATTCCCCGGGCGGCTTCAAATTTTAGTCCGTCGGCTTTCCGGATGCGTTTGAAATTTTTAACGGCGTCCTCGTATTCCTTTTTATAGAAATGGCTCCAGGCAAGGCCGAGGTGGGCGTCCGCCAGGACGTTGTGGACCTTTTTCTCTCTGCTGTAATAGTCTGCGTAATCCCAATACATCCGGGCGGCGGATTTATAATCCTTTTTCTCAAAAGCCAGACGCGCTTTGTAAAGCCCCGGCGCCGCCTCTTTTAAAACCTCGCCAACCCCGCGATAGGCGGTTTTATTCTCGGGATCGTACTTCATAGCCTTTTTGAAATAACTCCAGGATGCGTTGTATTTCCCCTGTTGCAGGGCTGTCCAGCCTTTCAGGTTCTGGATCTCCGGCCATTTGCGATAAACATGCGGCCAGCTTAAATAATCCTTTTCAAAAACCTCCATTTTTTCCTGGGCAATTTCAGGTTTTTTTAAATCGAGGTAGTATTGAACCTGGGCGGCCTTTTGGGATTTCTTCTCTTCCACTAACTTCAACCCCTGCGCGGCGCCAATAAAACCGGGGTAGGAATTTTTGATTTCCTCAAATTTCTTTTGCGCTTTCAGAATATTTCCGTTTTTTAGTAGACTCCACGCCAGCCCGTTTTGCGCGTCGACGCCCTTGGATAAATATTTTGGCAGATCGTCAAATTCATCCAGAGCTTCCTGGTGCAGGTTTTTATAATAAAGCTCCCAGGCCCGTTCCAAAGGCGGAGAGGGCTTTCTCCGGCGTACAGGATTCCAACTTACTTTGTCGACGGCCGATTGAAATTTCTGTTTTACCTTTTGCCCGAAGCGATCGAGGGCTTTAGGATCTTCCGCCGCAGGTTGGCCTAACAGCATACTGGGGTAGCGGGGTTTTTCATCCGGCAAGGTGAATATAGATACTGTTTTTTCACTGCCAGGGGTCAATGGCAAACGGGTATCGGGATTGTAGCCGTCCCAGGTTTCCCAAAGGCTGATGATTTTTTTCATCTCTGCAAAACTATAAATTTTAATGAACTCCCTCTTGGCCTTGTCCAAGCGATGCAGGCGCAAGTGAGCGAATCCCCGGCCCTTGCGTATGTGAAAAGTCTCTCCAAAAAGCTCCTCCGCCCGATCTAAGCTGGCGATAGCTTTTTCGTAATCGCGCAGGCCGAATTGCGCCCATCCCATTCCTATCCAGGGGGCGGGATCGTGATGAAACAGGGATTGCCCCTGCTTAAAAGCGATCAACGCCTTATCGTACCGGCCCTGAAAAAAATACGACCAGGGAAGTAGGCGGTTGGCCTCCAGGTTTCCCGGATAGTCCAACAAGGTTTTTTTAAGGAAAAACTCCGCCGTATTGTAATTGCCAGAATTGAATTGAAATTTTGCAAAATCAAGGTCGCTGTGCAGGCGTATTGGACTGGAAGGCTTATCCTTAAGCTTGTCCATGAGAACCAGGGATTTTTGGCTTTTCATTTTAGAATCCGGCTTGAAGGGCAGGGGACCTGATTGGCAGGAAGCCAGGCCAAAGCCAAACAATAAAAGTGTTGAGATAATTAAAAACTGTCTCATGAAGCAAATATCCAGAAAGCGTAACTCAAGGTTTTCGATAACGCTTTATCGGCATTCGCGGCTAAAACCTAAAGCATTGGAATAGAATCGTTTAAATATTTTTCAATTTAATCCCATATTTCCCATTTAGAAAGAAATCATCCCGCTTATAATAGTGGGAGGAAGGCTTCAAATAGGACGATTTCAGGGTTTTCAATGAAAAAATCAGGGGAATCCAATGGGTGAAAGAGGAAAACGAGGTTTAATGATTAGCAAACTTGATATTCGGGAATGCCGACCCCGTGACGTTACAGAGATCGAACAACTGTATGTAGACGTTTTCCCAGACGAGGATCTGGTACCGCTTGTGAGGAAACTTCTGGGTCTTAGACAGAGCGTAATATCGCTCGTTGGATCTCTGGATAACATAATCGTAGGGCATATAGGTTTCACGTTTTGCCACGTTGAGGGAGGGAAGAGTAAGGTCGCACTTTTAGGTCCGCTTGCGGTCACGCCAACTCTCCATAAACAACGGATAGGAAGCACGTTGGTTCAGACGGGTTTCAAACACCTGGAAAACTCTAAAATTTGTTATGTCCTTGTTCTTGGCGACCCAGCTTATTACAGTCGTTTTGGATTTAAGGCAGAGGACAAAGTCGTTACGCCATATCCACTACCGGCAGAATGGCGTGGAGCATGGCAGTCCATCAAACTGTGCGATGTAGAAACGTCTCTTGAGGGAAAACTGTCTGTGCCAGGACCATGGCGTCAAATCTCACTTTGGACTACTTGAAGCTAACTTTGAAAAAGTCAATGTAGATAAGCTAATGCCGATCATCGAGCGCATAGAACTGGGGCGACCCTAATACCCCCGCTAGAGCAATCCTCGCCTGACCATCGCTTGCATTAGTGACAATGACGCCCGTCATTTAGGCAGGCGGGTGGGCTTGTGCCACGTCGTTTGAAGGATCCAGATTAATATGGTCTGTGTTTGAAAAAAATAAAATTTTGCTATAAATGACGACAGAATGTTATGATCGCCTCTTTTTATTTTAAGGCTTGAACGATGAACTTTCTGAGCAGTTTGATTTTGGGGATTTTTCTGGCGTTTTTCTCTGGTTGCTCGCAAAGCGAGGACCAGCAAGCGGAAAAGCCCGTCGAGTCGTCTCCGCTGGTGCCGCAAAAACAAGATCTATCGCCTCCCGATTTATCCGGCCAAAAGGGTCCGGCGACCCTGGAACCCATTAAACTGTCCGAGGAAGATCAAAAAATGGCGGACCAGGCTCCCGATGGGATGGTCTTCATTAAGGGCGGTTGTTACTATATGGGTAATGATAACGCCCAGGTGGATGAACAGCCGGAACACGAGGTTTGCGTCAGGGATTTTTATCTGGACAAGTATGAAGTCACCCAGGCGCGTTGGGAAAAAGTTATGGAATACAATCCGGCCAAATTTGTCGGACCCGACTTCCCGGTAGAGCAGGTGAGTTATTTTGATATCAAGGAATTCATCGCCAAAACGGAAGGTCAGTGCCGTCTGCCGACCGAGGCGGAGTGGGAATATGCCGTGCGCGGCAGGTCAGAAACCCGGTATTATTGGGGAAATCTGATGGACGACCGGTTTGCCTGGTTTGAAGATAATTCGGACAAGCAGACTCACCCCGTAGGGCAAAAAACGCCCAACCGTTATGGGTTGTACGACATGGCGGGTAATGTGTGGGAGTGGGTGGATGACTGGTATGCGCCGCACCTCTCGGCCTGGACCCGCGACAATCCTAGCGGACCGGAAAAGGGAGAATACAAGGTCATTCGCGGCGGTTCGTTCATTTCCTCGGCGGGCGCACTGAGAAGCTCCAATCGTACCTGGTTGAATCCCAAGAACAGGGTCTATACAAAAATCACCTTGTTCGGCAGTATTCCAAACGAGGTTTATAACTACATCGGCTTTCGTTGCGCCCAGTCTATAAAGGCGAAAGGGACTGCCGAATCTTCATCAAAGCCCGCCGCCGGTTAACAAGACGGCGTCCTCCCTGTATTCTTCAAGAGTTTCAGCCAACCCATTTTGTTGGATCGCTTTCAGGGTCTTTGCGTCCCAGCGAATTTTTTTCCACAAGTCCTCCTTTTTCGCAAGAACCCATCCCTCTTGTTGGAACTCGCCCTTCCAATCGGTTTCTCTCATGACCAAATAGACTTTTCCCCCGGACGAGGCGAAGCGTCTTAATTGATCCGGGTCGTTGACCTGGTAGGTTGCATGCGCGGTCAACACTTCCAGTTTGGCGCGATAATTATCGAGATTGAACAAAGCGACGCGTTCGTCCCTGTTGCCAGTTTCTCGAATTTCACCGGCGATGTTTTTCATGGAGTGTTGATTGAAGTGAGGAATGATATCTCCGGTCAAGCTCGCCAGAAAAACCAGTTGGGTGACGGCCAGGCCCGCGATCATAAGCCCGCTCTGCTTTCTAATGTAGAACAAAACGCAGGAACCTGCGCCTAAAAATATAACGAGGGGCAGAAGCGTTAACCGGAATGGAGGCGGAGAAATGGAACTGTACAGGAACAGTCCGACGGCGACTCCGGTTCCGATCAAAAAGTACAGTCCGACGGAAAAATAAAACGGAATTTTGATCCATAATCGATGGAAATTTTCGCGGCGCAACCGTTGATTCAGGAAACAGCCAATGATCATTGCCATGGCCGGAGAGGCGGGCAACATGTACCGGCTGTGCTGAATTTTTAAGAGGGTGAACAGAATCAAGCAGGACGCAAACCAGGAAATGCAGAATAAAAGCGGCAGGTTCTCCTTTTCGCGCAAACCCTGAAAACGGTTTTTCACCCGGTTCCACATTATCATTTTCAAATTTTGAGGTTCCGCCGAGCCGGTTCTTATAAAACCAAAATAGACTCCCAGCGCCGAGATAAAAAACAGGGACCAGGGCAGGTAATAGCGGATGCTCACCCATACAAAATAGAAACTAAGCTCTGCGTTGTTTATCAGGCGGTCTCGCATTTCAGCGCCCCAGAGATGGGATCGGTATTCCTCGCCGTGCAACATGAACATGGCGGAGAACCAGGGTAAGTTGACCGCCAGGACAATGGCGCCGCCGCTCCAAAGCCGCAAACTTTTTATTGAGATCTTTTCTCGAGTCAACAAACCGGCGACTGTTATAGCCAGGCAGGGGATTAAAAGGGCGGGCGGTCCCTTGGTAAGAAAGCCAAGCCCCATGGACAGATAAAAAAGCCTGTAACACCAGAGCCGTTCGTTTTCTTCCTGGAACCCGCGAACGAAAAAGTAGATTGCGAGCAGGATAAAAAAATTCATCGCCATATCGGTGGTGGCCCAGCGCGTCACCAGGATGTGGATATAAAAACCGGGAAGGATCAAGGCGGCATTCCAGGCGGCGACAGGACCGAACAGGCGGCGCGCAAGATAGTAAATCAGCCAGACGCAGGCGGCCCCAAAAAACACGGAGACGCTACGCGCTGCAGTCAGACTGAAGCCAAAAATTTTGTAGGGAACAGCCATCGCCCAGTAAATCAATATGGGTTTGGCAAAGCGTTTTTTCTCGTGGTAAACGGGAGTGACGTAGTCGCCGGAGGCGACCATGGTCTTTACCGATTCAATGTAGTAACTTTCGTCCGTGTGATAAGGCGGTATTTCGCCTAGGCGATAGCTGAATGCCAACAGGCAAAAGAAAGCCCAGAATAAAACGGCGAGAGTTTCTTTGGAGCGCGGGAGGGCGCGGAAGTCGTTAAACATTGGAGGGGAAAAGGAAACGCGCTAGAGGGCCAAAATCGTTTACTTGCAATCCGCGCAAAGGCCGAACATATCCAGTTTGTGCGAGGTGATTGTGAAGCCGTTGCGCCGAGCGACTTCTTCCTGGAACTTTTCGATCAGAGGATGGTTGAACTCGATGATTTTTCCGCATTCGGTGCAGATCATGTGATCGTGATGGCTGTGCATATAATTATGCTCGTAGCGCTTTTGGCCGTCGCCAAAATCAAGCTCAACCGCCAGGCCGCTCTGGGTCAGCAGGCTTAGGGTCCTGTACACCGTGGCAAGGCCAATATTCGATTCTTTTTCTTTTACGATCCGGTGCAGATCCTCGGCGCTGACGTGTTCTTCGTTTTCCAAAAAAGCGTTTAGAACGACCCGCCTTTGACGCGTGATTTTTAAATTATTCTGGGAAATAAAATCTTCAAGGACTTGTTGTTCTTTGCTGGACATGGCGAAAAGCTCGAAAGTTTTGAACTAACGTGAATGTAACATTTGCCTGCATCCTCGTCAATATTCAGGAAGCGGGGACCGCGATTTTTAGTATTTCATCCGAGAAGGAATCGAGTGGGATTTCTGTTTGTTCGCTCTCGACCATATTTTTTAAAACCAGTTTTCCGGATTCCAGTTCGTTGTCTCCGATGATCAGGGCGAAGCGACAGTTCTTCTGATTGGCCTTTCGCATCTGGCTTTTTAAACTCGAACCGTCGTAGTCTCTTTCTACAATCAGCCCCTTGGAGCGGAGCTCTCCCGCGATGTTGAAGGAAGCCTGACGTGCCTTGTCTCCCAGGCTGACAATGTACAGGTCCGGGCGATCGGCGGTTTCCAAATCCAGGCCGGGTTTGATTACCGAAACCAGGCGTTCCATTCCCAATGCAAAACCGAAGCAAGGCGTGGGAGGTCCGTCGAAAGTTTCAACAAGATAATCATAACGTCCGCCGCCGCAAAGGGCATTTTGCGCGCCGAGTTCCGAAGAGGTTATTTCAAATGTAGTGCGCGAATAATAATCTAGCCCGCGAACCATAAGGGGATTAATCGCGAATGAAATGCCCGCCGCTTTCAAGAGTGTTTGAACTTCTTCAAAATGTTCCCGGCTTTCGGGGTTCAGGTGTTCCACCGTTTTCGGCAGGTCGCGCGCAATCTCCTTGCATTGCGCCTCCTTGCAATCCAAAACCCTGAGAGGATTTTTCTCGTAACGTTGGTTGCAGTTTGCGCAGAGGTTATTTAGATGCGGCTCGATAGCATTTTGCAGGATTTTACGATATTGAGGCCGGCTCTCCTTGTCGCCCAGACTGTTGATTTGCAGTTCCACGTCGGGCAAGCCCAAAGTTTTAAAAAAGTCCACCAGCATACACATCACCTCTGCGTCCACTGTGGGGCTTGCGGAACCCATGGCCTCGACGCCAATTTGATAAAACTGCCGGAACCGGCCCGCCTGCGGCCTTTCGTATCGAAACATGGGACCCATGTAGTACAGCTTTACCACCGAAGGCGGATGGTGCATCTTATGCTCCACATAAGAGCGAACCACCGAGGCAGTGCCCTCGGGCCTAAGGGTAAGGGAATCGCCGCTACGATCGGCGAAGGTATACATTTCTTTTTCCACGACGTCCGTCGTTTCACCCAGTCCGCGAGAGAACAATCGCGAGTCCTCAAAAATGGGAATCCGGATTTCCTTGAATCCATAGCGCCGGAAAATTTTTCGGGCCCAATCCTCCGTCCATTGCCATTTGGCAATTTCGTCGGGAAGAATGTCCTTAACGCCGCGAATGCTTTTAATTCTCATAACGGATTAACCGGAAAAGAAGACTGTCGGCCAGGCAAGCGCCTGGAGGCGGTTGGCGCATACTAATACGGGTAACGTACAAGCCTTGGTAAGTTTGCAAACCAATATGCTATACCGGCGTTTACAGTCAGGATTGATTTTTAGAGGCGCCCTTAAGAATGTTTTTTAAGAATTTCTTCTGCGACCTTGACGTCTTTTTTACTGCCGATGTACAAGGGAACTCTTTGATGGATTTGCGTGGGCTGGATGTTGAGGATTCTTTGATCGCCAGTGCTGGCCCTACCGCCGGCATTTTCTACAATAAAACTCAAGGGCGCCGCTTCGTAGGAAAACCTCAACTTTCCGTCCGGGCTCTTAGCGTCCTGGGGGTAAAAGAAAATTCCGCCTTTTAACAGAGTGCGATGGAAATCCGAGACCAGTGAGCCGATATACCGCAATCCGTAAGGCCGCTTTGTTTCGGGGTCCGTCTCTTTAAAATATTCGGCGACTTGCTTTTGGCCGTCGCTCCAATGACACCGGTTTCCCTCGTTGACGCTGTAGATGTTCCCCGTTTCCGGGATTTTCATGTCGTCGTGGGAAAGAAAAAATTCCCCCAGTTCCGGGTCCAGCGTAAATCCAAAAACGCTTTCTCCGACTGTGTAGACAAACATGGTGCTGGACCCGTAAATGATATAACCCGCCGCCACCTGTTGGTCTCCGCGTTGTAACAGGTCCTCATCCAAAGCCATGGCGCCTTTGCTCTTTTTTCGGTAAATGGAAAAAATGGTCCCGATGCTGACATTGACGTCGATGTTGGAAGAGCCGTCCAGGGGATCCATCATGAAAATGTATTTTCCCCCTCCGTCC
This sequence comes from Nitrospinaceae bacterium, assembly GCA_029261555.1. GTDB lineage: Bacteria > Nitrospinota > Nitrospinia > Nitrospinales > JACRGP01 > JAJDBB01. The sequence continues at coordinate 31,501 of JAJDBB010000104.1, read as the reverse complement.
TGGGTGGCGATCAAAATGGGTTCGGGGTCTTCCTCGGAGGCTATGGCGCACACATGTCCCGACTGGCCGATAATTTTGATAAAAGTCCGGTTGGCGTATTCGTCCAGTTTCTGAACCTCTTCCCCTTGCACGTTGGTTTTTCCAGTAAGCCCAAGGATATCCTCACCGATTCCAGCTTTATTGACTGCGGCGGAAATGATTTTGGAGGCCACCACGATTTCATTCATCAAGGTGGTGAATTCGCCGGACGCCCCTTGGATTTTCATTTCCTGACGGCGCAAATGCTGGACCAATGTAATGCGTTCCATATTTCTCCATTCGCTCTCCCTCAGTCGCAGAGGGATAATTTTGGCAATAAGGCGCGTGATTGTACCTCATTTTGGTTTAATCTACAAACAGCCCCAATATCCTTTAAAAGCGCTTGCTTTAAGTAATAATAAAACTAAGGAAATAAAAGCTTGATCATAACTATTTGATTATTATAAGGTTACTATATGAAAACTTTTTTGCCTCAGTTTGCCGATTTTTTATTGATCGAAAAAAGGCATTCTCCAAACACTCAAAAAAGTTATGTCCGAGACGTAGCTGGGTTTTTGTCCGTCGTTCAAGCGACGTCTTTTTCCGAAATCAAAACAGATCATGTCCGTAATTATTTTTTAAAGCTTCGCGAACGAGGGTTGTCCTCCGCGTCCATTGCACGTTGCATGTCTTCTCTTAAAGCTTTTTTCCGGTTTTTGGTTGATGAAAAGCAATTAGAAGCCAGCCCCGTGGAGAATCTCGAAACCCCGAGGAAATGGAGAAAGCTTCCCGATACCTTGTCTTGCGAAGAAGTGGACGCCATTTTAAGCGCCCCAGATCTATCCCAGCCGCGCGGCTTACGCGATAAAGCCATGCTGGAGACGCTGTATGCCGCAGGCTTGCGGGTTTCCGAATTGGTTAATTTAACACTCGGCGACTTGAACCTGCAGGCGGGCTACCTGCGTTCTCTTGGCAAGGGCGGGAAGGAAAGGGCGGTGCCGTTGGGCGAAACGGCGCGCGAGGCGATAGAGGATTATGTTGTCAAAGCTCGTCCCGTTATTTTAAAAGGACGGACGGCCCGAGAGTTGTTCGTTACCCGTCTGGGAAAGAAAATGTCGCGCCAGGCCTTCTGGGAAATAATAAAGGGATACGCCCTGAAAGCCGGGATCAAAACACAGGTTTCTCCCCATACGCTCCGGCACGCTTTCGCCACGCATTTACTGGAAGGCGGCGCCGATTTACGGTCGGTTCAGCAAATGCTGGGGCACGCGGATATTTCCACCACGCAGATTTATACACACATCCTCCAGGAGCGAATGCGCGAAATCCACGACCAATACCACCCTCGAGCCTGAAAACCCGTCCAAAATCGAATGTTTTTTCTTGACTGGTCTGGTGATTACAGGTAAATTCATCCCTTATCATCTCGGCATAAGAATCCCAACATCAGTGGCTTATTGGGGTCGTAGGCTTCCGTAATAATGTCTGGTCTGGTCTTTGAAATTGACGATATCCCCCTGGAGGGCCTGGAGTTTTCCACGGTCCAACAACGGAGCCATTTTGATTTAAACCAGCCCGATTGCGCTCTCTGCGATGATGTTCATGTTGAGGGGACTTTAAAAAAGGTCCAGAAGGATGTTTATTTGTCCGGGCGGATCGTTTGCGCTCTCAATCTGAATTGCGTCCGTTGTTTGGAATCCACCCGTTTTCCCCTGCAATGTAAGGTTTCGGCCCGGTTTACTTCAGGAACGGAATCTCCAAAAGGGAAGATGGAGGTGGAATTGCAGGCGTCCGACATTGACGCGGAATCTTATTCGGAAAATTCGGGAACTTCCGGGAAATCCAAACATCAGGTAGATTTGACTCAGGCGATTCACGATCATATCGTGTTGAACCTGCCGACGGTTTGCCTTTGCGATGACAATTGCCGGGGGTTGTGCCAGCATTGCGGCGCCAACTTGAACCTTGGAAGTTGTGATTGCGATAAAAATCAGGCCGTCGATCCGCGGCTTGAGGTATTAATGAAGTTGAAGGACAAACTGAAATAATTTTTCATATTAGGAGGAGCCATGGCCGTTCCAAAGAAAAGGACGTCCCGTTCAAGGAAAAAGAATAGAAGGTCTCACGACAAACTGAAGGTTCCCACCTTTACCGTCGACCCGGAAACCGGAGAAACGCGCAGACCTCATCATATGTCTCCGGAAGGCGTTTATAACGGAAGACAGATTGTTGAAGTCGAGGAGGTTTAGTATTCAGTCCGGCCCATCAGATAGCGAGCTTGTGATGGCAAAGGGAGTTAGCGCTTCATGAAAATCGTCGTAGACGCCATGGGGGGAGACAACGCTCCTTCCGCCATTGTCGAAGGCGCTGTTTTAGCGGTCCGGGAATACCCCGGGGTGGAAATTATTCTGACGGGTATAACCAGCCAGGTGCAGGCGGAGCTGGATAAATTCGAGGACGCCGCTAACTTGCCCATCCGCGTGGAGCACGCCGACGAAGTCGTGGAAATGGACGATTTGCCCGCCAAGGTTTTGCGTTCCAAGAGAAAATCCTCCATGCGAATTGGGGTCGATTTGATCAAACGCGGCGACGCCGACGCCTTTGTGAGCGCAGGCAACACCGGAGCCGTTCTGGCTTATTCATCGGTTTTGCTCCGCACCATGAAAGGCGTGGACCGCCCCTGCATTGCGGTGCAGCTTCCCACGCTGGACGGAGCCGCCCTGCTTTTGGACGGCGGAGCCAATGTCGACTGTAAAGCCAACCAACTTTTTGAGTTTGGCATTATGGGACACGTGATGGCCAAATATGTTTTGGGACTGGAAAATCCCCGGGTGGGTCTTCTGAGTATTGGCGAAGAGGACGTGAAGGGAAATGAAATGACCAAAAACGTTTTTAAGATGCTGAAGAGTTGCCATATCAATTTCATTGGCAATGTGGAAGCCAAAGGCGTTTACAGCGGCCAGGCAGACGTTATCGTTTGCGACGGTTTTACCGGAAACATCGCTCTGAAAATCAGTCAAAGCATGGCGGAAATGATCGGCCAGCTTTTAAAGGACGTGTTCAACGCCAGTTGGCTCAGCAAACTGGGTTACCTGTTAATCAAACCCCATTTGGATAAAAAGAAAAAGGCCGTTGATTATTCGGAGACCGGGGGCGCTCCCTTGCTGGGGGTTAACGGTGTTTGCATCATCGCCCACGGACGTTCTTCCCCAAAAGCCCTCAAAAATGCCATCAACCGGGCGCGTGAGATGGTGGATAAAAATGTCAATCAGCATATCCAGGAAGATATCGAAACCAATTTGAAAGATATCGGGGTCTGGGCCAAAGGCACTTTTTGGAAGCACATTAAGGACATAGCCTTCCACTCTAAAAACGATCAAAACGGGGATGGACCTGCCGCAGAAAATTCAGAAGAACAAGTTGAGCCGGTTCCGGAAGAAGAAAAAATAGTCGAAGAAGTCGAAAAAAACGAACAACCTGATAAATAAACCCGCCTTAAATGACCCATCGCTCGCCATTTTCAGCTCAGATTGTGGGAACCGGAGCCTACCTTCCTGAAAAAATCCTCACCAACAAGGATCTGGAAAAAACTCTGGATACCTCCGACGAGTGGATTCGTGCTCGAACCGGCATAGAGGAAAGGCGCATCGCGGCAAAGAACGAAAGTTCCTCAACCCTGGCGGCAAAAGCTTCGCTTCAGGCAATGAAGGAAGCCGACGTCGTCGCCGGACAATTGGACATGATCATCGTTTGCACCTCCACGCCGGATATTTTGTATCCCTCCACCGGTTGCTTTGTGCAAAAGGAGCTTGGCGCGGTCAATGCGGCGGCGTACGATATATCGGCGGTTTGTTCCGGGTTTATTTATGGATTGTCCATCGCCGAGCAATACATAAAAAGCGGGCGGCTTGAAACTATCCTCGTTGTGGGGAGCGAAGTGAATTCCAGGATAATGGACTGGGAGGACCGGTCCACCTGTATTTTATTCGGCGATGGCGCGGGCGCCGCAATATTGAAAAGAACAGAGACCGAGACCCCGAAAGGCGTGTTGTCGACTCATATTCATTCCGACGGCTCCAAGGCGGAGATGCTATGCGTTCCTGGCGGAATTGGGCGAGAGCCGATTTCTCCTCTGGCGGCGGAGCAAAAGCAATACACTTTGAAAATGGCGGGCGGGGCGACGTTTAAATCGGCCGTCAAACGGATGACCGAGGCGGCGATCGAGGCCCTGGAGTTCAACGGGTTGGCCAAGGAGGATATCAGCCTGATGGTCCCCCACCAGGCCAACAAACGTATTATAGATTCTGTGGCTAAACATTTGGGACTGCCGCTGGAAAAAACTTTTGTGAATATCAACCGCTACGGCAACACCGCCGGCGCCGCTATTCCCATCGCTTTGCACGAATCCAGAGAGGAAGGCAGGGTCAAGGACGGCGATCTGATTTTAATCACCGGACTGGGCGCCGGGTTGACCTGGGGAGCGGCGGCCATCCGATGGTAGATATTGCATTTCTTTTCCCCGGCCAGGGCTCGCAATTTGTCGGCATGGGCGAGGAATTTTACTCGTCGAATTCCGAAGCCAGGGAGATGCTTGATCGAGCGGGGGAAGCCATTGGCAAGGACCTCGCGGCATTGTGTCTGAAAGGGCCGGAAGCCGAATTGAATCTGACGGAAAACACTCAGCCAGCCATCCTCGTTCACAGTATAATGGCCTTGAATACGTTAAAGGAAAATGGTATAGAATCCCGTGTGGCCGCCGGTCATAGTCTGGGAGAATACTCTGCTCTGGTAGCGGCGGGAGCTTTGGGTTTTTTGGACGCCGTGCGGGTGGTTCATAAACGGGGGAAATTCATGCAGGAAGCCGTTCCCGTGGGGCTTGGCGGCATGGCGGCCATTGTGGGCCTACCTTTAAAAACCGTTCAGGAAATCTGCGACGGGTTTTCAAATGCGGATAACCTGGCGTCCCCCGCAAATATGAACAGTCCAGTGCAAACCGTGGTCGCAGGTCATCGACAGGCCGTGGAATCCGTTGTGGAGGAAGCCAAACGCCTGGGGGCCAAAAAGACCGTTGTTCTTCCCGTCAGCGCCCCGTTTCATTGTTCCTTGATGAAAACAGCGGAGCAAAAGCTTCAAGTCGAACTTGAAAAAACTGATTTTCAAGACCTCTCTATTCCGGTCGTTACCAATGTCGGCGCCAAGGCTATATCGTCGGGAGCCGAGGCGAGAGACGCCTTGGTAAAGCAGGTTTGTTCTCCGGTTCGATGGGTAGAAACGATGCAGTATCTGGTGGACGACGGGATTCAGGCTGTGGTTGAAATTGGACCCGGAAGAGTTCTTTCCGGATTGATGCGGCGATTTGCCAAGCAAATTCCATGTTTTCAAGTGAGCGATCCTGAGTCTTTGGCTAAAACGATAAGCGAATTAAAATCTCTGGCTTAAAAGGCCCGGCGCAATTTTTATGAACCTGGAAAATCAGACAGCGCTGGTGACCGGCGGCGGAAGAGGGATTGGTAAAGCAATTTCGGCGACGCTTGCGTCTGCGGGCGCTCATGTTTACCTGGGCGGAACGAACTTGGAAACCGCGGAGGAAACCGCCCAAGCCATTTGCGATAATGGCGGCAAAGCTTCCCCTATTCAACTGGACGTCTCCAACAAGGAGGATATTCAAAACGCGTTTGACCGGATAATCGGCGAGGCAGGCAGACTAGATATTCTGGTCAATAATGCGGGCATAACCAAAGACGGTTTGATGATCCGTATGAAGGAAGAAGACTGGGACCGGGTGCTGGAGGTCAATTTAAAAGGGGCTTTTCTTTGTTCCCAATTGGCCGTCAAGCAGATGATGAAGCAAAAAAGCGGCAACATTATAAATATCAGTTCCATTGTTGGCCAGGCAGGCAACGCGGGTCAGGCTAATTACACGGCGTCCAAATCGGCCTTGATTGGGCTGACCAAGACCATGGCGCAGGAAGCGGCGCCTAGAGGTATCAGGGTGAATGCCATCGCCCCGGGGTTCATTGAAACGGATATGACAGGCGGTTTGAACGAAAAAATCAGGGAAGGTTTGATGGGTAAAATTCCCCTTGGAAAACTGGGCAGTTCCCAGGATGTTGCGGATGGAGTCTTATTCCTGGCGTCGTGTCGAGCGAGTTATATCACCGGCCAGGTTCTGAATATAAACGGTGGAATGCTAATGTAAATTCTTAAAGGAGTATGTGTAAATGTCGTCAATTGAAAAGAAAGTAACGGACATTATTGTGGATCAACTGGGCGTCGATGAGAAGCAGGTTGTCCCCGCCGCTAAGTTTGTAGAAGATTTGGGAGCCGATTCTTTGGACACGGTAGAATTGGTCATGGCTCTGGAAGAAGAGTTTGATATAGAAATTCCGGACGAAATGGCCGAAAAAATCGCCACCGTTGGAGATGCTATCGGGCATATTCAAAACAATACTAATTAATATTTTTCAGGCTAGGAATATGGAGAGGCGCGTCGTTGTTACCGGTTTGGGTTTGATCACTCCGCTTGGGATGGGAGTGGACGAAAATTGGAAAGCCCTGTGCGAAGGCAAATCCGGTATTGATTACATAAGCAAGTTTAACGCGGAAAAATTTCCCGTTCGAATTGCCGGAGAGGTCAAGGGGTTCAATCCCAAAGACCATGTTGAACACAAGGAAATCAAGAAAATGGACGTGTTCATCCACTATTCCATCGCCTGCGCCCGCATGGCGCTGAAGGACGCCGGATTTGAAATTAACGACGAAAACGCCGATCGGGTGGGCGTCCTTATTGGCGTGGGCCTTGGCGGCCTGCCCGCCTTGGAGAAGACCTTTTATAATTATATTGAAAAAGGCCCGCGAAAAATCACCCCGTTTTTTATTCCGATGCTGATCGCCAATATGGCGTCCGGCCAGGTCTCCATCACCTTTGGCGCCAAGGGACCAAACACTTGTGTGGTCACAGCTTGCGCCACAGGAACTCACGCCATCGGCGACGCCGCTAAACTCATCCGTAGCAGCGAGGCGGACGTCATGATTGCCGGCGGCTCTGAATCTGTTATCACCGAACTGGGCATTGGAGGGTTTGCCGCCGCCAAGGCGCTTTCCACGCGGAACGACGACCCAAAGGGGGCCAGTCGTCCCTTTGACAAAGACCGCGACGGTTTTGTCATGGGCGAAGGTTGCGGCGTGTTGATCCTTGAGGAATATGAAAAAGCCAAAAAACGCGGCGCCCATATTTACGGCGAAATAATCGGGTACGGATTGAACAGCGACGCGCACCATATGACGGCGACGTCTCCCAACGGGGAAGGGGCCGCCCGTTGCATGGAGCTGGCCCTAAAAAGCGCGAAGATCAACAAGGACGAGGTGGATTATATCAACGCCCACGGAACGTCCACGGCGGCGGACGCTACGGAGACCATGGCAATTAAAAAAGTTTTTAACGACCACGCTAAGAAAGTATGGGTCAGTTCCACCAAATCCATGACCGGTCATTTATTAGGCGCGGCGGGCGGAATCGAGGCCATTTTCTCCCTTTTGGCTCTCGACCGCGGAGTGGTTCCCCCCACTATCAATTACACGACGCCCGATCCTGTTTGCGATCTGGATTATGTTCCCAACGCCTCCCGCGAGAAAAAAGTTAAGGTCGTAATGTCCAATTCTTTTGGGTTCGGCGGAACCAACGCGGTTCTGATTGTCCGACAGGCTTTAAACTAAAATCCTCCTAATATTTCGATGCTATCCGACGCGCGCAAGCAGGGATTGGCGGAGTTGCAATCGGCTCTGAAGTATCAGTTTCGGCGCCTGCCCTTGCTTGTTAAAGCCCTCACCCACAAATCCTACGTCAACGAAAACTCCGAAGAGCTGAAGCACAACGAGAGGTTTGAGTTTCTGGGCGACTCCGTGCTGGACCTGATCGTTAGCGATTATATGATAAATAAGTACGACGATTACAGCGAAGGAGCTTTGTCGAAAATCCGGGCCTCCGTGGTCAACGAAACCTGTCTGGCCAATCTGGCACGGAAAATCAATCTGGGCGATTATCTTTATCTCGGAAAGGGCGAGGAACTTTCCGGAGGTAAAAATAAAAGCTCGCTTTTGGCTAATGGTTTTGAAGCCCTCGTCGGGGCGATGTATCTGGACGGCAATCTGGAAAAAGTTTCAGACGCTCTGCTTCCGCTGTTGCGCGAAGAGATCGAAAAGGTGGCCGATAATTGTGTATTCCATGATTTCAAGAGCGATCTCCAAGAATATACGCAAAACAAATTCGTCTGCATTCCCAGTTACAAGGTTGTAAAAGAATCCGGACCCGACCACGAAAAAATATTCGAAGTCTCCGTGACGGTAAAAAGTCAAATCCATGGAACGGGTTCCGGCAAGAGCAAAAAAGAAGCCGAACAGGCCGCGGCTAAAAAGGCCATGGAAAATTTCACCCCCTGATTTTGTGCCCGGCCGTGCCCTCCAAAAGACTGATCGTTCCCATTTTCATTCCTCACGAAGCGTGCCCGTATCGTTGCGTCTACTGCGATCAGAATAATATTGCGGGTATTCGCGAGCGAGCCGATAAGGAGCGGGTCGAGCAAACTATTCAGGCCTATTTGAATTCGATGAAGCCTGGAAGTTTTACCATCCAGGAGGCGGCTTTCTATGGCGGCACCTTTACAGGGATGGCGGAGTCCCGCCAGCGGTTTCTACTATCCCTGGTACAGCCCTGGATCAAATCGGGAGACATCCATTCAATTCGCTTGTCCACGCATCCTGATTTCATAAATCGGGAGGGGCTGGACTTGCTGGAAGAATTTTCCGTGAAAACTATTGAACTAGGAATTCAGTCGACAGACGAAACGGTTCTTAAACGCTCGGGGCGGGACGGGTCGTTATCCGGATTTCGCAGGGCGGTGAGTTTGATCCGGGAAAAGGGTTTCCATTTAGGGTTGCAGTTAATGGCGGGTCTTCCAGGCGACACGGCGGAAACATTTTTGCGATCGGTTGAAGATACGATCGGGTTCGCGCCGGATTTTGTCCGGATTTATCCCACGCTGGTCATCAAGGATACTGCTTTGCATACGATGTATAAGGAAGGGCGCTACAAACCCTGGGAACTTGAGGAGACGATTCAGAACTGCAAGCAAGCGTTGGTCCGTTTCAAGGCGTCCGGAATTTCCGTTATCCGTCTGGGCTTGCCCTCCGAGCCTTTGTTGGTAGAAAATATTGTGGCGGGGCCTTATCATCCCGCTTTAAAGTATCTTGTTGAATGCAGGATTTGTCTGGATAAAATGGCGGGGCTACTGTCCCGGTTTTCCACAATCCCTTTGCGAGCCGTTTTCGATGTTCCTTCGCGGGAGATTTCTATTTATACTGGGCACAAAAAAGAAAACATAAATCAACTCAGGCGCCGATTTGATTTGAAAGAATTGCGCTTGAACCCTCGGGATCATTTGAGCGATATACAATGGGCAGGGGCGTGACGCTGGACTCAATAGGCGCTACTTTACAGGAAAGCGACAGGGTATGATGAGTTTGCATCTCAAACCCTTCTACCGGGCGTTGCCTGGCTGGCGCAGAATGGACATAATTAATGCTAATTACTGAGGAGAAAAAATGGTCACCATAGGAATGAATTACAAAGTGTTGCCGGGGAAAGAAGAAACCTTCGAGAAAGCCTTTCGCTCGGTTTTAGAGGTCATGGCTGAAATGGAAGGACATTCCAAAACCAATTTGTTTAAAGACGTCGACGATTTGCAATCTTATTTGATCGTGTCCGACTGGAGTTCTGAGGAGGCCTTCAACGGCTTTATTCAATCTGATAAATTTCGGGGCGTTACGAATTGGGGTAAGGAAAACATTCTCGCCGGGCGGCCTTCCCACACGGTTTATAAACAATAAACCCACCGCAATTTTGACGGCCTGGTTCCGTTCCCGGAGTTCTTCGAGTCGTTAGGACGGGTTCCTGGGGCTGTGTTCGATTTCCCCTTTCTTTACGCTTTTGACGATCTTGGAATAAAAATGTTCCGTGTTGTGGGACAAATGGTCTTCCACTGTCCAACGAATGAAGACCAGTTTACCGGAAACGTTGTCCTCGACTTTTATGATTTCCCCGTTGTTCCCGGACATGGGATCATGCAGGGAGTCGCCGACGTTTAATTTAATTGATTGGCTCATGGGGCTCTTTAGGTTCGATTGGTTGATTGGAAGAACATTATACTCATAAAAGGTTATTGGTTGATACTGAGGAAAAGCTTTATAAATTTTTGGAGGATTGAATGCCGTTATATATCTTGATGTGTCCAATGTACAAAACCATGACTTCCGGCAAAGTGGATAAATTTTTAGTGCGGCAGGGCGACAAGGTGAAGAAAGGCAGTCCGGTGGCGGAAATCACTTCCGAGGGTTATTTCACTCTGGTTTCCGAGTACGACGGTCGCGTGAAGGAATTTTATGTTGGAGAGGGCGAGTACATCGAGGTTAACACTCCCATAATGGAGTTAGAAGAGTTGCCCGAAGAGGACTGATTTTTTATAGATAGGAATAGGCGAACATTGCCACGGCCAGGTAACTGATAAGCCCCAAGATATCGTTGATGACAGTTACGACGGGACCGGCGCTGATGGCGGGATCGATATTCAAGCGGAGGAATCCGAAGGGTATCAGGGAACCCAAAATTGCGGTGGAAGAGACCGCCATGATGATTCCCCCGCCCACGGCGTATCCCAGTGTCGGCGAGGCGTTTAAAACCGGAGCGGCAATTAGCGCGATGAGGCCGCCGCAGAGCACGGCGAATATGGCGCCATTGGCGCAACCCACCAGAATTTCGCTGGCCACAACTCCCTTGATGTTTTCCATTTGAATGTCCCCGGTGGCCAGGCCCCGGACAATGACGGTCGCGCATTGAATCCCTATGTTCCCCGCCAGCCCCAAAACAAAGGGAACGAAAAAAATCACCGTTCCAAATGCCGTCATGCTGGATTCAAACCAGCGGAGAATAAATACGCTGGCAATGCCGCCAATAAAAGTTGGAACCAGCCAGGGCAGGCGCGCACAAATCTTTTTCATGGGCCGCTGGGCAAACGGGTCCACCTTCGGGGTTCCCACCATCGTGTAAATATCGTCGCTGGCCAAATCCTCCATGGTCCGAATCACGTCGTCGAAAGTGACGATTCCGTGCATCACGTTGTTTTCATCCACCACAGGGAGACTGCTCATTTGCTCGTCGTCCATGATCTCCGCCACCTTGTCGCAGGAGTCGTCTAATAAAACTTTTGGGGTTTCCTGCCGGATAAAATACTTGGCCCGGGCGTTGGGCGAAATCCTTAACAAATCGCGTAATTTAAAAAATCCCATCAATCGGTTCTGAGGGTCCAGAACGTAAAAATATGAGATAGGATCCTTGTTGGGATCTTTTTTAAGCCGCATTAAAATTCCGGCTGCGGTGTGGTCGGGAGAAACCTGGAGGAACTCCGGAGTCATCATTCCCCCGGCCGTTTCCTCGTCGAAGCGGACCAGGTTTTTAAGCGCGTCGGCTTCATGAGGATCCATTTCCTCCAGGATTTCTTTTTGGACTTCCTCGTCCTGTTCCTGAAGAATATCGGTGGCCTCGTCCTCCTCCATGTCCGCAAGAAGTTTTGCCACATAATCCTTGTCCAGCGTTTCGATCAGTTCATTTCGGCTGTCCTTGTCGGTTTCGTAGAGAAGTTCTTCGCGCTCTTCATTGCTCTCCAGCGCCTGAAAAATCCTAATCTTTTCTTCGGGCTTGAGCTGGTGCAAAAGCCGGGCGATATCGAAATGATCGAATTCTCGAACGGCGGCCTTGAACTCGCCTTCGGCAAGGTTTTCCCGGTCAAGTAAACTTTGGATATCTTGTGGAGTCATGGTCGCAATTGATATGAATTTATTCGGCTTTGATTTATAATAATGAGTGTTTATAAATATAAACAATCAACGACGAGGCGTCGGCAATAATGATAATAGGCATATCGCATCGGGATTTGAAAAAATTAAAGGCCGACCAAAATGTTAAAAAGGTTGGAAACCGAAAAAATCGAACCGTTTTATTATCCGGAAAAAGCAAAAAACAAGCCATGCAAAGTTTCGAGGACAACGCGTCGGCGGAATCGAAAAGCGCCGACGTCCAAATCGACGAGCATGTAAAAATGAACGACAATTATATGCGGACAGGCAAGTATATTCCCAAGAAAAAATAACGCCAGGGCCAGGCGAGCCAGCGTGACGTTGGACTCAGTGTTTCAATCTTTTTGCCAGTGGGTAATCGACAGTACTGTTGGCGATTTGGAAGAGATCATCCATTCGCCAATATTGCCTCCAGGCGCTTGCCTGGCGGCTAGGCGCCGGGGCAGATAGGCGCGTCTTATACAGGGGATGCTAGGTGTTTGAGAGTAATTGTTGGGTTTGAATTTGTTTGACAGTGGGTGGAAATCGATAGCGTCGGCGCCGATTCAGAAGAGATCGCCTATCCCGTTCGGCTATTTGTCTTCGTGTTCCTCCAGGTAACGATCATATACGTTCTGCTTGATAAACAAATCCACCATGTCGGCGTCCAACTCGTTGTTATTGGCCATCGCCGTTAAAATCCTGTAAACGTTGTCCAGAGGCATGGCCTTTTTGTAGGGCCGGTCGGAAGCCGTCAGAGCTTCCGCAATATCCGTCACCGCCATCAATCTTCCCTCAAACGGTATCTCCTCGTCCTTCAGCCCTAGCGGGTAACCTTTCCCATTAATGCATTCGTGATGGGCCCCGGCGAAGTTGGGAATATTTTTCAGCTTTTTTGTGAAAGGGATTTGATTCAACATGCGCAGAGTAATGGAAGCGTGATTTTGCATGATAGTTCTTTCCTCTTCCGTGATACTCCCTTTGCGGATGGAAAGATTTTTAACCTCGTCTTCCTGTAAATAGTTACAGGGATTTCCATCGATATCCGTGTAGATTTTTTTGGCGATTTCCTGCAAACGTTCCACCGCTTCATCCGCCAGAAACTCGCTGGGTTGATTGCAATAATGGATGAATTTGCGGACGTCTTTTAACTCTTCCTGCCGGGCCTGCGTTTCCCGCTGAAGCTTTTCCAGTTCTTCGGGCGGAGCTCCTTTTTCCATTAAAGCCTGTCTTTTTTCCAACGCTTCCAGTCGGGAATTTTGTATTAAAAATTGCAGTCGAAGGTCGATGAATTCAATCCGGTCAAATATGGTCTGAAGTTTTTTGGCTTTTTCGATGATTTCCACCGGAGTGGTGACTTTTCCGATATCGTGCATCCAGGCCGCAATCCGCAATTCATGGAGTTTATCCCTGGAAAATGAAACCTCCTTAAAACTTCCCTCGTTTTGCTCGTTTATGACATGAGCCATCGTCTGGGTGAGGTTGGCCACGCGTCGGATGTGTCCGCCGGTAATCGGTGATTTCTCGTCGATGGCGGTGGCCATAACCTTGACGAAAGATTCAAACAGGCCTTCCATATCGTTGATCAATTTAGCGTTGGTGATTGCGATGGCGGCTTGTGACGCCAAGGACTCCGTCAGGTTTTCAAAATCAGGGGAGAAGGGCACCACCTCTCCGGTTTTCGGGTTGACGGCGTTCATTAATTGAAGAACGCCTATCACGTCGCTTTCGTGATTGCGCATGGGAATGACCAGCATGGACTTTGATCGATAGCCCGTGGATTCGTCGAATTTTTTCGGACCGGTGAAGTCGAACAGGTCCGTGTCGTAAACGTCCTGAATATTTACCGGAATTCCATTCAAGGCAACAAAAGCGGATACGTTGGATTCCTTCAATTCGACCGGATCAAATGTGATTGGTTCCCCGGATTCCCCCCCCATGCGTATATTCAAACTCTTGTTTTGAACGATTTTAAATTTTAAGACATTGTCTTCAAGAATGTATAAGGTCCCGGCGTCCGCCGAGGCAAATTCGCAAGCCTGGACCAGGATTTTTTCGAGAAGCGAATTCAGATCGTATTCGCCGGAAAGGCTTCTTCCAATATCCGACAACTGTTGGAGCTGACCCATCAATTGATCGGCGTAGGCTTTGACTTCGTTGACAACCCCTACGAGAAGAGAATTCAACCGATCGTCCTGCGCCAGTTTGGCGTCGGCTTTTTCGGTCCGGTCTGGTTTTCGGGGTGAATCGTTCATATTTTATTTATAACTTGCCGCAGGAACCCGCTTGGTAATAATGGCAGAAAATGTAACGTCAAGCGGCGGACAGGCCCGCGAAAATTTTAAAATCTGTTTGAGGTAGTTTGGAAACCTTTTTATTATCAGACAATCCGGCGTTAAAAGCAACAAAAGGGATTTCCCAAGGGAGAAACTTTCTTTTTCCGGAAGAAAGCATAGACGGCGGGCGAATCAGGCGGGGAGATTCTCCAGCGTTTGGGCCTCTTTGCTGAGCCATATTTTGCTCCCGGAAACGTTGATGAAAACCGGATTTTCAGCGCGAAATAATTCTAAATGGGCCTGATACAGGTTTTCCGCGCGAGTGGGGCTGTCGCCAAAAGAGTCGCGCTCCTCCTGTATGATTCCCTGGGTGAAATCTTCTATTCCCTGGCTGGTTTTTACATTTTCAAAATACGATCGAAGCAGAGGCGATCTAATGGAATCCAGATTCTTCGCGCTTTTGCGTAAGAGCAACTTGATTCCCCGCGAGGAGGGAGACTCGAATAAGCCTGCCCGTATGCAGGCGCGATTGGATTTTCCGGATTCCAGAGTCCACTTTTCCAGGGCTTCCTTGGAATGCCCCATGGCGCCATAGGTGCAAACCTGATGTTTGAGAAGATAGAAGGTCGAATAGGTCGTGATGGTTCCAATTTCCAGAGCGGCTTCCAGTATTTTTACCGGATCGAACGAAAGGTTGTTGGACCGTTCGATTTGGGCGGAGGTGGAATCATTAATAGGGAAGCCCACGTCGCCTAAAGCGGTGGCGTAAAACATGTATTCGTATTTCCCATCGTTAAAGCTTTTTAGTTTTTCCAGGCATTGCGGATCGTTAATATCGCCAAAAACGGTGTGGTCGGCTCCCTCGACTGGAACTCCCGTGTCTTCCTTGCCATACCAATTGGCTACTATTGTAGCGTCGCTCCCATAAACCTCACGCACTCCCTGAATAGCTGCGGTTCCCATCACGCCAGTTCCGCCGACGACCAAAAAGTATTTCATGTCTTTCATGCAGTCTCCTAAATTAAATAAATTGGTTTTACAAGCGAGTTGTTTCTCAAGAACCGCCGGAACTTTCATTCACGTCCCAATAAGGAACTTTGGACTGTTCCAGCCGCGCCTGGGAGGCCGTGGGATCGTCGGTAAAAAATTCGTTCGTTCGTTGGAGCAGGGTCTTCGTTTCGTTGGTCGCGACGGCGGCATTATTAACGGACGAAAGCTTTTTCCATAACTCCAGGTATTGGTCTATTATTTTTTCCGCTCTCCCGAGAGTATGCAAAACAGAAGGCATATCTAAAGTCCGGTTTTCTATTGTCTTGGCGTATTGAGCAAATTGGATCCAGATATTGACTTCCGTTGGAGGTTTTCCCAGAAACACTTGATGCTCTTTGAAACCTTCCGTTCCAAGACGGGAGACGCCTTTGTTCACAAAAATCGCCAGGTCGTTTAAGGGGACGCCGCCCAAAGTTTCGCAAATATAATCCAATGCGTTTAGCAGGTAATTTATTTTGGAATCGAGACGAAGGGCGATCAGGGACTGGTCGCTGGACGCTCCAACGGATTCAAACCTGGCCCAGACTCCGCCGTCTTCCGCCGCTACTTCTTTTTTGGTTTTCAGTGATTGCGTCGTCTTTTGGCAGGACTTTATGGAAAACTCCGCTCCAAACGAAGGCGCAGGTAAAGCCAAATTCATTAAAGTTAAAAATACAATAATGAACCGAAAACAATTTAAGCGTAGCTCAGAGGAAGCGCTTATCATAAGGGCGTTCTGGTTCAAGGCGTTTTCACGGTAAACTTCCATCCACGTCCCAATAGGGAACTTTGGACCGTTCCAGTTTAACTTGGACGGCCGTGGGGTCGTTGCTAAAAAAATCGTCTATCCGTTGGGTCAACTCATCTGTTTCTTGTAAAACAGATACGGCGCTTTTTCCTGAAGATATCATTGGCCAAAGGCTCATGTACTGATCCATTAATTCTTCCGTTCCCTTGAAAGTTTTCAATACGGCGTCAACGTTCAAGGTCCGGTTTTCAATTGTTTTCGCGTATTGCGAATACTGGATCCAGAGATCGACTTCCTCCTTGGGATTCCCTAATTCCACTTGTTGTTCCTTGAAACTGTCGATTCCATGCCGCGAAATGCCACGATTCACAAAATCAGCCAGCTCGTTAGCAGGCACGCCGGAGAGGGTTTCGCAAATGTAATCCAACATCACCAGAAGGGCTTTGGTTTTAGAATCCAACTTCAGGGTTTGGATGGAATGATTTCTGAGCGATCTCGAGGTTTCAAACTTGGCCCACAGGCCGCCTTCTTTCGATTTGCTTCCTATCGGCGCCGTCATCTCCTGGCAGGACTCCATGGAAAGTTCTGCCCCGGAAGAGGAAACCGGCAGAAAAAAGCTCTGGAGAAAAAATAAAAATAGAAGAAGTAGGGGCCGTATTATACGCGTCTTCCGATGTGTATTGATCATAACGCCGTTCCGGACATTTTAAGAATGACGTCGAATTCGGCTTTGCGTAGAGGCATGACCGACAGACGGGATTGTTTTACCAGTGCGACGTCTTTTAATTTTGGGTTGGCCTTTACGTCGTCCAGGGTGATGGGAGTTTTAAGGGGTTTGACGCATTTTAAATCCACGACCACCCAGCGTTCGTCGTCCGTGGACGGGTCGGGATAAGATTCCCGAGCGACTTTGGCGATTCCCCTGATGGATTTTTCCGAAACGCTGTGATAGAAAAAAACCCAATCGCCTTTTTTCATTGCCTGAAGATTGTTTCGCGCCTGGTAATTGCGAACTCCATCCCAATAGGTTTCCTTGTCCTTGCAAAAATCTTCCCAACTGTATTGAGAGGGTTCTTGTTTAACCAGCCAGTAATTCATGATTTTGGGTTTTCCTTGAATATTTGACGCCATAAAGCGCTCATTATAAGCAAAGTAAATCTCTTAAACAATAGCGAGGACTTTTGTCCCCATGGGGAAAACCAAAAAAATCAGGCTCTTAAACTAAGAAAGCTCTTGATCGGTCTGATTTTCCCTCATATAATCGAAAATTCCGAAAATTAAACTAACCAGGTCTTGGAGTCTTGAAGATGTACCGCAAGGAAATTAAAGTATTGGATTGTACTATCCGCGACGGCGGACTGATGAATAATCATCTGTTTACCAACGAATTTGTTCAAAATATTTTCAAAGCCTCCAACCGGGCGGGGGTTGATTATGTCGAACTGGGCTATAAGGCCGATGAAAGCCAGTTCAACCGGAACGAATTTGGACCCATGAAATTTTGCTCCGAAAAGGACGTGGAAATGGCTGTGGGATCCGAGGAGAAAAATTGTAAGATTTCGGTGATGGTGGATATCGGGCGAGTGGATCCGGACGATATCATTCCGAAAGGCGAAAGCCTTATTGATATGATGCGGGTGGCTAGTTATGTCAAGGATATTGACAAGGCCATCAACCTGGTCAATTTGATTAAGAGTAAGGGTTACGAAACCTCCATCAACATCATGGCGGTTTCGCATTCCCGTGAAAACGATTTAGACGAGGCGCTTCAACAAATTGAAAACGAAAGCGCGGTCGACGTGGTTTATTTGGTCGATAGCTTTGGGGCTTTGTATTCCGAACAGATCGCCTACCTGGCTAAAAAATATAGATCCATGCTTCCCAGCCGGGAACTTGGAATCCACGCTCACAACAACCAGCAACTGGCCTTCGCCAATACCATTGAGGCCATTATTCAAAATGTCAATTACCTGGACGCAACCATGCTGGGCATTGGCCGTGCTGCGGGCAATTGTCCCCTGGAATTACTTTTGGGCTTTCTAAAAAATCCCAAATACGATCTCCGTCCCGTTTTGGAAGTGTTGGAAAGCGAGTTCGTGGACTTGTCTAAAAAAATCGAATGGGGCTACACCATTCCCTACGCCCTGACCGGGATATTGGACGTTCATCCCCGAGCCGCCATGGCGGTTAGAAAATCGGAAAAACCGGACGATTATACGAGCTTCTACGACAAGCTGGTCAACGAAGCAAACGTCTGATCTCTGACGCCTAATGAGGTTCGACCCTTCTCAGTTTAACAACGAACCTGTATTGGGAATTCTCCGTGGAGTTTCGGAGAGTTCCCTCATTCCGGTTTTGGAGGCGTGCGTTCGGGCCGGTTTAACGACCGTTGAGATAACCTTCAATACTAAAAACGCGGCGTTTCTCATTGATAAAGCCGCGCGTGTTTTTTCCGGTTCGCTTTGCATCGGCGCGGGGACCGTTTTATCCGTAAAAGACGCGGAGACCGCTCAAAACTCCGGCGCACAATTTTTGGTCGCTCCCACATTGAACGAGAGCGTGGCGGGTTTCTGCCGGGAACGGGAGATACCCTATTTCCCGGGAGCGTTCACGCCAGGCGAAATTGAAAAAGCCTGGAACGCCGGGGCGACCATGGTGAAAGTTTTTCCCACCTCGCAGGTGAGTCCAAAATATTTTAAAGAAATAAAAGGACCCTTTTCCCATTTTCGCCTCATGGCCGTCGGCGGCGTCCATTGCGCAAACGCAGGTGATTATTTAGCGGCGGGAGCGGACGCATTGGCATTTGGCGCTTCTATTTTTTCGCCGGAACGTATCGAAAGCGGGGACTACAACCTGATCCAAAAAGATATTCAGGAATTTTTATTGGCGGTTCAGAATTTTTACTCTAAACTATAAAAAACGTCGACAAGCGGCGTTTGTTTTTGGGGAGACGCGGTAATCATGTCTTTTGATTTTATGAAAAATCTGATGGTTTCAATGGACGACGAACGCTTTGCGGGGATTTGCGAATCTATTGAGGAAGTGTTGCGCGACGCCGCGGAAAACGGGGATAAACTCACCGATCTTGAATTGATGCAGTCTTTGGATTACGTGGGGTTCAACCTGTTTCGCGACGACTGGGAAGAATTTAAGAAATTGGAATTGCCGCGCGAGTATTCCCAAAGAGACGTCAATAACGGCGAGAATCTAATCAATTGATTAGGTCTTAAATTACCAGGTCAACCTCATTCCCCAAGCTCCTTCAATCGACTCATGAGCTTTTGTATCTTGGCGTCTAGAATGTGGATGTGGTGATCGACCTCCTCAATTTCCTTCTTTTCCTTTTTCAGATAAACATTTTTACATTTCCCTAAATGATCTTCGATCTGTTCGATCATGTGGTGAATTTGACGGCCTTCTTTGGATAAGTCGTAAGCGGTTTCCTGAACGTTTATTTGCTCGTCCACGGCTTCTTCCTCGTCTTCAGTCTCAAGAAGCTTTTTCTGGATTTTTTGTGCCGCCTGTTTTCTGTGAAAGCTGATTCTTATTCCAGTAAAAATTAAAAAAACCAGTCCCAGGGTTGCGGCGTCAACCAACAGGTAAACATATGATCCAAAAATCCTGCCAGTATGGATCTCGGTGAATAGTTTGACCAGGTCCATGGTTTTTTCCGGCTCGCCGGTTTTATTCCCTGCCGCTTCCAGGCGCTTATGGATCCAGGTCGCACCCTGATCGTAAGAAAGCATCAACCCCGCAGTGGAGCCAAGAAACCATACGGGCTTTGGACCGGGGGCGATAAGAAACCGCGTTGCGGTTAAATTCTGAACGGCGGAAAAATCGCCTTCGATTTCATCCGGATTTAGAAACTGGGTTTGCCAGCGGTCGCCTCCGTCCGCGCTATAATATATTCCTCTGGCCGTAGGAATGTATAAAGTGGACGGGTTGAGGGGAGCCGGATAGACTTCCGAAATGGTTAGGCCTTCAAAAGTTTCGTCCTGAATCCAGTGAATCCCCTTGTTGAATGATTTATATAATCCATCCTCCGCGCCGACATAATAAAATTCAGAATCGGAGCCGGTTGAAATAAAGTCCAGAATCCCCTCTGGTCCTTCGGTCCATTTTTTTTCCCAGGAGGCGCCGCCGTCCTCGCTGCGAAAGGCCCCGGCGTCCGTTCCGATAAACAGCGACTTTTTATCTCGCGACAAAAAGCGCGCCACTCGAACGTCCAGCCCTTTTCCAGCTTCGTTGCCCGCAAACTTCTGCTCCCAAAATTCGCCGCCGTCCTCGGAAACGTACAACCCTTCGGAGGTAGAGGCGTATAAAATATCCGGGTCTCGCGGGTCTAACATGACGTGGTTGACTCTCCCTCCGGGCAATCCAGCGGACTCCTCGAACCATTGCGACCAATCTTCCCCGTCGTTTTCCGATTTAAAAATTCCCTTGCCCGTTCCAAGGTAAACTATTCCGGCCTGACCGAGATCGAAAGTGATTGAGTGAATATCGAAATTAAACAACCCTTCGCTTTTGGATTTCCAGGTTTGGCCGCCGTCCAGGGATTTGAACAAGCCGTGGTTGGTTCCGGCAAAAAGGATGGAAGCGCTGGAAGGGGCTACCGCAAGAGCCTGTATGGTAGGGCTTTGTCCCTTGACCTGAAAATATTTTTCGGGGAGGTAACGGCTGGAAATATGGACGTCGGCCAGATTCCACTCTTCGTAATGCATGAGTGGAATGCCGGAAACGCATAAAATAAAAACAAATACTCCCGACGCCAATCCCGTCCACTTATGCCAAATTCTGGATTGTTTTGAAGAACGGACCTTCAAGGCAATTCTTTGGCCTCCTGGGCGGGATCCTGGGAAATAACGCGATCCAAATGGTCGTATTCATCTGTCAATTGACTTTCCACATAACGAACGTGATCGGAAAGCTCATGAAGCTTGTCGTGAATCTCTCCAAGATGCAGGGCCAGTTCCTTCAAGTCGTGGTCCTCGGTATCCTTTAGAAATAAAGAGCATCGTTTGGTATGGTTTGAAATGTGGTTGACTAGATCGTGAACTGCGGATATATCCGAAAATAAATTACGGGTTTCATTTTTAATTTTATTGGTCTTTATCGGGGACTTGATCCCAAAAGTATAAATAAGGGCGGCGACATAGGCGGCGACCAGTATGAACTGACCGACAAAGGTTTCCAGCGTGGGGTACATACCCAACCAATGAATTTCCGGCGCCCACGAAACCGGAGTCATGACCAGCAATTGTCCCATTTGCAATTCGTGCAAACCTTTACCCATGAAGGTGAAGGCCATGTAATACAGAAACACGCCCGTGATGCTGAAAAACCATTTAACGGGAATTCTCAACCCCAGTTTATTGATTGCATAAAAAACGCCAATCAAAATAACGCATCCCACAAAAAATCCTGGGAGGATGCCGCTGGTCTGGGCGCCGGAATAGGTGTACAGCGCCTTGTAAAAAAGTACGGTCTCGAATCCTTCGCGGTAAACGGAGAGGAAAGAAACCAGTCCCAGAGTATAAGCGCTCCCGGTGGACACGACTTCCTGCAATTTGCCCGTGATATAGTTTTGCCAGCGGTGGGTCTGGATTTTGGAAATCAACCAGTAGCTGACCCAGAAAAGAACGGCCACGGAAAACAACATGATCCAACCTTCAATGACCTCCTGGCTTTCCGAGGAAAGTTTTAGGATTTCATGAAGAATATAGGCGGTGATTAAACTTGCGAACACTCCAAGTCCCATCCCGATCCAAATGGATTTTGTCTTCTCTTCGTTTCGGGATTTGACCAGAAACGTGATCAGGGCGGCGATGACCAGTATAGCCTCGAAACCTTCGCGGACGATGATTGAAAGCGATTGAATGAACAGTCCCGCATAGCCGACGTTTTTATTCAGGGCTTCGCGAGCAAGTTTCAGGTCATTTTTAATGTTCTGGTAAATGCCCTGAACCTGGTGCAGCGGCGCCTTTTGCTTGATCTCCCCCTGGTATCGGCCAAATGCCGACTCCAGCCGCAGAGCCAGGTCTTTCCGTTCGTTCACCAGAGTCGGCTCAACCTTTTCAAAAACGAGATAAGAGTCGGACGCCAGTTCCCCGGCGTCCTGGATTTGGGAATTTTTAAACGATTCCAGGCTGCGATCCAAAATGTTTTCGACTTCGGACAATATGGCTAAAAATTTCTTTTCAGAAGAGGCGGCGTCGGCGGGGATAGACGGTAGTTTTACGTTCTCATTGGAAAAGGTGCGGATGTAATAGGAAACGTTCCATATATCCGTTTCCGACAGAACTTCCGACCAGGCGGTCATTCCCGTTCCGGCAATTCCAACATTAATGATTTTATAATTGTCGTAAGCGATGGTTTCCGCGTCGCCGGTGATGGCGGGGTCGGCCAAAATCGCCGGCGAGGGGTTCAATTGAGACGCAATGGGACCGTCGCCTTTACCCGCCAATCCATGGCAAATTTTGCAATTGGATTCATAAATCGATTTGCCCTCGTCCAGGGAAACCGGTTCCTTGGGGGCGTACTCGATTTTTACTCCAAACAAAGTTAATATTTTCGTCTGGATTTTTTCGACGTCTATTTGGACTTGGGCTGGGTCGGCTTTTGATTTTATTTTTTCTGCAATCCTGATCAATTTTTGTTTGATCGGTTTGGCGGATTCTCCCAAGCTCTCCGAAGCTCGCCCGAACCTTTCCTGGGCTTGCTCCAGAAACAACCGGCTCTCTTCGTATTCCGCGTCATTTACTATCTTTCCTTCGGAGACGCCCTCTTCGTATTCCTTGACGACAATATCCAGCATCATCACTATTTTTTTGACGTTCGATTCGGTGGATTGGCTTTTGGCAAAGGCGGAAGAAATCGCTATGGATAGAATCAAGAAAGTGCAAAAAAGACAGAAAATTCGTTTCATATAATCCCATACAAAGAGGTGACAGAGCGGCTGAACAGTAACCGAAGATATTATATATAAGGAAAGCGGCTCATTTTTAATAATGAGAATTGTTATCAATAATATGGCGGTTCAGCCAAAAAGTCAATAGCAATATTAAGGAAAAAAAGCGCAGATTATTCAAAAATTTAGCTGTTGAGGATTATAATAACCGCTAAAATAATCTTTTGGTTGAAAGGATTTATGAGCCAGAATATCAAGGAAAAATACGGTCAACTGGTAAAACAGTTGGAAGAAATTTCCCGCCTGGGAGGAATACGGGGGATTTTGCATTGGGATCAAGAAGTCATTTTGCCCGAGGGAGGGCATGGCGCCCGTTCGAAACAAATGTCCGCCCTTGCCGGAGTGATTCATGAAAAGTCTACGGACCCCGACTTGGGGCGTTTGATCGATTCCCTGCATGCCTCCGATCAAGATCTCTTTGACGCCAACCAGCGGTGCAATCTTCGCGAAGCCAAGCGGGATTTCGATATGGAAACCAAAGTCCCGAGAGAACTGGTTCAGGAGATAAGCGAACTTGAATCGCGCGGCCATCACGTTTGGATCAAAGCCAGGGAACAAAACCAATTTTCCGATTTTGCTCCAGTAATCGAGAAGTTTGTTGAACTCAAAAAGCAATGGGCCAACCATATCGATCCTCACAAGGCCCCGTACGACGTCAACATCGACGTTTTCGAGCGCGGCGCTTCTATGGAACAAATCAATCCCGTTTTTAAAGTTTTAAAAGCAGAATTGGTTCCTCTAATTCAGGCCATTCAGGAAAGCGAGTATCAACCGGAAGATTCGTTTTTAAATGGAGATTTTCCCGTCGACAAGCAAGAGGCTCTGGGACGGGTGATCAGCAAGGATATCGGGTTTCAATTTGACCAGGGAAGGATGGACGTTTCAGTGCATCCATTTTGCGGCGGAGGGCATCCTTCTGACGTGCGCATCACCACACGATACCGGCGGGACAATTTTGCCGAGTCTCTTTACGCGGTGATTCACGAAACCGGGCACGGTTTGTACGAGCAGGGCAGGCCTCGGGAAGAAGGCGACCTTCCTTCCGGCGAGTCCATGACCATGGGGATTCACGAATCCCAATCCCTGTTCTGGGAAAGAATGATCGCGCAAAGTAAAAGTTTCTGTCGTCATTACCTCGACCTGTTCGCGGCAACGTTTCCGGAGAAATTAAAAAACGTTGGCCTGGATGAATTTTACGAAGCGATTAATGTCATCCGCCCCTCGTTGATTCGCGTGGAAGCGGACGAGGCGACTTACCCGCTACACGTCATATTGAGATACGAAATCGAACAAGGGCTGTTTGACGGGTCGATAAGGGTCCGTGATTTGCCGAAAATCTGGAACGACAAGATGGAAGATTATTTGGGCGTCCGCCCGCCCAACGACGCCCAGGGCGTATTACAGGACGTGCATTGGAGCGGTGGGGCTTTTGGTTATTTCCCCTCCTATTCGCTGGGCGCTATGTATGCCTGCCAGTTTTATAACGCGCTCGCCAAATCCGCCCCGGACTTGGACCGCTGGATAGAAACCGGGAATTTTCAGGAAATAAAATCCTGGCTGAATAAAAATATCCATTCCCAGGGCCGGTTGTTTTCCACTGAAGAGTTGGTTCAAAGAGTGACAGGAAGTCTACTGGACCCTAAGCAGTTTATGGAATATTTGAAGAAAAAATATGGAGCGATTTATCGCTTGAAGGGTTTGAATTGATGGCGCCAGAAAAAGCCAGTCATATACGTTTGTTGGAGACCAAGCCTAGAGACTCGGTCGTATGCACGGCCTGCGGGGAACCGGTTCTCCCAAATACTATTTTTTGTCCAAACTGCGGCCCGCCGGTTTTGCCGGATGAACATCCGGAGGTTGAATTGACGGGAGGGCAGACCGTTGCCAGAATTATGGCGTTGATTCTGGTTTTTTCTGCTCTGGCGGTTTACAAGATGGACGTGGACCTCCTGGCCTACTTTAAAAAAGCTCCTGTTTCAACCGTTGAGGAATCTCCCAAAAACCTGCCCGAGGACGATAATTTCGAAGTCGGACATTTTATAAACGTGAGCTGGGCAAACCTTCGCGATAGGGGAAGCATGAAAAGCAAGATTGTGCAGGCTATAAAAAGAGGTTCGGAAGTGAAAGTACTGGAGACCGCCAACAACTGGTCCAAAATAAAATATAAGGACAAAACGGGATGGGTTTACAGTTCGCTTTTGACGGCTAAGGTTAAATGAACGAATTATTAAAAGGCTTTCACGGGAACGAGCGGGCTCTTATGAAACAAGGATCGCAAAAATCCTCAGCTTAAATTATCGAGTTGCTAGGGGCCTAGGCAGGCTATCCGGCCAAAACCGTTTTCTTGCTTTTTATGAAAGCTTCGCGTAGTTCGGGGAAAGTTCTGGTTACCTGAAATTGAGGAAACTCCTCGACAATGCTTTCGGGCGGTCGGAAAAAAATACCGTCGTCGGCCTCCTTGAGCATTCCCGTGTCGTTATAAGAATCTCCCGCCGCGACCATTTTGAAATTCAGGCTTCTGAACGCCCGCACTGCTTTGGTTTTGCCGTCTGGCTGGCGAAGACGATAGTTTTGAATGACGCCGGATTCTCCGATCTCCAGGAAATTACAAAACAAGGTTGGATACCCAAGCTGTGCCATCAACGGACCGGCAAATTCATAAAAAGTGTCGGACAGTATGATCACCTGATATTCAGTGCGCAACCAATTGAGAAATTCTCGCGCCCCTTCCAGCGGAGAAATGCCGCGAATGACGTCCTGGATATCATTCAGCTTTAAATTGTTTTCGTCCAGAATTTTTAATCGGCCCTTCATCAATTCATCGTAGTCTGGAATATCCCGAGTGGTCAGCCTCAGTCTTTCGATTCCGGTTTTCTCGGCAAAAGCGATCCAAATTTCGGGAATCAGCACTCCCTCCAAATCCAAACAAGCTAAAATCATATTAATCCTATGGAAGAGTTAGCGGCGCCATGAGCGCCTTAAACGGGCAATACATTAATCGTTGCAAGTTGCGGAGTCAAATCTAATCATTGTAATCGCCCTGAACGGCCGGGCTGGAGGATTTTTTTTCGCGCCACATTTTTTTCAAGAATGCGAGTTCCTCGTTTTTAAGGACTGACGCTGCCGCAATAAAAATACAGACCCCCAAAAAAATCGCCGTCGTCAATACGCCCAGCTTGATGAAAAGAAGGGAGTCCGGATCGTAAAAAGCGTCGTTAAAATAATACACGGCGATCCCCATGATGAGAGTCGAAATTGCGGTTTTACCAATGGACGCCAAAATCTTTCTTCCGCCCATCAGGCCGAATCTTTTTTTCAGTATGAATACCAGCGCTCCGGCGTTGAACAAGGATGAAAGGGTTGTTGCCAGCGCCAGCCCGCCATGCGCCAGAGGACCCATTAACAGCAGGCAAAACACGACGTTCAATATCATGGCGTAGACGCCGATTCTAGCCGGAGTTTTTGTGTCCTGTAACGAATAAAAAGCGGCCACTACTACTTTGATCCCAGCAAACGCGCACAATCCGAGAGAGTAAAATAGCAGAGCGAAAGCCGTTCCATCCGTGGTTGCGCGATCAAACTCACCCCTCTCCCACAATGCGTTGACGATGGGAAAGCGCAAAATTATAAGGCCGACCATGGAGGGAATGGTAATGAACAATATCAAGCGGATTCCGAAATTAAGCGTCTGGATAAGTTCCGAAAAGTTTTTTTTCGCCGCCTGGTCGGACAGGGTGGGGAGTATTGCCACGCTCAAGGCGACGGCAAAAACCCCCATGGGCAATTGGACCAGGCGATTGGCATAGTAAAGGTATGAAATAGATCCTGCGGCTAAAAGGGACGCCAGCAGGGTGTCGACCATGATGTTGACCTCGTACACCGCCAGGCCGAAAATTGCGGGAAGTATTAGTTTTCCTATTCTGACGATTCCCGGGCTCTTCCAGTTAAATCCAGAAACAAACCGGAATCCTTTTTTAACCACGGCATAAAATTGAACGGCAAATTGAATGCACCCGCCGATTAAAACTCCGACGGCAAGCGCCAGGATGGGTTCGTCAAAATAGGGCGTCAGGAACAAGGCCGCCAAAATCATGGAAATATTCAGCATCGTCGGGGCGGCGGCGGAAAGGGCGAAAATTTTAAAGCTGTTCAGAACCCCCATGCAAAAAGCCGCCAGCCCGATGAAAATTAAAAACGGCGACATCCATCGGGTGAGTTGAACGGCCAGATCGAATTTATCGGGTTCGTCTAAAAATCCCGGCGCGAATACGGCGATCACCCACGGAGCGAAAAAATAGATCAACGCCGCGGTTGCGGCCAGAAAAAGGACGAGAATATTGAACAGGGAAGCGGCGAGGTTCCAAGCTTCCTTCTCGGAATTTTTGCCCAGGTACTCGCTGAAAACAGGAATGAAGGCGGAGCCGATAGCGCCTTCGCCCAAAAGCCGGCGTTGCAGGTTGGGGATGCGAAAGGCGACAAAAAAGGCGTCCGCGGCGGACGAGGAGCCGTACATCATGGCAATCACGGCGTCTCGAATAAATCCAAACAAGCGGGAGACAAGCGTCATGCCGCCTACGGCGCCCGCGGCGCGGCTTACATTTTTATGGCTTTCCATTGGCGAGACGTCATCTCAAGTCAAGGTAGCTGACTTTGTTGTACAGCGCAGCTTTTAATTCTTTGACGTTCACGAGTTTGTTGGGGAGGCCCTCGGCGTCAAGGTCTTTCTGAAAGCTTTGGCATTCTTCCAGGTTTCCGAATTCTGCGATGTGGGGCGTTCCGTCGGCGGCTTCAAATTTTAATAAAAAACGAAATGTTTTTTTCATTGAAATATAAAATCCTGTAATATTTTCAAAACCCTGACGCCCCAACAGAGGCGATTGCGTTAAAATAACAGGTAATAAAATTAGAAACGGTTTGCTTAATGATCGACTCCAATAAAATCCCCCAATTCAACGAAGCCTTTGAGACCCTGGAAATCCAGTTTGGTTTGTTGCTGGAGAAAATCAGGGAATCCGACTCCATTGAACCAGGCTCCAATTCCCCCGAAGAAGAAAAATCCCGGCTTTTATCTATTGTGGAGACTCGTCGAAAAGAAGTTTTGTCAATTTCCGAAATCGTTAAAAACCAACCCGCTACGATCAAACCCGACGACAAAATATTTCGGGAACATTTGGAAACGCTTCTTAAAATCGACGGCTGTATTAGAAAAACAAAAAACGATATTGCCGCCCTCGCGGAAGAACAATATGCCATCAAACTGGATTTATATAAACAGGAAATTTTTAAAAGCCTGGAAGCCGCCGAAGACCTTATAGATTATATTTTCCCAAATATTCAGCATGAGATTGAGTACCTGGAAAATCATTATGGAAAAGCCGACAACGCCGCCGCTTCTATTTTGCCCGAGCTGGAAAAACTTTTGGCTGATTTTCGCGGGCATGAAATTTCATTTAATGAATTTTTGTTCGGCTATGAGGATGATGACGAGAAGGTTGCCGGTTACAACCGGTTGAGGGCGGAAAATAATCTTTTTTCAAGGTTTCAGTTTTATGAAAATCATACGGACGATTATCAGGAGATAAGCCGACGCCTGAAGGAAATTGGGGCCGCAATCCATCCGCTTTTAATCGAAAAACGGCTGGAACCTGAAATCGAAGCTTTGATCCCCCGTTTGACGATGGATGAATACACCCGGATTTCCAGGGCCAACGACATTTTTTATTTTAACGCGCTCCTTAATTCCATGATTAAAGTAGTCGGAAGAAAATTTTCCTACCGGATGGAGTATAAAAAAGCCAGGCAACTTTTTGACGATTTTGTGAGGTTGCAAAAATCCCTGATTTTTTACAATTTGGCAGAATTTAATCTAATGCGCAGGGCATTGGAAACCAAGCTGGTCGATGAAAAAGAAAATTTTGAAGAATTACTGGACGATTTGAAAAAGAGTATCGACGAGAAAACTATCGCCTTCCATCGGATAGGTTTTGTGATGGAGAAAATTTCCAAAAGAGATTTCAACGTTTCGGTATTTGAAAAAGACCCCGACGATATTACCCTGCACATAACCCGTCACCTGGAAAAAGACTATGGGCGAAATCTTTTGGAGCGGATCAACGTCGTCGTTCAGGAAATCGATTTCTGGTATCCGACTGAAACCAGACGGATTCTTTTCGATCAAATTGGACAATTTACCCGAGATATTCAGTCTAATCAGGCTGTCGACAAAAAGGCTTTTTTGGGGTTTATGAAAAATTGCGATAAGGAAATTGAGGAAAACCAACGCAAATCCTATCCGGAGAGGATCAAGGTGGCGGTCCAGATTTTAGTTAGTTTCCAAACTACGTTTTCCGAGAAAGTAATGCGAGATAAACTGGAAAAACGCCTGTCAAATCCCGAAATATGGAAGGAAATCGCTCCCATGTTGGAAGGGGCAAAAAAGAATTTGACGGTTTTAAACTCCGGAAGCGCCTCTTTGACGGAAAACGTCAACAAGTTTCCTTTTCTCAAGGGCGCGTTGGATGAGCTTTGCCAGTTGTTTTACGATTTGGCCATGCAATTATTTGTGGGCTACGAAAAAAAAGACGCCATCAGCGTGGTTAACATGACGAATATTCTTTCCGTCTACAACGAATTTCACGAAATTAAAAGTTGTTCCGCCGCTTTCATGCATTTTTTAAACAAAATCATCATTCCAAATTTTCAAGTTAATGAAAAGCTGATGATGGCTTTATCCAAGGACCCTCGATGTGGCGCACGGTTCAAAAAACTTTTTCCCGAAAAAAAATAACGGGTCGATAAACCGCAGCCTTCAAATATCCTGTATAAACCGGTTGGCGTACAGCCGCGCTTCTTTGCCGTTTAAAATGTGAAACCGGCGCACCTTTTCTATGGTTTGATTTGAAAAACGTTTTAATGGAATGTGGATGATCTGTTTGCCCAATTGGCGGGCTAGACGCCGCCAGCTTGGAAGCGGCAGGCCGGGCGAAACCACGGTCACGCGCTTTTCCTGCGAGTGAAAAAAAGCCGCTTCCAGTAATTTTTCTTCCAAAGTCTCGCCTTTATTGATCCTTGGGTCTTCCCAGATATTTGGGATGGGGCGTGGCGGAAAAATCATCATGCACCCGCCGTAAAGCGCTTGGGCGATTCCGGGTCCCAGCAATTTATTTCCATAATCCGTCGCAAAAAAGCAGAGGGTGGATTCCTCGTTGTGTTCCGCGTACCAGGTTTGTCGCCATGGATATTGTTTGGGATCGGGTTCCATTTCGAACAGAAAAACTACGATTTCCACTCCGCCACGGCTTGGCGGTATTTCTTTCACATAGATATCGCCTTTGTGCCAGTTTCGAAGAGTCTCCCGCATATCTATCCCGTCTTTTACCGACGAAGTGAATTTCTCCGACCGGGCAAGGTCGTTACAGATCAATTTGGATTGCTCTCGAACATGCGTATGAAAGCTTTCTATCACCTCGTCTTCGGGCGGCCAGGAGCATTGCCCGTAAGGATTCCAGGTGTAGCGCCATTTTTTTTGCTTATCGGGTTCCGGCTCCTTTTTTAAGTCCAGATTGCGCCACTCTACAGACGTCTCAAGCAAACGATTTTTCATTGCCACGGCATGGTCGTCGTCAAACGCGGCCTGATCGATTCCCAGCGCAAGGGTTTCCAATCCCGCTTCCCGATCCTGGTAGGGGTAGGTGCGGGCCGCCTCCAGCAAGGCTATGGCGAAGGCGTCTCCGCCGATTTGTTTGGCGCTGTTCGCCAAGGTATACAAATCTGGAGTCAGGCGATTCTCCATCAAGGAAAGGTTGCGGACGTATTGAAGGTAAATTTGAAATGTTTGCGAAGAAAGGTTGTGGAAACGCTTTTTGTGTTTGTCCAAAAATATCTCGCGGGCCTTTAATAAAAATTCCTTGATTCCGTCCAGGGAAAAATCGCGATCAGATTTTAATTCCGCTCGTTTTTTTTCGAAAAGGTATGTGGCGTAGGGAAACTCGCCCAACGCAAAAAACAGAGTCTCAGGCTCTACGCCAAAAAGGTCAGGGGCGGCGACGGAGGATTCCGGTTTAGAATATTTCCGGCGCTCGTCGTAAGCCTCCTTCACCCAGGGCCAATCCAAGACGGAACAAATGAACGTTATTTTTTTATAGTCCAATTCCAGTTGGTGGAGTTGGTAAGCCATCCAGCAAACCCTTTTGTCTTGCTGGCTTTCCGGCGCAGGACGGGGCAGGGTGGGTAGAAGGGCGGCACAGTATTTTTCGTGCGACAAGCCGGAAAGGGCAAATGCATCCGGGAAAAAGGTTTTGTCGCCTTCCCAGCGACCAACGCTTCGGTCGATATAGGCCCTGTGGATTCCTTCTTGAATGGCGATGCGCAACCCCGCAATCACCGGTTGACATGGGTCGATGGGAGCGTAATTGACGGCTCCGTCCGCCTCTCTCTGGCAACACAACGAGATGTACGGAAGTTTTTGGACGCCCGCTTCCAGGGCCGATTGAAATTCCGGGGGCAAGCAAACGGCTAGGCAGTCGCAACCCGAGGCAAGAGTTTTCTGACGAACCGTCCGGGTGAAATTTCCGCTCC
>JAJDBB010000103.1 GCA_029261555.1 Nitrospinaceae bacterium | reverse complement strand
AAAAATTCTGGCGGCGACGGGTTGATCCGCGAGGTGGAGTTTCTCGAACCGTTGAATGTCGGAATACTATCCGACCGCAGGGTATACGCGCCCTACGGATTGGAAGGCGGCGAACCGGGACAAAAAGGAAAGAACGTTTTTATAAAAAAAGATGGGACGGAAATTGATCTCGGCGGGAAGAACGAAATCCGCGCCGAACCCGGCGACCGAATCCGCATCCACACACCCGGCGCCGGCGGGTTTGGGAAAGCTAAAGGATGATTTTAGAGAGCGGGCTTATTTCCCGATTCTGAACACGACCTTGTCTTCCTGGGCGGCGGATTCGATAGCGGCCTGGGCGTCTTCGAGTTTTCTTTCAGAGGAGATCAGCGGTTTCAATCGTTCCTGATACTTTTGCAGAATCTTTACGGCGGGTTCAAAGGGTCCGCATCGGGTGCCCTGTATGGTCACTTCGTCGACCACCAGGCGGGTGACGTCGATTCCCGGGGCGGGCAGGCCGCAAGTGGTTTTCAATGAGACGGTCCCCTTGGGCCGGACGAGTTCCAGCGCCTGATGAAATCCTTCGCGCTGACCGGTGGCGTCGACGACCAAATCCGCTCCCAATCCATTTGTAAATTCCTTAACGCCTTCCAGCGAATCTTCAACAGACAAGGCGCATTCGGCTCCGAACGTTTTGGCTCGGACGCGTTTTTTTTCGCTTTGAGAAACGGCGATCACTTTGGCGCCCTTGAGTACTGCGGCAAACACTATCAACACGCCGAGTCTGCCTGGACCCAGGACGACGACGGTTTCGTCGCCTCGGAGCGGCGTGGCTTCAAAAGTTTGCAAGGCGGCGGCCAAGGGTTCCGTCAGCGCGGCGGCAACGACGTCCAGGTCTTCCGGGATTTCGTGCAGGACGCTTCCGGGAACGCAGACTTCCTCCGCGAACGCGCCGTCGTGCTCAATGATGCCGGTGACGGATCGTTCCAGGCAATGGTTGGGAATATTCTTGGTGCAGGCGGCACAGATAATATGTTTTCGCCGCGCGATGCAGGAGTTGTTGATTTCTCCGGCGACGCGGCGACCAATCAAGTTTTCGTCCACCCAGTCGCCGACCGACGTCACCCTGCCTACGAATTCGTGACCGGGCACGAGGGGTAGGGGAATTTTATAATCGCCGGAGAACAAGGCGAGGTCGGTGCCGCAGATTCCCGCGGTTTCGACTTCGATCACCGCTTCATGGCGGTCGGGTTTGAGCCGTTCGCGCTCTTCGATCTGAATGTTTCCGGGA
The DNA here is from genome assembly GCA_029261555.1 of Nitrospinaceae bacterium. GTDB lineage: Bacteria > Nitrospinota > Nitrospinia > Nitrospinales > JACRGP01 > JAJDBB01. Next base: position 2,797 of record JAJDBB010000103.1, on the reverse strand, counting down.
GCAATAAGGCGGGCCGCTTTGGGCATGGCGACGGTTCCTTTTTTTTGCAAAAAAGTTTTGCGCTTAACGAGTTACTTTTTATTCTTCTTTTTCTTTTTACTTTTTTTCTGCCACAGGATCAACCAGTGTTGCAAAAGGCGCAGTTTTTGTTCGCCCTTGAATTTGCCGCGCAACATTTTCGGCGTCTGGTCGTGTTGCAGTTTTGCTACCACGGTCGATCCGATGGCCTCTTCAATATGGACCCCGCGTTGGGCGTGTTCCAGGTTTTTTGAATCGCAGACGTCGCGGTAGGCCACCACCAGCCGGCAGTCCAAGGGCCGGTCGTCGTAAACCTCGCAGACGTGCTCCTCGTTCAAAAAGGGACAGGGCTGGTTGATCACCAGCCGGTGCCATTCCACCGAGTCCAGGTTTTTTTTGGAATCCAAAACCCGTTTGACTTTATCGACGGTTTTTTGCGCGCGCTGGATGATCTTGTTAAGATCCAATCCAATCTTGCGGGCGTGGTCGACAATGCCGTCCCATTCCAACTGGGTGGCGGCCACGCCGGTATGACAGCAATGGGCGCACCCGGCGCCGCATTTCAGGTCCGAGGTTTTGTCGCTGTAGGACCAGTCGAGAAGCTTCCAGAACCCCTGCAGGGGCGTTATATTCTCGGCCTTCGCCAGACGCTTGCTTTCGTCCAGGCGCGAGGCGTAGGCGTCTTGAATGCCATCCTGGGTGTATTTTCTTTCCAGGTACTTGCCCAACTCCTGTGCGTCTTGCATGCCTTGAATGAACAGGCCGTTTTCATCCGATGGTAAATTCATTTTTCCAATTATACTTCATTTTTTTGCGGTTTATAATTTTCTGGCCTGCGCAGGCGTTCAGCGCCAAAAGTTTTGCCGGACTCCGGAATTGATTCCCAGCATGAAATTTTTCATGTAACGGATTTTCGTCGCCAGTATGGGGTCGGAGCGCGTCCAGGGTTGGATCAATTGATATTCCTTTTTCATAAACAGGCAGGCAAAAATCTCCGCCTTGTCTTCTTCCAGCCCCGACGCCGAATACAAATTGACAAAACCCTTTGCGGGATGCGTCATCGCAAACATGTTTGAACCACGCGCGTACCGCCCGCCCGCGCCATACTTAAACGACGACTCGTTGAAGGCGGCCCATTTCGGATCTTTCCAATAGGCGTCGCCGTTTAATTCCTGCTCGATCAGATGATAATACTCGTGATGAACGATGTGCCGCAAATAATCGTTTTTGTAGGATGGACCCTCAAAGTTCATTATCAAAATTTCTTTGAGAAAATCGGGTACGGCGCCTCGCTGAGAACCCTGCCAGGAAAGGTTTTTGACCAGGACGACCTCCGAGAGCCGCGTGCGGCGGACGAAAGAGGGCGGATACTTGGAAAACTCGTCGCAGAATAATTGGAGGAAAAACAAAAGATCCTGGGAGTCGGCGGACCCGGCAGTCTGGTAATCCAATTTCCAGGTGAACTGTGGAATATTGTCGTATTTCACCCGGATGGAATAACGGCTTTCCAGTTTGGCGACGAGGGCGTCGATATTGGTTTTCGGTTGAAGGCCGGGCGTGATCCGGCAAAGCGGCGACGACGAAGATACAGCCTCTTTTTGTCGAGACCCGACGGCGGGAGAAGCTGGCTTCTCGTAGTAGCCCGGCATCTTGGAGCTTTTGCGGAATTGTAGCGGAACCTTTCCGATCTGATCCGTGTAATGGACCTTGCCCTTGTCGTCCTTCCACTTGTACAACTCCGCTCCCACCTGTCCGGCGCTCAAAAAGAGCGCTGCAAACGTCAGGGTCAATGGAACAAAATATTTTTGGGCCATGGGCGTTGTAATGAATTGGGTCGAAAGGAGATAAACGGAGGGAGTTTACGTCTGCTTTTTTTTCTCGACGTATTTCATCTGGAGTTCGTAGATGAGCTGTTCGAGGAGCTTTGCCTCGTCGGCGTTCAGGTTGCCGTCGGTTTTTCCTTTCAGCATGATCAGGATGTCGATGGTTTGCTTGACGGCGGGGAGTTCGACTTTGGTTTCCCCGGTCTGCGGGTCGGCAATATCTCCCAGGTGATAAAAAGCGGAGGAGGTCAGCGAAAGGACAAAGGTGGAAAAATCAATTTCCAGGTCGGGGATTTTTGGTTGCGGGGCGCCGTCGCTCTCATGAGCGCTGGATTCCGGTTGGGACTCGTCGCCAATTTCGTCTTCGGATTTTTGCGAAGAGCGGTTGTCTTTAATGGTAAATCCCTGTCCCTCAATCTCTTCGTGTTCGTCGGAAGTCATGGCTTACGTCCGTCATTAAAGGTTTGGCGATTCGATCATTCGTCGTCTTCGCCCATCAGGAGCCGGACGGAAAACGCGAGAACGATCATTATAAGCCCGAGCATCAGGGGTAAATATCCCTTGCCCTCGATAAATTCCATATAAGTTCCGCCCAGAACCGGCCATTGGCGGACGAGGCCGACCAGAACAAAAATTAGTCCCCCGCCGATAAGACATTTTTTCATCAGTCCGGCGCTGTCTTGGCTGGTTTTGGGTTTCATGATTGTCCTGCTTATGGGCTGAATGGTTTGTTGCGCTTTATTGAACTGGATCCGCTGACAGGGGAATCATATCAATTCCCACGATTTCTGTCAAAAATCGGCGCCGTCGGTTGTTGGGCGCCAAGCCTTTTGATATGATCGTCCGGACATGAAAAATTTGCTATACATTTTATTGATAACGGTTTTTGCGGCGTCGGGTTGCTCCACGGAAAAACTTGCCGTGCGCATGAGCGCTCCTTTGATGGACGGGCAAAT
>JAJDBB010000102.1 GCA_029261555.1 Nitrospinaceae bacterium | reverse complement strand
GACAAAGTAAATATCAACAGCGCCTGGGCGTTTAACAATTCCACCATGCGATCGGCGGAATAGGTGATTCCCTGACCGATGGCCGGGTTGTCGCCGAAGAACCGCCTCCAGGGCAAAATTCTCTGATCCTTCCGCTGGAAGGCCTCCATTTTAAGAGCCGTGCGCGCCATCACCTTTACCGCCTCGACGGGGCGGAGCCCCACGGCCGTTTCCCCGGACAACATAACGGCGTCGGCGCATCCCAATACCGCTTGCGCGACGTCCGAAATTTCCGCGCGCGTGGGACGCGGATTTTCAATCATAGACTCCAGCATCTGGGTGGCGACGATTACCGGAGTTTCTAAACGCGCTCCCAGTTTCAATATTGTTTCCTGGACGACGGGCACGTCTTCCATTGGGATCTCGATTCCCAAATCTCCGCGCGCCACCATGACGGCGTCCGCTTCCTTCATGATGGATTCCAGATGGTCGACGGCTTGTTTGCGCTCTATTTTGGCGATGATCTCGGCGTCTCCTCCCGCTTTGTGGATCAACCGGCGCAACTGCGCGACGTCCTTCGCGGAGCTGGCAAAGGAAAGCGCCACGTAATCGACGCCCTGTTCCAGGCCAAACAAAAGATCCTTTTTATCCTTTGCCGTCAAAGCCCCTGGTCCCACTTTGGCGTCGGGCAGGTTCAATCCTTTAAAGTTGGAAAGCCGTCCGCCGGTTTCCACTTCCACGTGGACCCTGCGTCCGTCGATTTTCAACACCCGAACGCAAATATTTCCATCGTCCAGATAAACCCGGTTGCCCTTCTCGACGGCCTTGTGAAAGTTGGGGTACTGCACATGCGCCAGACCTTTTTTGCCCATCACCTTTTCGGTCGTGAACGTCGTCCGGTCCCCGCGATGCAATAGGAGAAAACCGTTTTCAAATTTTCCGACGCGGATTTTGGGGCCTTGCAGGTCCAACAAGATGCCGACAAAAGTTTTGAGTTCCTTCTCGGATTCGCGAATCCAGACCATCCAGCGTTTAAAATCCTCGTGCCTGCCGTGGGAGAGGTTGAGGCGAAAGATGTTGACTCCGGCGCGGACGAGAGCTTTTACTTTGGACTTGCTCGCGGTGGCCGGTCCCAGGGTGGCGATAATTTTTGTCAAACGAGTTTGCATGGGTTCCTTCTTTCACTAGCAGGTCGCTAACGCGACTGGGTATAGCTTTGCGCCGTATTTTTCATGGGCATGGCCAGCAACTTTAAAAATGTGACTTGCTCCGGACGACGAAAGGCCTCCACGCCGATCATGATTTCCGGTTGCGGTTTTTTGGCCTGCTCAATATAGGTGCCCAACATTCGGTCCCACAGGGAAAAATTAAATCCGTAATTGGAATTGGTTTCCCTCACCTCCACGGAGTGGTGGATACGATGCATGTCCGGGGTTACGAATACCCGGCGCAGGGCGGCGTCCAGTTTTTCTGGAAGCGGGAGGTTGGAATGGGTGAACTGCGCCATGCCGTTCAGGATCGCTTCAAATACCACGACGGCCACAGGCGACGGTCCCAAGGCGAGAATCAGGCCGATTTTATAAAGCATGGATCCCAGGATTTCCACCGGGTGAAAACGGAATCCCGAAGAGACGTCCAGGTCCAGATCCGAATGATGGACAACGTGAAAACGCCAGAAGAAGGGAACCATGTGAACCAGAACGTGCTGAAGGTAGATCGAGAAATCCAGGAACATCACCGCCGCCCCCAGTTCAAGCCAGGCCGGGAGGTCGAGGTAATTTAAAACGCCCCAGCCGCGTTCGCTAGCGAAGTAGGCCGCTCCCACCGCCGCGCCGCCAAATATCAACCTCAATAAAATTACGTTAACCGCCGTGAGGCCTAAATTAATTCCCAGCCGACGAGGTTTGGAATCCACGGTAGGGTGCCTTTGCATGAAATTTTCCAGCAAAAGCAACAGGATGAAAATCCCAAGGAACAAGCCCAGGCGGATTTGATTGAAGTCCATTACATTGTTTCCGGTAAGAAAGGCGTCCTGGCCGGACGTTATTCTCTTTCGCGCCTCTTTTTTATTCTGCGAGCTTGTTCGTTGCGCATCAGGATCAAACAAGCTTCGGTCATTTTCCCGATGAACAAGACCAGGGTGAACCAGATCAACCATTGAAAAACGAGATTGAACCAATATTGATTTGGAGTATAGTCTGTCGAAATATGGATCAGGGCCTTGATTTCCCCCTTCTCCAGCATGGGCGCTTCGGCGAAGCGTTTGTAAAAGGGGTGCTTCTGTTTTTTCGCAAAGGCCTGGAGTTTTTCGGGCGGAAGCTTGATAAATTCCATCACCGTCGAGCTGTTCTTTTTAAAGAACGTCCGCATGCGTTGCGTGGCCGGATCGTCCGGCGGCTTTTCCACGTAAAACCAGACGCAAGCCAGCGTCGCCAGAATAAAGGCCGCGGCGTAAGTGATCCGGCTCGATAGTTTTTCGGTTTTATCTTCATGCTCGGTTGAATCTTCTTCCAGCGCCATGGTCAACGGTCCTTCCTTATGATTTAAACGATTGCAAAACAAATTTTATCACAATTTATGAAAGCCATTACTAATTCGGAAGTTTTTACTTTCGGCAACTCGCCGACCAGCGTGCCGCTGGACCCAGTTGGCGCCGCTTATACGGTGAATGTTCAAGCGGCGTTGGGTATGCAAATGAAACCTTGCGGCGGGGCGTTTGCCCGGCATAAGGGCCGCTCCCGACCATGGGCGCTTTTTGGAAGCGCTCTGAAAATTTATCGAATCGAGGCGCTATGAAAAAGTTTCTTACCTGCAAAGGGATTTTGTTTGTTCTGGCAATCGGATTGTTAACAGTCGCTCCGGCCGTAGGCAAGGAGCCGCGATTCAAGGACGTTGGCGACGGTACGATCATCGATTCCAAATCCGGATTGATGTGGGCTAAGAAAGACAGTTGGGCGCAAACGGGGAAATGCCTCGACTGGGAAGGCGCCAAGGCCTATGCCGAGGCTCTGGACACGGGAGGCCATACCGACTGGCGTATGCCGACGATGGATGAGATGGCTCTGTTTCCCAACGGAATTGTCGAGCGGAGCAAAACCAACAGTCTGGGCGTGGAATACCAAAACTGGAGCGAGGAGTACACGCTGAATCTGGATCCGATATTCGGACCCAAGGCGGCGTACTGGTTGTGGTCTTCGGAAACGGACGGCGAAAAACGCGCCGGGTTTGTGGATTTTCGCAACGGCCAGATGGTCAGCTTCCGGCGGAGCGCCTGCTGGGTTCTGGGAGTTCGCGCCGTCCGCAAACCGTAAAAAAAAGTAACTGCCCTGTATGCCTTCACATCGTCCAAAGGGTTACGTCGCCCTGCTAAAAAGCAATCCCGATTTTCGCAACCTCTGGTACGGACAGATTGTGTCGGAGCTTGGGGATTGGTTGAACAGCATCGCCATTTTCACGCTGGTTCTGAAAATTTCCGGAACCGGGACCGCCATGGCGGCGGTGATGATGGCGAAACTGTTTCCCATTGTCGTGATCAGTCCGCTCGCCGGGGCCTTGGTCGACCGCTGGGATAAAAAACATATAATGATCGCCGCCGATCTGGCGCGCTTCTTTGTCGTTTTGGGTTTTTTGTGGGTGATGGAGGGCGGAAGCCTGTGGGTTCTATACGGGCTGGTCATTCTGGAGACCGCGCTGGCCGGATTTTTTGAACCCGCGCGCAGCGCCATCATCCCCTCCATCACGCCCCGAAAAGACCTCGTAGCGGCCAACGCGCTGGCGGGGGCCACATGGTCGGCGATGCTGGCATTCGGCGCGGCGGCAGGCGGACTGTTGGTCGCCTGGTTCGGAGTCCGCGCCGCTTTCCTCATCGACGCGTTTACCTTTCTTTTATCCTGTTGGTTCATCACCCGCATCCGATTTTCCGAAAGTAAAAAAGCGTCGTCCGGCAAACCGTTTCGTTCGGAAATTGCCGGGCAGGCGCTGGACGGGTTTCGCTATGTTTTTTCCGAACCGATCATCCTCGCCCTTGCATTGTTAAAATCCGGCCTGGCGCTGGCGGGAGGGATCATGACCCTGATCCCGCTCTACGCGAATAAAATAATCGGCGCCTCGGCCTCGCTATCGCTATCGTTGGGGATCGGGCTGATGTACGCCGCCAGAGGCGTGGGCGCGGGGCTGGGTCCTTTGCTGGCGAACAAGTTATTTGGCGACTCCGCCCGGGCCTTGCAAAATTCCATCGCCGGGAGTTTCTTTTTAGGCGCGGTTTGCTATTGGTTTTTTGCGGAATCGCAATCCATCCTGACGGCGTCCCTGAGCCTCGGCGCCGCCACGCTTTTTGGATCGATCATTTGGGTCTTCAGTTCCGCCTTGATCCATCTGGAAGCGGACAAGCGCTACCTGGGGCGAATCTTCAGTTCCGAGCTGGCGTTGTTGACCCTGACGATGGGCGTCGGCAATTGGGGCGTGGGTTTTGCGACGGATCAATTAGGCTGGTCGCCCGACCAGGCGGCGCGGGCAATAGCCGTCATTTTCATCGCGCCGGGAGTGTCCTGGGTTCTTTTTCTGGCCTTCCTGCGTCGCCGCTTGAGCCAGGGAAAATGCGTGGGTTCGCATTGCCCCGTCGATCCCAGCGGATTCAATCCCGCCCCAAGCAATCCCCTGCGGGAGGGCATTTTGGTTCAGGAGGACGAAGCCGTCCCGAAAAAATAATCCGCCAGGGATTTGCCGACGTCGAAATGATGGGTGAAGGTTTTGGACGTTTCCCCCAGCTTGCCGGCCCAAGCGTAAGCCGCCTCCACCTCGTCCTTCATTCCGAGCGCGTGAAGCGTTCCCACCGAGACGTAGCTGGTTCCCAAATCCATACTGCGCGAATTGTCCATCAAAACGCCGCGCATGGTTTCCCTCTGCGCGGGATCCAGAGCGCGGTATTTGTTTACCAGGTTCTGGATATTTTCCTCGCCGTAAGTATTGGCGTAACTGGCGCCGATGATGGGTTCCCGGTAAAGCCGAAGTATTTCCTCTTCCAAATTTTGTTGGGAATCGTCCATGGAAAAATTCTCCCACTGAATGCAATCAAGAATGATCGATAGCTTGGTATTCGAGTTGAGGATAACTTCTCAATCGCCAGCCGCAACCTCCGGCGCCACGCCGGCCGACGCCGATTCCTGTTTTGGAATCCAGAATTGTTCGAACTCTTCCTGATAGCAAAGTTTCTCCAGGCCGTCCATGCGGTCAACGTAAAGGATCCCATTTAGATGATCGATCTCGTGTTGCGCCGCCACGGCGGGGAACCCTTCCGCTTCCAGGGTGATCGCCCGGCCTTCGCGGTCGTGGGCGTCGATGCGGATACTGCGCGAGCGAGGAACCCAGCCGTGCAGTCCCGGCAGGCTCAGGCAGGCTTCCCAACCGTAATCCTTTTCCTCGTCATAAAAGACGATTGTCGGATTCACCAGAACCGTGAGGCCAAAGTTGGGACGGTCCGGATAGCGCTTATTTGTGTCGCATTCCATGACGACAATTTGCAGGGACCGATCGACCTGCGGCGCCGCCAGGCCCACGCCGTCCTCGGCGCGCATGGTATCGACCATGTCGTCGATGAAAGTTTGAAGCTCGTCGTCACCCTGCGCGAGGCGCTTTATGTCCACGGATTCCGCTTTTCGGCGTAAAACCGGATTTCCAGACTTAGCGACTTTCAGTACGGCCATTTTTTTCTCCGGAGTTTAAAAAGAATTTTCATCGTCCGGAAGGCAGGTTCCAGGACGAAAATAGTTTGTTGATTTTAAACGGTTTCATACATATTATTTGAAACTCAAGTGTACCATAAGAATGAAAAATCAAATAAATCATGAGGGGGCAAAGTTCGCTTTCGGCCCATAATACCGCCTTTAGATAGAATTTTTAAATTGACATTCCGGCTCGGTTTTTTATAATATCGCCTGCCATGTAGTGCACCGATCCTGCCAGACCAAACATGATTTTAAGGAGGGGAATTGATGACTAAGGACGATTTGATCACCGCAGTAATTAAAGGTTGCAAAGACGACAATTTGACCAAGCGATTGGCCGGGGACGTTTTGGACGCAGCTTTTGACGCGATGGGGAAAGCGATCAAAAAGGATAAACGCTTTGCTTATCCTAGCTTTGGAACTTTTACGGTGAGAAGCCGTAAAGCGAGAAAAGGACGGAATCCCCAGACCGGCGAGGAAATCAAGATTAAGGCTAGCAAAACGGTAGGTTTCAAACCAGCGCCTACGCTAAAGAATTCTTTGTAAAAAATAAAAAAAGAAAAGCCGCCGGTCTCACGACGGGCGGCTTTTTTTTTTGCCAGCGGACCGCTGACCGGGCAACGCCCGGTGGTGACAGTTGGCGATTGGAAAGTTTTTTAAAATTCTAAACCCAGCCTGCCGAACTTTCGCTACTGCATTCAAGATACAAGCTCACCAAAGCCTGGGCCGCTCCCCCTAAACGTTACGCTATCTGCCTCCAGGCGCAGGCCTGATTAAGGAGCGGCGATAGAGTAGGCGATTCCTTTTATCTGCATTTCCAACGTCGCCGCTTCCAGCTCTTTTTTCCCCCGGTACGCCCCCGCCATTACCTTGATCTGCATCGACCCGGCTCCGTTGGCGAACGAACGATGCAGGTATGAGGAAAAACCTTTTCCTCGCAACGCCTTCACAAACTCAATGGCTTCCCGATCGTTTGTGAAAGTTCCGGTCTCCAGAGTGTAGGGAAACCGCACCGGCGCGGCGCTTTTCCCGGCGTCCATGCGGCGAACCGATTTCGTTACCCGCTCGGTTTCATCCCAATCCGAAAACCGTCCCACAAAAACCTGGTAGAGTCGCTTTCCTTCACCATCTCCGCCGGCCAGAGACGAATACGCGCCATACCCTTTGCGCCGCAACTGATTGACGGCCCGCGTCGCGGAATCCAGGTCGTCATGATCCGAAATATGAACGACAAAGGGCGATTCCATCGGCCCCGCGGCGTCCGCCACGGATTCTTTTTGCTCCTCCAAATCCTTTTTAGCGCCGCCGGATTTGCGCAAGTGAATCCATTCGTTTAAAATTTTCCAATCTCCATCGCGTCGGACCAGTTTTAAAGTTTTCCTTCCGGCATTTTCCGAGCTATCCGAGCGAAAATTTTGATCAAAGGAAATCAGCCAATAACTTCTTCTCTTTTCGACAACCGGCTTGCCAATATCGACCTTTACGTTCTTATTATCCTGAAAAATTTTTCTTTTATAGTCGGCCAGATACGCATAACGTTCCTTCAGCCAGTCTTCCTCTCTCTCGGGGGTACCGTCGGTGAAATGGCTCAAGTGCCGCTCCAGGTCGCCACTTTCCCACGAGGTTTTCCAATCTTCCAGCAAACGGAACAAGCCTTCGGGGTCGGGGTTTTTGCCGGCGGGCAAAGCCGCTTCCACAACCGGTCCGTCTGTTCCATCTGCCTCCGCCTCTTCCAATTGGCCGGAGCGATTTTTCCATTCTTTCCACTGCGACTTGAGTATTTCACGCGCGGCGCTGTCGTCGATCTCCTCCATGCGCGCGGACAGGGCGGCTAAATTCAGCGACGCACCTTCCTGGACTCCATGCACGTTGCCGCCCAGGAACTTATCTTTGTTGTCCATCCACACGGCTACGGCAAAGCGAGCGGCCTGGCCGGGTTCGATTTTCAGGCGCTGGGAAATTTTGAAAAGTGAATCGCCGCGCCGGACCAACTCCAGAACCGGCTCGCCCGCGAGCGGAGATTTTGGCTTTGGTTCTGGTTTAGGTATTGGCTTCGGTTCCGGTTTTGTTTCAGGTTCTTCAATTTGTTTTTCGGGAGCTTCGGGTTCCACCGCCACCGTTTCAACAATCGGTTTAGATTTCGGAGCGGGCGGTTCTTCCGAATTTGGAGAGGTTTCCTTCTTTGGTTCATGCTCCGGCTGGTCTACAGGGGAAACGGGCGCCGCTTGCACGGGAGTCGGTTGGGGCTCTTTTTCAATTTCGGCTTTTTCCAGGAGGACGGGTTCGTTGGCGCCTGGCGCTGGGGCTTTCTCAAGTTCCCCCACCGTTTTCCGGCCTTTCAATCCCAACTTCACGCTTTGGCGGAAGTCCACCGCCACGAGATAATTTTCCAGCAAGGTTCCGCCTTCGGTTTCCACCCGAACCACCAGATTGAACGAGGGATAAAACAGAGGTTTGTCCGAAAACACGCGGATGATTCTTTTATCGCGTACCCATTCCGAAACGTGGACCCTGAGGTCGTCGACCAGCGTTGCCCGGGGTTTTTCCAGTCTCTGATAATCCTCGGCGCTACCGACGAAAACCCGCAACGATTCCGTATTGGCCTGAAATAATTCAATCTCTGCGTCGAATTTTTCTCCAAACCCGGCTTTTATATCGATGGAACCCAGAGAAAGCGCGTGGGCGAACGACGTCCAAAAAACCGCCGCGAAAGGGAAGATGAATATAAAAAAAATTATGGATCGTTTGTGGGGATTCAAAACGTGGGATCCTGATTCTAAAAGAAATTCCAAAAAGATTTTTTCTTCTTTTTAATTTTTTTCCCGGACCGCGCCTTCTTCAAATCATGAATGAATTCTTTTTCGAAAGCTCGGTATTTGCCGCGCCTCACCTCGCTGGGACGGCGAGTACTGCGCGTTATTTCGTCGCCGACAAAATTATCGTCGACGTAATGGCATAATCGGCAGGCCCGGGACGACTGGTACAGGGGTTTTTTATAAAAGGCGCGCGCTTCGTCCACATGCGATTCGGGATCAAAATTTCTGTGCAGGTGGCAACTCTGGCAATACTCTGTGATGATCTGCTGGTTTTTTGCTTCGCTGTATTCGCCGTCAAACGCGCGAACGACTTCCGGCGTGTAATAGCAGGACGTCAAAAGCAATGATCCGCACAAAATAGCCAAAACGCAGGCCAACCGGATTTTTTGCGAGGGGAGAGACGTCATTTTATCAACGGGAATATGCCATTGCGCAGTTTGGACCTTTTCCTATCACAAAAAATGAGGCCTGGGTCGGAAATGAAAAAGGCCGACCCTTTTCGTAAAACAGCCGACCAAAGTTTTATTGGCGAATTAAATGGAATGACGGAGGGCGCTGTAATGTTTGAATACTTTTTGGGAATATCGCTTGGGACGGTAGCCTTTTCTCAAATAACGATCTATTTGAGTGGGGCCGTGGTTGTAGGCTTCCAAAGCTAGAGCCAAATCGCCAAACCGTTGCACCATCTTATCCAGGTAATGGGCGCCCAGAGCGATGTTGGCTTTCGGGTCATACAAGGTGGGTTTGCCTTTCCACTGCACCTCGGCGGCCGTGGCGATAGCGGAACCCGTGGGAAGCCGGACTTGCATCAAGCCCATGGCGCCCTGTTTTGACTTGGCCCAGTTGTAAAAGGAGCTTTCCGCCACAATCACAGCGGTTAAAAACAGAGGATCGTAACCGTACTTTTGACTGGCGTGGATGATGGCCTGAGGGATTTCAGAGAGGGCGTCGTTTTTTAATCCCGTCTTGTACCGGGAAATTACCCTCTGGATTTTATCCTGGACCTGAGTTTGATAATCCTGATCGTGGGTCTTCCGTTCCTGAGAAACCTTTTGGAAGAAATTTTCCTCCAACCGCTCCAACTGGTAAAAAAAAGGCGAAACCCCTCTTAAGTTTCCATTAGATTCTCCCGTATAAACACCTAACAATCCAATAGTCAATAAAATGGACAGCGCCGCATTCGGGGTGGATGAGAAAAACATAGCCGATTTCCAAAATGGTTATGAATGATAACTATAAGCTGAGTCTATCATTTTCCGGCCAGGAGAGACGTCGCCGGAAGGGAAAGTCTGACAAATACGATACGGATGCCTGAAAGTTGAACTCCCAAGCTTATAGAGCGGATTATACTGATTTCTAAATTCCCTGTCAATCCTTCCTTGACCGGGCTTGCCATTCTATAAAAATGGAATATAATGAATATGCATAAGCCATTAAAAAATATACTCTTATGAATGTAAAGTGCCCTCACTGCGAAACCTCCTACCAGATTGATCTTCCGGAAAATCCGGAGGACGCGGTTCTGCAATGCGCCAAATGCAATAAACAGTTTTGCCCCTCCCCACCCTCCGACAACCCAACGCCGGATCCGGATAATAGCCCCGGACAGGGCGCGGAACCGGGAGCTTCCGCAGAGGATGAGTCCGCGTCTGCCTCAGACGAGGCGACCAATAGCGAGATCGACAAATTTCTGGGTCAACTGGTCCAGGATGAAATGCAACAGGAGGTTGCGGGGACCGACTCCGAAGAAACTTCTGCCGGTGATTCCACCCAGGAAGAAAATTTGGAGGATAATCTTGACGGGTTCCTGGACGATTTCATGAATTCGGACATGGACTTGGGAACCGGAATCGCGCCGCCCACCGAACAAGCGGAAGACGCCGAGACTCCCGTCGCGCAGGACGAACCGCAAGAGAGCGAGGAGGATTCCTCCTCGGAAGATACGCCGGGGAAATCCGCCGAAGAGGAAGAACCGGCGCTCTCTGAAACAAATTCTTCGGCGTCGGAGGAAGACGCAGAGGAAGACGGGGCCGAACCTGCGACGGTTGGTGAGGAAAATACGGATGATGACGAGGATTTGGACGACGACGCTCTTCTGGAAAGCATTTGGAATGAGGCCGTAGAAGAAGGCGCCGCAGAAGCCGAGGCGGTTCCTTCCCCTTCAGAAGAAGAACCTGCGGAGGAGCCGACGGCGGAAGCTACGGAAGAATTGGCGGAAGAAAAGGAACCTCCCCCGACTTCTCATTCCGAGGAGCCGGAGATGGAACCGTTCCTGCCGCTGGAAGCGCAAGATAAAACTCCAGAGGCGCCTTCCCCGGAGACAGGGGAAAAGGAACCGGTAGCGTCCGCCGAAATGTCCGAAGACGATATTTGGGCGCAGGCGCTTGACGAACAGGACGAGTTGAATGAAAACCAAACCCCGGCGGAAACCCTGGAAAAAGTAATCGAGGAAAAACCCGCGCCGCCTTTGCAACCCGACGATAATAATATTGAATCGCAGGGGGATTTGTTGGGAGAAGCGTTGGCGGGATTGGACGCACTGAATGGAAACTCCGGGGAAGAAGGACCTCCGGGGGCAAAGGCCGAAGAGGAAAAGATTGAGCCGCCCGCTGAAATTGCGGAACCTGCGGAAGCCGCCGCCGAGGAAGACGATATGTGGGCGCAGGCTTTCGGCGAAACGGAGGCGGCCAGCGAAGAACCGAAAGCGGAAGTTGCCGCCGAAGAACAACCACAGGAAAAACCCGTCGCTCAGACGACGGAGCCTGCAGAAGCCGCCGTCGAAGACGACGACATGTGGGCGCAGGCTTTCGGCGAAACGGAGGCGGCCAGCGAAGAACCAAAAGCAGAAGTTGCCGCCGAAGAAAAAGTGGAAGGTATGGTCGGCCAGGCTACGGAACCGGTCGCAGAGAACGCCGAGCTTTCCGAGGAAGACCTTTGGGCGCAGGCTTTTGCCGAGCAGGAGGATCCTGGCGACGTCGGTGAAAAGACGCCAACCGCTCCGGCGCCTGTCGCCGCCGCAACGCCCATTGAGGACGACGGCGGCGAGGAATTGACGCAGGACGCTCTGGACGCCGCGTTGGGCGAGACCGGGTTTGAGGAGGAAGCGGAAGAGGAAACCGGCGAAGAAGAATACGAGACCGCCGTCGACGACTCGGAAGGCTTTGCCATGGGGGAAGAGGATTACGACGACGAGGAAGAGGATTTCCCTACGGAAATAAAAAAGAAGAAAGGTATTCTCTCCTTTTTGCCGCCCATGAAATTGCCGGAAACCAAAAGCGGCAAGATGGTCATGGGGGGCGTCGCGGCGGCGATTCTTCTAATAGTTGGAGGCGGATATTTTGCCATGCAGACCTTGGCTCCGCCGGAATTGATGGAATCCAAATCGCCCGCTCCTCAACAGGCCAAGGTTCCCTCTTTGCCGGTGGAACCGGAAAAGAAACAACCCGCCGAACCGGGACTCAAGGATCCGGCGCCGGGTCAGGAGCAGGCTACCGACAAACAGGCTTCGCCGAAACAAGAACCTGAAACGCCGACAGGGGAAAGCGCGGATCAAAAACCGACGCCCCCCGCAGATCAATTGAGCGAGAGCGGTTCAGAACAGCCGGGAACGGAATCTGCGGTCCAACCCGACAGCCAGGCGGATTCCGTTCCGCTTGAAGAGCAGGAGAAGACCGTGAGCATGGGCGCCATCATGCCGGTCGCCTTCAACCCCACGGACCTCAGGGTTCTAAGCTTCACCTTGGAAATAGAGCTTGAGAACGGCAAGACGGCGGCCATGGTTCGCAAATCTCTTCCAGTGTTTGAAAAAATTATGGTTTCGACGGTGGAGCAGTTTCTGGGCAGGACTTTTTACAACGACATACTTTATGTGAAAGAGAAACTAAAGAAAAAACTGATGAAGGCGATGAACAAATCCATCCAGGGCGGAAAAGTGAAAAAAGTGAATTTCAAGGAATTCGAAATCGGTTGATTTATTCCTCCATCCCACCGCTAGCCTCTTCATCCGCCAGGGCGTCGCGCTCCCGGTTCATCGCTTCCAGGTTCTGCTTAATCTGATACAAAAGCGGACGAAGACCTTCCCCCGTCGCCGAGGAAAACGGGAAAATATTTGGACTAATAGCCTCCAGCTTCTCCCTGTAAATTTCGAGTTTCTTTACGGACTCGGGGTCGTCCATTTTGGAAAGCGCAATGATTTGCGGTTTCTGAAACAGATCCTCGCTGAAGCTTTTCAACTCCTCCCGCAAGGCCAGATAATCGGAAACCGGATCGCGCGGTTCGGGCGCGGAAAGGTCCAAAAGGTGTACCATCAGGCGAGTCCTTTCGGTGTGTTTCAGAAAACGGACGCCCAATCCCTTGCCTTCGTGCGCGCCTTGGATCAACCCTGGGATATCCGCCGCGACAAAAGAGAAACCTTCGACAAGGACCATTCCCAGGTTGGGGACCAGCGTGGTGAACGGGTAATCTGCAATTTTGGGGCGGGCGTTGGAGATTTTGGAAATCAGCGTGGACTTTCCCGCGTTGGGGAATCCGACGATGGAAACGTCGGCGAGAAGTTTTAATTCCAGAAAAAGGGTTCGGCTTTCTCCCGGACTGCCCTCTTCGAATCTCCTGGGAGCGCGATTGGTGGAGGATTTAAAGCAGGCGTTACCGCGCCCGCTATGTCCGCCCTTGGCGGGAATATAACGCGCGCCGTCCTCCACAAGATCAGCTAACACTTCTCCTGTTTCGCGATCCTTGACGAGGGTTCCCCGGGGAACCGCGATCACGCAGTCGGCCCCACTCCTCCCCGTCATGCCTTGTCCGCGGCCGTGCTGGCCTTTTTCGGCCCGGTAATGTTGTTGGTATCGGAGGTCGATCAGCGTGGAAAGATTGTGCGTGGCAACCAGGACGACGTCGCCGCCCGGGCCGCCGTTGCCGCCGTCGGGACCGCCTCGGGGGATGTGCTTTTCCCTACGGAAACTGCAACAACCGTCTCCGCCTTTCCCCGCCTGGACAAGAATTTTGACCTGGTCGACAAACATGGAGTTTCACGGGAGGGGGAAGGAAAAAGAAGAACTTCAAGTACGTTTCTAAAAAAGGCCTTAGGCCATGAGCCGACCCTGTTCAATGGGGTTGGCGAGTTGCCTGAAAGAAAAATATCGGCCTGTTAGAAATTCTCTGAAACTAAACGGCGGGGTAAACGCTGATCTTTTTCCGGGTGCGGGAATAATGTTCGAACTTGACCTGTCCCGGCGCCTTGGCAAACAACGTGTAGTCGCTTCCCACTCCAACGTTGGAGCCTGCGTGGAATTTCGTGCCGCGCTGGCGAACCAGAATTTCGCCAGCCTTGACGACTTGCCCGCCAAAACGTTTCACGCCCAAACGCTTGCCAATGCTGTCGCGTCCGTTGGTGGTGCTTCCCTGTCCTTTTTTATGAGACATTTGGATTCCTCTACTTGGTTTGAATTCCGGTGATCTTTAATTCGGTGATAAACTGACGGTGACCGTTCTTGCGGCGGTAACCTTTTCTCCGCTTCTTTTTGAACACGATGATCTTTTTATCCTTGAACTGACGGGTGACCTCGCCGTTCACGGTGCAACCCTCCAGCATAGGAGCGCCGACTTGAACTTGCTCTCCTTCGCCGACCATCATTACCTGGTTCAGCGTCACCGATTCCCCGACGGGAGTGTCCAGTTTTTCCACCCGAATGGTATCGCCCTCGGAAACCGTAAATTGTTTCCCGCCTGTTTGAATAACGGCGAACATGTAACTCTCCTGTAAAAAAGCGCCAAAAAAACAACCCACAAAAAAGGAGTGGGCTGAAAAAATGCATTGGCCGGATTTCCGTAAAGCGCTATCCTAGCGAATCCTTTTGGCCTTGTCAAGGATTTCGACCCCGCCGATGACCGCTTTTTGGACCCCGGCAAGGGGCGATTCGGCATTAAATTTCGATTTGGACGCTCAATGTCGGTAAAAGATAAAGAAAAATGGAATAAAAAGTACCGGAACCCGGACCATATTCCCAGTACGGAACCCGTTGAGTGGCTGGCTGAACAGTCCGCTTACCTGGCAGGCTCGGGACGCGCCCTGGACCTTGCCATGGGAGAAGGACGCAATGCAGTATTCGTCGCTGAACGCGGTTATGACGTTTTGGGCGTGGACGTTTCCGAAGCCGGCGTCGAAAAAGCCCGCGACCTCGCGCGTGAACAACAAACTTCAATTAACGCGGCGTGCGCCGACCTGGACGATTTTCAAATCGAAAAAAACGCTTTCGATCTGATTCTTTGTTTTTACTTTCTCGATCGGCGGCTCTTTTCCGAAATTCGCGCGGGCCTGCGTCCCGGCGGATTGGTTTATTTTGAAACCTTCAACGCCGGCCATTTAAAGTATACGTCCTTTAAAAAGGAATGGGTTCTCGGGGACCGCGAACTGCTTCGAGAGTTCGAAGGGTTCAAAATTTTAAAATACCGCGAGGTCGACCGGGACGAAAAATCCTACTCCTCCCTGGTGGCGCGGAAAGAAAGCGATTGAAAAAAAAATGACGTCCAACATTAAAAATAATTTCAAATTATTCCCTTCGATCCTGGAATGGAAGTCCTGTCGCTCTCTTGCCTTCATCGCTCTGATAGGTCTTGTCGCAACCCTTTCCGCCTGCTCGACTCTCAAGGAAAAGGAATTCAAGTCCGACACGCTGAACCTCAAGTATCAGGACTCCTCCGTGCTGGGGAGCGAGGCTAAAAGCCTGCCGCTGGATCATCCGCTGGAAATCACGGAAAAGGCGATGCGGGAACATTTATTATCGCTGGTTTACGAAGAGCTTCATCTACTGTCCAAAAAGAAATACCTGTTCAGCGAGGAAGAAGCCGATGAAGTCGGGCGGATTCTAACCAAAGCCCTGCGCCGCGCCGCGCCGAGCAAAGTCGTTCAATTCACCGTCAAGACGAAAAAGGGAGATACCGTAGGACGGCTGTTCGCCAGCAATAAGAAACTACACTGGATATTCTCGAGGATCAACGGCCTGCGATATTCCAACAACCCCAACCCCAGCGCTAGTTACGGACGGTTGATGACCAACTGGAAAATGATCCCGCAAGCCGGCCAGTTCTATCACCGCCACCAGAAACTGCTGGGGAAATTCACTCGCGAAGACTGGATTGCTTCGCATATGCGTCTTCCCGGCCTGGCGCGTGGCGGGTTGAAGAAAAAGAAATCGAAATCCGGTTCCGCCGCCAAAACGCTTCCCACGAAAAAGAGTACGGTCTCGAAAAGTTCCGGGGAGAAAGAATCCGCTTTGGAGACGCCGGCGGCGAGTCAGGAGAACCCGGAGTTTGAGGAGAAATTAAAATTCCTCAAACAACTGCACGATAAAAAACTGATCGACGACGATGAGTACGAAAAAAAGAAAAAGCAGTTAATGGACGAGTTTTTTTAACGGCCCATCGCGCGGGAAAAATGAATCCAAGATAAACGGTTTTCCTTAAACGTTACGTTAATTGCCTCCGGGCGCTTGCCCGGCGAGGATTTCGTCGACCTTGTCCATCAAGTCGTTTCGTTCCTGATTCGTCGCGTCGATCTTGCGCTTGACGGCGACGATTTCGGCGTCCGGCAAATCTGTCCGCCGCGCCTCGTCCTCCAGGTGCCAGATGCGAGCATTGCGTTCGGCCAACTCGGAGACGGCCTGCCCCAGGTTTTCAATTCCGTCCGAGGGTCGGACTCCCCGGTTCAAATACAGTTTGACCTTTTCATCGCGCAACTTGACTTCGCCTCTTAACGCCGCGCCGAAAAAAACGTCGATCTCTTCCGCCAAATCTTTTTGCTGTCCGACCACCAGAGCGCGTTTGGCCTGCAACTCTTCTCGTTTGGGGTCGCCGGGAGCGAGGGCGTTGAGGTCTTCGTCCAGATGCCAAAGCCGCAGGTTTTTAATGGATAGTTTGTCGACCAGACTGCCGAGCGTTTCTGCCATGGTGGTTTCTTTCTTTTAAAATGGGGTTTAAGGAAATGGTCCGGGTTTTATTTTTTGCGGATGCAGAAAATTCCGTCCCGCACGGTTAACATCACGGCCTCCACCGCGTCGTCGTTTTTAATTTTTTCATTGAACGCGGCGATCGCGTGGTCGCTCTCTTCTTCCGGCGTCAGGACCCTGCCGCTCCAGAGGACGTTGTCCACGGCGATCAATCCACCGGGGCGCATGAGCGGGAGGATGGAGTCGTAATAATTTCCGTAATTTGTTTTGTCCGCGTCGATAAATGCCATGTCGAACGGACCAGAAAGTTTTGCAATGGAGTCCAGCGCCTCGCCTTCCATCAAGGTGATTTTTTTTCCGTGCGGGCTTTGTTCAAAGTACCGCCGCGCCACGGCGCAGGTAACCGAGTCGACGTCGCAGGTGAACAACTCGCCGTCGTCCGGAAGCCCCTCGGCCATGGAGAGAGCGCTGTATCCGCTGAACGTTCCGATTTCAAGAATCCGGCGCGCGCCGACGAGCCGGGCCAGCAGTTTCAAAAACCGGCCTTCGATTCTGCCGGTCAACATTTGCGGCAGTTCCAGGTTGGCGTGGGTTTCTTTCGTCAGGGCCTGGAGCAGGGCGCCGTCGTTTTCCGTATGCTCCCTGGCGTAGGTTTCTATTTTCTCGTCTATGAAATCCATCGTCTCTCCTTGGAAAATTAATACGCGTTCAACGAACGCCAGGCGTACCAGGCGGCGGCGGTTTCGTAAGGACGCCATTTTTTTGCCATGGACTGAATCCTTTTGGCGTCGGGCAGGGCTTTCATATTGTAAATGGATTTCAGGCCGGCGCGGAACCCCAAATCGTCCACCGGCAAAACCTCCATGCGGTTCAGCGAAAAAATCAAAAACATTTCCGCCGTCCAGCGTCCGACGCCGCGCACCGCCGTCAATTGCGAAATAATTTCCTCGTTGGAAAGGGCGCGGAAGCTACGCGGCTGAATGCTCCTGTCGAGAAACTTTTGCCCCAGGTCCTGTATGTAAGAACTCTTTTGCCGGGACAGACCGGCGGTACGCAGGCGCTCTTCCGTCAGCGCCACAGCCCGCGCGGGGGTGGGGGACTTGCCGTCGAACAAGGCGTGGAAACGCCGGGCGATGGTTTCCGCCGCCTTGGTGGAAATTTGCTGGGAGATAATGGCCTGGCACAGCACGATGAAATATTTTTTATTTTGCTTGAGGGCAAAAGGACCGACCCGGCGAACAACCTTCGCCATGACGGGATCGGTTTTGGAAAAACACGCGGCCAACCGTTTCTGGCTGGGCAGAATGTTTGAGTGAGAATCTGAATTTGGGCCGGGAGGCGTCACCGTTCAATCCGCTTGAACAAAACGCAGGTTCGGCAAATGCGGCGAGTTTTTAATTTTTTGAATCTGGTCGTCGTCAAAACCGTTGCCGTAAACGTCCAGGTTTTCCAGGTTCGGCAGACAAGCGGATTGCGCCAGGAAATCCGCGGCAGAGGCCGCGTCGATTCCGTTTTTAGAAACGTTCAGGACTTTCACGGATGAGAGAACTTCCGATCCGGCCAGAGCGGCGAGTCCTTCGGTCCCGATTTGCGTCTGTTGCAAGTTGAGTTCCGTCAGGTTTCGCAGGCTGGGCGAATCCGCCAGAGCTTTGGCTCCAGCGGGTCCCAGGGGGTTGCCTTTTAAATATAAAATTTCCAGTCGGGAGAGTATTTCAGATTGCGCCAGCGCCTGGACGCCCGGCGTTCCGAAGCGGTTGCGTTGCAGGTATAGTTTTTCAAGGCGTTTGAGCGTGGTAGAGGCGGCCAGGGATTTGAGCGCCAGATCGCTCAGATCATTGCGGGCGAGCGACAGGGAACCGAGTTTTTCCAGCGCTTCCGCCGAGGCGATCAAGGCGGCGCCCTGATCGCCAAATTCATTCTGGTCCAGTTCCAGGATTTTGACTTTGCGGATTCTCCGGTAGGCCAGAAGGTCGACCAATTCCTCGCAAATGATTTCCTTGTCGGTCAGGACCAGCTTGTATTTTGGTTCCTCGCTGAACTCGGCGAGGGCAAAATTTTTGCTTTCGTTTACCACCATGGTCGCTTCGTCGCTCTCTTCCACGGTGGAGATCAGCGACATGTTGTTGGCGATCATGCTTTCAAACAGAGGGCTGTCCATTTTACAACCAGTCGTTTTTTTTCAGCAGGAACACAATCCTCCGGACCGCTTTGTAGGGCGATCCCTGAGAGGTATCGATCTTCATGTCGGAACAGGCCCGATACAATTCCTCCCGTTCCTCCAAAACTTGCTTTTGTTCCTCTTCGAAACTCAATCCCTCTTTCAGGGCGGGCCGGTTGGGGTCTGCCTTGATCCGCTTCATGACAGTTTCCAGGTCGGCGGTCAGCCACACGATTTTACCATTGCGGCGTAGGTTTTGAATATTGCAGTCGTCCAAAACCACTCCGCCTCCGCAATCGATAATGGCTTGGGTTTCGCGATTGGTCGCCTCCGCAACCAAATCCGATTCCATCTGGCGGAAACGTTCCCAACCGTCTTCCCGTACAATTTCGGGGATGGATTTCCCCGCCCGCTCGGCGAGGACGCCGTCCAGCGAGAAAACGTTCCGGTCCAGCTCGCGGCACAATAACCGGGCGATGGCGCTTTTACCCGTTCCTCGATATCCAACCAATACAATGTTCATTTAATATTGAGACCTTAATTAAAGCGGCACATAGGGAAGTTTTAAAAGTTCGGGCAGGTTAAATGATTTTCCTGGACGATGCAACGAGGGGACTCGCTTAAGTTAAATGAGAATCAGGCGATTATGATATAATTTTGTTCAATAACCGGGACAATATCAATCAATCTAACAAGAGGGGCGCTCCGTGAAACAACTCTTATATACGCTCGCGGGACTATTGCTGGTCATGTCGGTTGCCGCCAATGGGTATGGCGCGGGGATGAACGACGAGAAAATATTGAAATCATGCGAGGAAGATAAAAACGCGTTCGCCTGTTTTGAGGTTGGCGAAAAGTACCGCGTTTTGGACCGAGACAACAAGAATGCTCTGATCTATTTTGAAAAAGCCTGCGCTGGCGACCATATCCTGGGTTGCGTCCACCAGGGGAATCTTGTTCAAAACAAGGGGCAGCAATACAGCAAGCATTGGAAGAAAGCGTCCAAACTATTCAAGAAAGCTTGCGACGCCGACCTGGACGCGGGTTGTTTCAATCTGGGCACCTTATACTATCGCGAGGGCCGGGCAAAAAAAGCTCAGAAATTTTACCAAAAAGCTTGCGACTTGAATAAAGACCACGCGGCCGCCTGTAAAAATGCCAAGAACTTGAAGCGATGACGTCAAAGAAGGTTAAGAACTGGGAAGATCTGATCAACGACGGCGAGCAGTACGGCGACTTTCAGGGAGATTACACGCCGCTGGAGCAAACCGTCGTTGAGGCGATCAAAGACAAAACGGTTTTAAAAATCCAGGATAAATATCTCTTTTCAAAAACCGGCAAAACGAGTTTTGAAAACCACGGGGTGGAACTGGCCGGGTTGCTGGCAAATTTCCAGCCGCTCGAGGTGGTGCGTTCCATCATCATCACTCACAACGAACTAGGACCCGAGGGCGTGAAAATACTGTGCCAGTCGAAAATCTTTCGCGATATAGAATACCTGCATCTCGGTTCCAACGACTTGGGGGACGAGGGGGTGAAAGCCGTTTGCCAGACGGAATGGTTTTCCAAGGTCCACACCCTGAATCTGGAATGCAACGGTATTACCGCCGAAGGGGCCAAGGCGCTGGCCGAATCTCCCGTGTTTGCGCAGGTGCAGTCCCTGAACCTGGTCGACAACCGGGTGGGCGACGAAGGCGCTTACGCCATTGCCAATTCTGAAAACTTTAAGAACCTGACCTATCTGCATTTGGGAGGCAACCGCATCAAGTCGGAAGACGCCAAAAAGGCGGTGCGGGAATCGCCCAAACTCGCGCAACTGAAAACCCTGAAAATTTTTTAGCTGTTTATTTTTGGGAGAAGTTTAAAGTAGGGTGGAGGGGTCTGTCCGGGCCTGTTCGATTTGTTCCGGGTCGATCCCAAAAGCGCCGCGAAGGTCGGCGCCTGTCAACAGGGTTCCGGCGAGCCGGGTTCGTTCCAGATTGGCGCCGGTCACCTCGGCAAAAGTCAAATCCGCTTCTTCCAGATTGGCGTCCCGGAGATTGGCCCCCATCAAGTTTGCTCCCAGCATCAAGGCGCCGCGCAAATCGGCGCCCTGCAAGTTTGCGTCGCGGAGGTTGGCGTCAATGAGATCCGCTTCCACCAAGCACGCGCCCGCCAGGTCCGCCATTTCCAGATTTGCCGCCCGCAATTTGGCTTGGCTTCCGGCCTGGCCGCCGCTTTCAAACCATTCTTTATGGGCGGCCAGCGCCGCGTTCAGTTCTTCCTCTTTGAGAGATTTACCCATCAATTAGAATCTCTTTCCCGCAGTCTAACGACCATTCAAAAAGGATTTCCAGTATCCCAAAACTCTAGAGGGATAGAAAGCGGGAACGGGTCTTTTTAATAATTTCTTATTGAACTGTCGCTCGGTCTGGGCGAACAATATCCCAAAATTCGCGGGACCACTTATCGTAATGGAGCGAACCGACAAAACTTTTTGGCAACGTGGCGAGGTATTTCCCGTTTTGGTAGGGTATATTCAGCAAGCGCCCCGTCCAGAATACTTCGTGACAAGTGTGCATGCCTCCCCCAACTAGGTAAGCCACGCACGCCAACAGATATTGTTTTTTTTCCTCGAGAGAAGAAAGATTTGAGAATGTAATTGCCGACAAAAATAGGGTGCTGGTAGAACCGGACGCCGAAGCCCCGAACGGAAGATTCAAATCGCCCAGGACGTCCTTGAATTCTGAAAGCATTCTTGTTGCGTCGATCATGTTCCTGTCGCTTCCGCGAATATGATTTTCCAACCTCAAATTTGCCAAATCCAAACCGCAACGGTCGAGAGGAGCCGATATAGGAATTGTGAAGTCCAGCGTAATAAGGCCCGGCATCGAGGTGGCGTTTGGAGCTCGGACGGCTCCTGTCCTGCCTCGTTTGTTTATGTCGTTGTACCATTCCGGACGGATTTTATTTTTTGCTTCCTTGTACCGCGCGTATTCGAGCGAAGAACCCCAAGCGACCTCGTTGCCCTTTTCTTTACTCAGCGGCTGGTCGCTGGGTCCCAATATCCGGATGAATAATCTCAGGAAATGGTCGTGCAGGTTCATGACCTTTGGGACGTCCTTTGCCGCCTGCATGGTCTCAAACCAACCGTTGACAAGGTTTTTTAAAGCGTCCAGGTTTTTTGCCAATTTTTTTTGCTTTTTCTTTGTGAAATGTTCTCTCCCGCCAAAGCTGGTTCCGCTATAAAGATATTTCGTGGATCCTTCAAAGATTTTCGCATAAGTAGAATCATTGAATTGCAACTTTTTTTTGATCCAGTAAACGCCAATCGCTTGCGAAACAAAATTGATTGCGTTTTTAACGTACCTTGGTTTTTGCAATATAATTTGGGCCAGGGCCGAATCCGCCAACAAGCGCCTTTGCCTGGCGACTTCGTCGTCATAAACCATTAATTTTCGCCTCTTCAGGGAACTATACGGGATTTTGCGCGTTCCAAAAATGGGCCGCCCTTCTTCTGTAAGAGCGATTGGAATCAGGGCTGCGCCAGGTTTTCCCGATTTCTCGGAAAAACCCCTTCGGTTCATGAGGTTTTCTTGAAGGTAGTTCATAAGGACACTCGCTGTGGTTTTTAAAATAGAAAGCGTAACCAGAAAATTGCGCCGCCGGCGCCTTATTTCCCCGCCAGGCAAGCGATCAGCTTTTTATCTTCAAACATTTTTCGCATGACCAGGGACAAGGTGGAATTGACAAGCTTTTCGTTGGGAAAGTTTGCACTCACCACATTGTGGGTCTCTTTTTTAACGGAGCTGTAGATATTTAAATATCTTTTCTTTCCGTTGAAGCAATTGGCGCGGAGGGCCACGCTCAGCTTTTCGTGAATTTTTGTGATGCTGGAAATTTTTTCCGTGTAGACGTCCTTGACCTTCAGAATATCCACGCGCAATTTTCGTCCCTGCTTTTTGGAGTACGGCTTGACGCGGAAACCGATTTCCTCCAGTCCGCCTGAGACGGAGGTTTCGATGGTTTCGGCCAGGTTGGAATCGGCGATGATCGTGTAGCGTTTGAACTTTGCCAGACGTCCGCGTCCCTCTCCCACGTTTTTGTTTTTCCGCCGGTCCACCACCTCGAGTCCGACGCTTTGCTGGCCGCCAATATCGGAGGGGTTGACATACAATTCCGGACGCACGCTGATTTTATAGGTTTGGGAGCAAGACGCTAAAAATACAAGGGCGAGGATGAAGGCGAGCTTTTTCATGAGCGGTTGTTCGGAAAGGAAGCCTCTAATAATTGATCATGGCCGTGAGCGGCTCTAATGAAATAAGGGCCGGCGAGGCGCCAAAAGCAAACATAGCCCATTATCAATGGCCTCCATAAATTATTCATCGGGGCGGAGCAGTTCGGGCCGGGAATAATTGACCCTTCCGGGAGTATTTTCGGCGCCCTCGTAAAGCGCCAGGGTTTTCACTCCGGAAAGGGGTTTAGATTCCTTCAGCGCCTGAGCGCCTTTTTCGGTAAAATAATTGCGCCCCAGAAACAAGGATTCCAGTCCAGCCAGATGCGGCGATTCCGCCAGCGCGATCGCTCCGTCGTCGCCGATGTTGTTGTTGGTGAGATTAAGGATTTTTAAAGCCGAGAGACGTTCACAATCGGCCAGCGCCTGGGCGCCCTGATCGCTGATTTTGTTATAGGACAATACCAACTCTTCGAGATTGCCGAGAGCGTTCCATTTCAAAATTTCCGCGACGCCTGCGTCGTCGATATAATTTCTTTCCAGATCTAGAACTCGCAAGCGATTCAACGCGCCCGTTTTGCCAAGCGCCTCGGCTGTCCCGTTCCCCAACTGATTCCAACCCAATTTTAAAACTTCCATTTTGCTTATATTTGGAGAGGCCACCAGTTCGACGCCCGAGGCGTCGGTCAACCGGTTGTCGTCCAGGGAAAGCTTTTTTAGATTTTTGACGGCGACAGAGTCGGATTGCGCGAACTCCAGCGCCCCCTCGTCGGTGATAAAATTTACGCCCAGAAACAGAGCTTCCAGGTTTTCCAGCATGGGAGAGGCTAATAAAACTTTCAAAGCTGGATCACCAACCTGATTGTCGCCCAGGTCGAGAGAGCGAACGCTGGTCATCAGGTCCAGGCGAGCCAAAATGGAAACCTCGTCCGTTCCCATATATCCTCCGGCCAGCGACAAGGCGGTAGGGTCGTCCTTTAAAGCCTTCTCGACGGTTGCCGCCAACAGTTTTTCTTTTTCCTCCAGATTGGGGGCGTCGTCTTTGTACTCGGTATTTCCATCGCGGGTGATGGCCATAATTACCCCCTTTTTTTGTTCAACTTTACAGGAAAGTTATCATATAGCGGTGAGTTTGCATATAAAACATTGCCTCAGCGGCCACTCGCCGTGGGGGCAATGTTTTTGATTTGTAAACCCAACGTAGCTTGTGGCATTTACCGTAAGAGATCGCCTAATGCCTCCAGGCGCTTGCCTGGTGGTTGAAGAAAATTAAAAATAATTAATGCGGATTTAACAGTCGTTTAATGTTTGGCGTCTAAAATACGTCCTAGATAATGATTAACATCAGGAGGTAAGGATGACTTTATTTAAAACATTGGACGCTCGCGGGCAATCTTTTTTCGACGCCCTGGACGCCGCCGAAAAGGCCTTTAAGGGCATAAAAATTAATGGGATGCTGGAGGTAATTTTTGATCCGAGGAAAAACTTTACCGAAGCTTTCAAGAATTGGGCGAAAACTCAGGGATATAAAACCTCCCGCGAGGATGAAGACAGCCTGATGGTTCGGTTGTTCATAAAAAAGGCGAAGAAAGAGTCCTGATCTCGATTCCGCTTTTTTGCGCGCTCACAGAGTCCCCGCCGCCGGCTTTCCCAAACGTTTTACAAGATGCCCGGGTCTCCGGGCAACCTCCTCATTCTTGATTGGGAAAGCCGGCGATTTCTTTTTCCCACCGCGCAGCCACTCGCCGTGGAGGCAGGGTTTGGGATGCAAGCACACCGATACTTGAGCCGTTTCCCTTAAAGGTTACACTATCTGCCTCCGGGGGCTACCCCGGTTCGCCCTTTCGGTTTGCGCGATTTTTGTAAAAAATTATTTTCAGTCCCTCCAGCGTCAGGAAAGGATCAAACGTTTCTATGACGTCTATCTGGTCGATCAGGTTGGGAGCCACCCCGCCGGTGCCGATCACTTTGGTTTCGGGTCCCAACTCCTTCGCCATCATGGAGATCAGATAATCGATCATTCCTTTGAACCCATAAAATGCCCCGGACTGGATGCTTTCCACGGTGGATTTGCCGATCACATTCTCCGGCGCCGCGAGGTCGACCCTGGGAAGTTTTGCGGTATTTTTAAACAGGGCTTCCATGGAGATTTGTATGCCGGGGCAAATGGCGCCTCCCAGGTACTCTCCCTTTTTTGAAATCGCGTCAAAAGTCGTGGCCGTCCCAAAATCCACAATGATCAATGGCCCGCCGTATTTTTCGAATCCGGCTACGGCGTTGACGATCCGGTCGGCGCCGACCTCGGCGGGATTACGGTACAAAATCGGGATTCCGGTTTTGATCCCCGGTCCCACGATCAACGGTTCGCAGGAAAAGAACTTGTGCGACATTTCTTCCAGAACGGGAATCAGGGACGGGACCACGCAGGAAATCACGATATCGTCGATGGTCTCGACGTCCGCTTCGTTTATGAGTATAAACTCCTTGATCAGCACCCAGTATTCGTCGGCGGTGCGATTCCTCTCCGTGCGGATGCGCCAATGGGTCAACAGCTTCTTCTCTTTGAACAAGCCGATGACATGATTGGAGTTTCCGACGTCGATAGCGAGAAGCATGGTTGCCTTTGGTTACAACGGAGATGTGGGAAGATTTAAAAATATGAACGCGCTGGATCGTTTGATAAAATAACAAAGGCGCCGCCGGATCGCAACCTCTCGCCGAAAGCGGCTTTTGGCCGAGTTCTAAAAATCCCGCGACGTTATGTTTTTCTAAATTTTTTTTCTGGAGATTATATGCAATCTACTTTACTCGCGTCCATTATCGTACTTGGTCTCTCCATCGCCGGAGTCGGGGAAGGAGACAGTCAATACAATTGCGTTGAGGGCGATTGTCTGGATGGAAAAGGCAAACTGGAGTCCAAAGACGGAAAATCAAGCATGGAAGGTCAGTTTTGGAACGGCAAGCTGGTGACCGGAAAAGCGGTTTACCCAAACGGGGATGTGTTTGAAGGCGTCTTCCAAGGCGGATTTCTCGTCCAGGGAACTAAAATTTTCAAAAGCGGCTCGACTATGAAGGGGTCATTTAACAACAACGTTATGATTCAGGGAACGATCACCCATCCGAACGGCAGAACCATGCCCGTGCGGTTAGGAACCAAGCCGCAAACTATTCCCATCCCAAAAGCCGCTCTTCCCGGAGGAGGTAGGTGAGGCGGCCTCCTTTAGCTGGCTGCAACACGCTTAAATGCGATTCAAACTTGAACCAGAGTCGCCTCTGAAATGGACATATTAATCGCGGAAGATTACGAACCCGGCGCCGACCTACTTTCCTTGTTTTTGAAAAGGGCGGGGCATACCGTCTCCGTAACCAGGGACGGGAAAGCCGCCTGGAAAGCGCTCCAGGAAAAACCGTTCGATATTCTAATCGCGGATTGGATGATGCCTCGAATGGACGGCGTCGAGTTGATCCAAAAGGCGCGTCAGAACTTGCCGGCCTGCCCGGCCATTGTCATGCTCACCACGCTGACGTCCGAACAATCCCGCATCAAGGCTTTGGAATCTGGAGCGGACGCTTTCATTTCCAAACCTTACGCTCCCAGGGAAATCCTGGAAGTCCTGAAAGTAGTCGTCAAAAAAAATCGTCAGCGCCCACCGGATATCCGCAAAATAGAAAAGTCATTCACGAATTCGCCGCCGCCCTTCGTCGGGGTGGTCATGGTTGCCAGCACGGGAGGCCCGAGCATTCTGCGCACAATATTTAAAAGATTTCCGCCGCTGGAAAACGCCGTCGTGTACCTGGTGCTACACGGACCGGACTGGATGCTCCAATCGTTTCAAAAAAGCCTGGCGGAGGAATTACAATTAGGAATTGAAATGGGGCGCCACAACGCGCGCTCGGAACTCGGCAGGATTTATCTGGCTCCGGGCGACAGGCACCTCGTCGTCCACCCCAAATCCAGGAAAATGCTTTTGGAGGACACGTTGCCTGAGAATTTTGTAAAACCCTCCGCCGACCCCTTGTTCCGGTCCGCTGCCGCGGCCTTTGGAGAATATTGCCTCGGAGTGGTTTTAACGGGACTGGGGAAAGATGGCTCCCAGGGAGCGGCTCATATTGCGAAAACGGGAGGTTTGGTTATCGCGCAGGACCCTGCCAGCGCTCCGGCGCCCTCCATGCCGAAAGCCGTTGTCGACGCCCGTCTGGCCCACAGCGTCTTTCAACCCGATCAATTAAAATCCGCCATCGAATTCCATGTGAAAATTTTAAATAAAAAGCTTCAGGCGGCTTCCCGCTGATATTTCAAGGACGGCTATAACGTCTTTCCATCAGCCATCAAAAACTTTTTCAAACTGTCTGGCGCTTCCCGCGTACGGCTCGCCTCCTGCAATTCGCTCCAACCCAATTCCCCACCCTTGTGGAAGAATTCGCTGTCCTGCAGTTCGATCGACTCTTCAAGTAAATCCGTCCCGTCTTCCCCGAACAGGTTTTTGTAAATTTCCGATAAAATTGTAACCCGCTCTTCCTCGCTGGATTTGCCATAAGACGCCAGAATCGAGCAGAACATTCCGAACATGTAACCCAGGGAAAAATACTCCAGCAAACGGTCCTGGCAGGCCTCGCCCGCTTCGGTAGAGGCCGATTGAATCTGCGCTCCCACCATACGGCAGGCCAGGTCGACAATTTTAGCGGTTTCCTCCGCGGTAATTGCCGAATCCTCTTTATTGCCTTTGGCGGGTTTTGATTTCTTTTTGGCGGCGGCTTTTGGAGAACTCTTTGAGGTCTTTGTTTTGGTCGTAGATTTTGCGGAAGCTTTTTTGCCGGTTTTTGATTTGGTTTTCGGCGTCGCTTTGCGGGTGGCCATGGTCGTCTCCTGGATTAGAGCTATGGGCGGTTTGGGACGGATGGAAAAAAATTATTCTTCCGGTTCCTTTTCAATTTTTAAACATTTTCCACACTCCTCTCCGGTCATCTCCGTTTTGCAAAACATGATCAAACGGTCCGGAAGCATGACTCCGGCTTTTTCCTGAAACTTTTGACAAACGCGCGCCTTTTCTTTATCCGTTTGGCCGTTTAGCAAATCCGACCCTTTGGGCTGGCCGCCCAGACAATACTCGTTGTCCGGGCAACGGGAGCATTGCCCCGTATCCCCGCAGACGTAGGCGTCGTCCAACGTGGGGCAACTGTGGTTCCACTCGCAGGCAGGCGTATCCGCGCCGACGGGCGAAAAGCCTCCCCAGGCAGTCAACAGAATCAGAACCCAGCAGGACAGTAAGAATTTCATGTCTATATTATATCAAAAAAATTGACAATCGCTTGCTCCACATTAATATGGACGCTATTGACAATTGCATCATCTTGCGAGGGATTATGGAACCTCTTTCCAAAGAAGAAAAAGATCGGCAAAAAAAAGACTTGATAGAGGAACTGGTGGGTTTGCTCTCCAACGCGGAGGACGCTTCGATTCAACGGAAATCCGAGATCATTTACGCCCTGAACGAGCTCGCCGCCAATCTGCCCTCCCTGCAGGGAATCGACTTGTCCAGAGTCGATCTTTGCGGAGCGGATTTATGCGATACCGATCTGTGCGAGGCGACCTTGTTGGAAACGGAATTTATCGGAACCGACCTCAGCGGAGCGGACGTCAGCGACTGTAAAGCGGACAAAGCCAATTTTGGCGGCGCCAATTTGTTCAACGCCGATCTGACTCGCTCCACGTTTCAGGAAGCTAATTTGAACGGGGTCGATTTTGGTGAAGCCGTCGCCTGCGAAGCCCGCTTTCCAAATGCCGGCCTGATGGATGCACAACTCATCGAAGCCGATTTCAGCGAAGCGGTTTTAACCGGCGTCGATTTCAGAAAAGCCAATTTAACGGGCGCCAATTTGAGCGCCGCCGACATGAGGGGCGCAAAGTTTCTCGAAACTGATTTCAAAAATGCCAACCTGGAATCCGCCAACCTGAATGGGACCGACCTGAGGGGAACCCTGAGCCTGACCTGTTCGCAAATCCAATCTGCCCTCGTCGACCGGGAAACCCAATTCCCCAATTACCTCTCCGTCAACTGGACCTCGGACGACGACTTCACCTGCAAACAGATCGAAGAGTAAGCGGGTTTATCCTCGCCAAACCTGGGGAAACGCCAAGTTTTTCCAAATAAATTTTTAAAATCCGCTCAAAAACGTCAGGTTTTGCTCTGATCGTCCGATAATAAATTATCACTCTTGCTCAAAACCAAATTAATCAACATCTTGTCGTTTTTCGGGTTTTGGGTGGGAAACGGCGGAACGAGGCGGGCCGTATGACCGCCAGTAAAGATTTTTCCGTTTGTAAAAACATAAAAGTTGCCTACATCCCCGTCTTTGATAAAATAATTATCCGGGGAGAGTTTTGGTTTTAATGAAAACCCCTATTCGTTAGAGCGCCATTATGGCCACCACCAAAAAGTTTTCGGGTCCGGAAAAAGCCGCTATTTTTCTCATGTCCATTGGCGAGGAATCTGCCGCCGCTATTCTCGCGGAATTGGACCAAAGGGAAATCCAGGTAGTCGGCAACTACATGTCCGCCCTGGGCGACGTCAATATGACCGCCATGGACGTGGTCAACAAGGAATTTTTCGACACCGTGGAATCCGGCGCGGGGGGGTTGGGAATCTCTGGCGTTGATTTTCTGAAAAACGCCCTGTTGAAAGTTTTGGATCCGCAAACCACTAACGAGATCCTTTCCAATATTTCCGCCCCCGGCGAGGATATGGGCGGCGGATTGGACACCTTGCGTATGTTGGAACCCAGGGCCATTGCCGGTTTTCTGGCGAACGAACATCCCCAGACCGCGGCGATTATTTTGGCCCACCTGGAACATAGCACCGCAGGCATGGTGATCCGCGAATTGCCGGAGGATACCCGGATGGAAACCATCCACCGCCTAGCGACTCTGGAGAGAGTGTCGCCCACCGTCGTTCGTCAGTTGGATGAGGCGCTTTCGGAAGAGTTTCGATCGCGGGGCGCCATTTCCGGAAGCAAACTTGGAGGCATCGACTCCGCCGCCAAAATCATGGGCGGACTGGACCGGACCACGGAAGCAAATATCCTCACCGCGATGGACGAAACCGATCCCGACCTGGCGAATGAAATCCGCAACCTGCGCTTCACGTTCGAAGACATGCTCAAAATCGACGATCAGGGTATGCAACTGGTATTGAAGGAAGTGAACCAGGAAGAACTGCTGATCGGCCTCAAAACCGCGAGCGACGAGCTGAAGGAAAAAATCTTCGCCAACATGTCGCAACGCGCCTCCGCCATGTTGAAGGAAGACCTCGATTCCCTAGGGCCCACGCGGGTGAGCGACGTGGAGAAATCCCAACAAAAAATCGTTTCCATCTGCAAGCGGCTGGAAGAAGAAGCCAAAATCACCATTGGCGGCTCCGGCGAACAACTGGTTTAATCCCCTTTAATCCCTTCCCTCCTCCGCCGACGAACTATTTTCTCGGTTTTTCTGAAAAAACTGTAAGTAAACTCCGCCTCCCGCGACCAAACCCCTGAACGTATGAGGAGGGTTTGAAACCATGTATCGAATCGCATGCTCGGAAGTTTGGGGCGGAAACGAAGAAACCAATTCGGAAGTCTGCACCGGGACTCTGACCGCCAGCCTGTATTCGCGCGGGGTGGACGGCGGCGATGGCGGCGACGTCTATTATTTCAGCGTTTGCGACGGCGACAAATTAAGCCGTATTGCCATCGCCGACGTGGCGGGGCACGGCAAGGCCGTCAGCGACGCGGGTAGCTGGCTGTACGACTCCATGTCGGAGCAAAAAAACTGCCTGGACGGTTACGTTGTGCTGGCCGACCTCAACAACCAAATCCGGGACCACAAACACCGGACCATCACCACGGCGGAAGTCGTCGGTTACTACAAGGCAAATTCCAGGCTCTACTTCAGTTATGCCGGGCACCCGCCGGCGCTCATCAAACGCCGGGGCGAAAGCGTCTGGCGTCCCATCGCCATTGAAAAACCCTCCGCAAGGAAGAACATCCCCCTGGGAATTTTCGACAACGCTACCTTCGACGAAGAAAGCATTCCTGCGGAATCGGGCGATCTTTTGTTTCTATACACCGACGGCGTGATCGAAGCGCCCGGAAAAGACGGTAAACAACTCGGATTGAAGCGGCTGTTATATATGCTGGAAAGTATAAGTTCGGACGACCCAAGGGAATTGAAAGACGCCGTGTTGGAACGGCTTTTGGAAGACTCCGGCGACAACTTCTATCACGACGACGTCACCCTGATGGCGGTTCGCATTAATTAAGGGCTGGCGCGTCGATTTCCTTTGGCCAAAAGGAAAGTAATCCCTGTTTCGGCGCGTCGGCCTTTTTACCTCGCTAAAAGTACAAGCCCCTCAGCCTTCCTCCAAACTTTGCACAATGGGCGCTCGCGCCCGGTTTGGGGGAAGGCGCCAGGCCAGCGCCTGGAGGCAATAGGCGCATCTTATACGGCGAATGCCACGTGTTTTGGAGCAATCGCGTATCAAAATTGCCGTCGCCGGTCCACTACAATCTTAAAGGTAGAGGGAAATCGATAGGCGTCGTTGCCGTTTTAGAAAGGATCATCGATTCGCCAACCGCTGGTCCCGGCGCGTCGCCGGTTTCCTCCAGCGCAAGGCGAGCCATGCCCAGGCCCCGACCATGCCAGCCCAGCCCAACCAGGCGACGGTTTTGGAAAGCGCCTGATCCCAATTCCACAGATCCCAGATGTTGAACAGGTTGCGCCAGTCGTGCGCCTCCATCCCCAGCCCGCCGATGAGCGGTAGCTGGAGATAGCGTCCGTCTGCCATGTAAACTGAAACGTCCAAAAGGTTTTCAAAAAACCAGAAGGCGGCGAAAGAAAGTCCGGCGGGTTCGCGTTGCATCCAGAAGGCTACGGCGACGATCAGCGGCACAAGGCATTGCCCCAGACTGCCGCCCAGGATGGCCAGGGTGCGATTGCCCAAAATTCCAAAAATAGGATGCCCCGCTTCGTGAAACACCAGGTTCACGTTGTGGAGCATATACAAAATCGTTGAGTCGTCGGCGGCTCCAATGGCGTCGTGCGCGGCGAGCAGGTAAAGTAAAAATACGAAAATTGCGGAAAGAGTTACAAAAATCCCGGTCGATACAGGTTGCCAGGAGTTCGCATTTTTTGGCGTCGTCTCTTCTGGAAACTCTTCCAACTCCAAATAAGCGCTCTTATCGAATTCATTCTCTGCCATCGGGTCGGGCGGAGGACGGTTTTTGCGATCCTGAATTTCCTGGTACTTGGCGAAAACGATCTGGCACTTAGCGCAAGACGCCGCGGAACCAGACTGCTTAAAACCGCAATTGGGACATTTCATGATTTCTGCCATGGCAAAAGGTCCAGGCGCTTGCCTGGTCGGTCAGATAATTCCTGGTAAAAAGTATTGAGATGCATTTTGCTCCGAAGTTCGCAACGTCCCTCGTATTAGTTGCGCTTATTGCCTCCAGGCGCTTGCCTGGCTCCGGTCTTCAATAATTGATCAGGTAATAAAGGGTCTTTACATATTCGTTAAAAATCAGATTTTGTCCGCTACGGATTTTCCACCAGCCGTTTTCCGGGGCGTCCGGGTCGGGCGCCGGAGCGACGCGCATTTCCATAGCGTAATTGCCTCGCGCTATCTGGTCGCGATACACTTTGTTCGAGCGTCGGGTGTGGTAGGCCGACGTGACCAGGATAAACTTTTTGATTCCCATTTCCTTCAGCGTATCCAGGTTGGTGATCGCCTCTCCCCAGGTGCTGATTTCCGAATTGATTGTCTTTGCGACGATCTTATCTTCCGGCACGCCCAATGAAATCGCAAAGTCTTTCATCATCGTTTCCCGGTCGTATCCGGGGTAAATTTCGTTGCCGCTGAACACCATCCATTGGCCGTATCCAGCTTTGAACAGCTCGACCCCCTTGCGCATCCGCACTCCGGAGGACGCGCCTCCCAAAACGACGATGGCTCGGGAGGGTTGCAGGGGATCCTCATGCACGACGGCGCGAAATACAAAATCGCCGAATGGGTTGGGATAAAGGAAAACCAACGCGGCGATTAGCGCCAATGGGAAGACGACCGCCAGAACGATTTTATTTTTTTTAGTCATGCGAAAATCACTCGGGCATTTTATATGCGGCAGGCGCTTTGCCGCCAAGGCCCAGCACCACGCCCAGACCCATGCCGACATTTGCCAGGCAAAAACTGTACAGACCTGACGCGACGGGCAAGCGCTTTCCCAAAAGATCGCCCAGAAATCCCAACAGGGCGGCGAAATAAAACCCCGTCTGGGCGACGAAAGCGCTCTGGTAAAAAGTTCCCTCGGAAATTAAAAGCCCATTTGCCACCCACGCGCCGATCATAAAATACAACCCGAACCAACGCAAAATTTTGTGAGAAACGAGGTTCCAACTGACTCCTGGATATTTTAAAAACCCGCGCAGACCCCAATGCCTCAAGGTTCCCATCAAGGCGGTCGAAGTTTGCCGCATGCGGGCTTGGAGTTCTCCTTCCACGGTGGCGGGCGGGACGTCCGTGGCCCGGGCTCGAAGCGCGTGAGCGACTCGATAGCCCTGGAGAATGACGTCCAGCGGAGTTGAGAAATCTGCGTCGTCGGCGGGAGCTAACGGTTTCCACAGGCGCTTTCGAAACGTCATGCAGGCGCCGGTGGCGTTGGCCAGCAGGCCGAGCCGGCTCTCACCGGCCAGCAGGCGCCTTTCGATGCTCCAGTACAATCCTTCGGATTGAGAAATCGACGTGTCCCGCGTTCTGTAGGTCAAGCTCCCGGAAACGCAGCCGATCCTCTCGTCGGGAAAAAATTTCATTGTCTCTTGCAAAAAGTTTTTGTCGAACAAAGTCTCGGCGTCGGTGAGGACGATGAATTCTCCGCGCGCCGCCTCCACCGCTTCATTGTGCATGCACGCCCGGCCCCGGTGACTCTTTTGTGCGGCCACCGTAACGCCTCGGTCCTTATATTGCCGGGCGATTTCCACCGTCCGATCGGTCGAGCCGTCGGACCCGACAATGATTTCCAGACGATCCTTCGGATAATCAAGTTCCAGAATATTTTCGATTCTCCGGGCGATCCATTTTTCCTCGTTGTAAACGCAGACGATGACGGACGCCAGGGGCAGAGGGTCGAGAGTGGACCCGGCTTCCTCTTCTCCCATCAATTCCGCCAGGATTCTAATCACGAGCGGATAGCCGATATAGACGTAGACCAGCGTCAAGAAACACGTCCAGAAAACGCAGGGCGTCATGCGCGACCCCCGGACCGGAGAATGTAGTCGGCAAATATGTCCCAGCAAGGTTTGTCCGGCGACCCGGAATTTTTGATATAGGTTTCAACGTATTTTGAGTAGGCCGCCTCGTCCACGATCAAATGTTTTTCCCAATCCACGTCGGCGTCGGCGTGAAGGTCGACGGGAGATTTGTTCAACGTCGCCGCCCAGGCGTCGATCAACAATCCGAAATAAGTTTTTTTCTGGTAATCATAAGACGCGAATATCAGCGGTTTTCTGTAAACCGTTGCAAAATTAATTGCCGTGCTTCCGTGGACGACGACAAACCTGGCGTCGCGGATCAAAAGCGCAGTTTTTCCCTGGATCACTTTTCGCCCCTCATAATATTTTTGCTGATCTTCATAGCAAGTTCTGGGATGCAAAGCGATTTGAATTTCGCAATCGAAACGTTTTTCAAGCGAATCGAAAAAGCGGTTCATCAATGAATAGTATTCGTCCGGCTTTAGCGGGAATCCCCAGTTCTGTTCGATATAATCTGGAGCCAGCGGGCCGCCTTCGTCGACGAATACGGCAAAGTTTTCGGAGTCGAAAGGGGCGGCGCTCTGATTCGCCAAAACCAGATCGTAATCCAGGGCGTGCGCGTCGATGATTTTTGTTTCGGGCGCCGTCAATGGATTCGATATGGGAAACGAGCCGCCTTTTAATATGAAATCCAGCGGGCGGATTCCGCTCCAGGCGCCTGGCAGGCGGCCCAGAAAAAACTCAACGCCGCGGGACGGTTGGCGAAAAAACCTTTGGGCGTAGGACCGAAATGATCGAGCGGATGGGATAGCCCCCAGCCGCACCACGCCGATGCGCGCGCGCGTCTTCATTAAATTTCGATACAGATCGCGATTCCGATATTGAATGGACGCGAGCGACACAACAACGTCCTCGGATTTTAATTCGTCAAACTCCCGCAACGCCTCCTCGACCTTATGAAAAGTCCGACTCCCGGGAAACGTAAAGGCTTTTGCTGGGCGTCGGGTTTTATAAAGTCCGGGAGAAATAAACGGAGCGCAATTCCACGCCTCCACCTTGAACCCGCGATGCGACAGCGACTCCATGCCGAATCTTTGAAAATCCCTTTTGTCAAACAGGTTCTCTAACAAAAAAATTATTCTTCCGTTCATAGGCTTTCGGGGAAAATCTGGAGCGGTCGCCGAGACGCTTAATATCGAACCCTAGGAACGATGTAATAGTATACAATTCTCCTATGATAGCCCGATGGAGGCTTTTCCTGCTCGAAAATTTTTCCGGTTCCTGGGTTTTCTGGAGACGATATGAACGCGCCGCTTTCCGAAACCGAATTGCAACAATTTCAAGAAGACGGGTTTGTCGTCAAAAGGCAATGCGTTTCTTTTGACTCCCTGACTCCGCTCCAGAAAACCATTGAGGGTTTATGTCGCATGCAGGCGTCGAAGTTAAAAAAATTCAACGACGTCGCCGGGAAAAACCCTGGAAAATTCGATGCAGATCGTCTCAAAGATTTTGACGACCTGATCGTTGGAATTTTAAAGCGCGACCCGGAAATTTTTGTCGAGGCGGACAAAATGCTCCCAAGCGCGCCTCTTGCCAGGAGCTTTATCGTTTCGTCCCCCATCCCGGATATCGCCGAACAAATTTTAAATTGCGATAAAACCCTACAAATCATCCAGGGTCCCAGCTTCATCGCCAACGTCCCAGAGGCAAAAGACCGGCTGTACACCTGGCATGCGGAAACCTGCTGGTATCCCAAGAGAAGGCGCTTCGTGAATTTCTGGGCGCCCGCTTTCAGAGACAAAACCCCCGACAACGGAACCATGCGGGCGCTAAAAAAATCGCACCAACGCGCATGGGATTTTTCCGAGTTTTACGGCTATGACGAACAATCCGAGGGCGACAAGTCCTACTACCTGCAATATGAAATCCCCGAATCGGAATTGGAAGGCTTTGAAGATGTCGCTATCGAAGCGGCTCCCGGCGATCTGGTAATTTTTGACCGCAACCTGGTCCACTCAAGTTCCGTCAATCAATCACTGAGCCCTAGTTACGCGCTGGCCTGCCGCGCCTACGATTTCAGAACCGATCTGACCGTATCGGCAAACTGGGGCGAGCGCCCCTATGGCGATAAACCCAGCGGTCGCGCGGGGATACGGCCTTTGGACCTGGATAAATAATTTCAGATGGCAAAGTCTCTGCTGTTAGTCAAAGAAGACGACCGGCTCCGTTTCAAAGGCCTCGATAAAAAAATAAAACAATTCATTGCCGAAAGGGCCGTCGCCTTTTCCTGTCGCGACGTCCAGTTTTTCGCGCGCCATGAAGATCTGGATCTCGCGTCCCTGAAAAACGAATTTTCCATTTTGATCGTCGCCTGCGCGTTCAATCCCATTCTGGATTACGATTTGATCCGCGCAATGGAAAAGAGACTCGCACGGGAGGACGTTCCGGCGTTAAAACCGCAAGGGGCCATACCCGGCACGGAGCCCGGATGGATGGTCGATCTGTTTACTCTAAAAAGTTTGGACGTCGATTCCATTAAAGCTTGCGCCAAAACTTTTTGTTGGAGTACGCAGGAAGCGCACAACAACCAGTTCGACATTTTCAAATACAAACGATTAAAAATGTTCCTCGGCCTTTGGGAAAAAGTTCCCAACCTGCCTGCCATGACCATTTCTGAAATTTGTAGAAAAATCGAAGAAGAAGAAATCCACAAATCCTTGATCTCTTATTTCAGCGGCGCCCAATTGAGTCGTCTGGATCACTGCCCTTATTGCGGCTGCGAGGAAAACGTTCCATTAAAAGTCTGCGCCTCGCAACCCATGGTGGGTTTTATTTCTTCAAACCGTCCCGTCTATTTTGAATGCGTCGGTTGCGGCCTGATTTATCTCAGCCCGCAAGTCGACGGAGATTCCACCGAGTTTCTGTACGACGAGTTTGACTCGCAGGACATGTGGGTCAACCCCAATCCGGAATACTACAAGGACGGAGTGCCGGATCGCTTGCGCCGGGCTTTCGCCCTGGCGGAAAATGATCTGGCGGCTGAGGCTTCGGTTATCGATCTGGGCGGCGGCGCGGGAAATTTTTCGGTATTCGTGAAACGGAGGCGCCCCGACTTGCGCGTCGTTCACGCCGAGTTTTCCAATCGTCAAAACGACGCGGTTGAAAAGGCCGGAGTGGAGACCCAAACGCTCAATTTCATCCGCGATGAAATCGGAAAAGGAGAGTTCGACTTGATCACCGCGTTTGAAGTTGTGGAGCACCTTCCGTTCGACGCGTTTGGAAACTTTTTCAACAAGGCGGGCCGGGCCTTGAAGCCCGGAGGCAGGCTCCTGTTTTCCACGCCCGACTGGGACTCGCCTCTCTTGCGGATGTTTGATTTTTCCCATCTGTTCGCGCCGCATCATTTGTTCGTTTTCAGCAAGCGCTGGTTGGAAAAATTTATCGACGCAAAATTGAACGGAAAGTTTCGCGTTCTGCAAACCGGAGCCTCCTCCGAACTGCTGGAAAATTACAAAGGCTATTTCCCTTATTACGAAAAGACCTCGCCAACGTTACAAATCCAGTCCGCCGCGATTGTGTTCAAAAACTTACTGGAATGCGAAACGGGCTTGCAGGAGCGCCTGTTGGAAATGGGGATGGGAACCGAAGTTATTTTTTGCCTCGAAAAGATAGATTGATCCGTCCCGGTTCCCTTGTGATAATTAAGTGAGAAACGATTTTTAGGAGGCGTCAAAATTTGATCCAGGGGAATGCCATTCTCGCGCTGATTCCGGCACGGACCGGGAGCAAGGGGTTGCCGGGGAAAAACGTCCGCCCGCTTTTGGGGAAACCGCTCATCTCCTGGACCATCGAGCAGGCCTTGGCCTGCCGCGCCGTCGACCGGGTTGTGGTTTCCACAGACAGCGAGGAGATCGCCGAGGTCGCAAAAAAATACGGCGCCGAGGTTCCCTTCCTGCGCCCAGTCGAGATGGCCGGAGACGATTCGCCGCGTATGGACGCGGTGTTCCACGCGCTGGACTTTTTTGAACAAAATGGCGAACGCTACGACTGCCTGGCCCTTCTCGAATGCACCTCGCCGTTACGGGACGCAGAGGATATCGAGAGCGCGTTGCAAAAACTGGTCGCAACCGAGGGCGCCGAAAGTATTGTTAGCGTGGCGCCGGTCGGCTCCGCGCATCCAGAATTTTTATTGAGCGTCCAGGGCGAATTTATCGCCCCTTACGCGGGCGATTTTTTTGAGGTCAAAAGGCGTCAGGAAATCGAGCCGTTGTATTTTTTCGACGGCAGTCTGTATATCGCCCGCGTCGATTCATTGCGCAAGCGCGGCGAGTTTTATCATTCCGCAACTTTGCCATACATCGTGTCCAAATATAAATCCTTCGAGATCGACGATCTGGAGGATTTCAAAATTGTGGAAACCCTGCTGGCCGCCAAACAGAAAGGCTCTCTGCCTTGAAAGATTACAGCGAAAGGTTGAAATCAGCGATCCCCGGCGGGGCGCACACCTACTCGCGTGGAGACGACCAGTTTCCCGCGAACGCGCCGCCTGTTCTGGAGCGGGCCAAAGGCGCCTACGTTTACGATCCCGAAGGCAAACGCTATCTGGATTATGGCATGGCCCTGCGCGCCGTCAATATTGGCTATTCCGAGGACGCGGTGAACCGGGCCGCCATACGGCAAATTGAAAACGGCAACAACTTGACGCGTCCCTCGACTATCGAGATGGAAGCCGCCGAGTTGATTGCAGATTTGATCGATTCCATCGAGCGCGTCAAGTTTGCCAAAAACGGCTCCACCGCCATGACCGCCGCCGTGAAACTGGCGCGCGGCTACACGGGAAGGGAAATGGTCGCGCGATGCGCGGATCACCCTTTTTTCTCCTACGACGATTGGTTTATCGCGTCGACGCCCATGACCCGCGGAATTCCAAAGGAGACCCCGGCGCTCACCAAATGTTTTCGCTACAACGAGATCGAGTCCCTGGAATCCCTGATTGACGAATTCCCCGGCCAATTCGCCTGCGTCGTGTTGGAACCCGCACAGACGGAAGAACCTAGGGACGAGTTTCTGCAAAAAGTAAAATCCCTGTGCGAAAAAAGCGGGATCGTTTTGATCCTCGATGAAATGATCACCGGATTTCGCTGGGATCTTAAAGGGGGGCAACATTATTACGGCGTTCGGCCCGACCTGTGCGCCTTTGGTAAGGCTATGGCTAACGGATTCTCCGTCGCTTGCGTCGGCGGCAGAAAGGAAATTATGGATCAGGGTTCGCTGGAACCCGAAGGCGGCGAGCGGCTGTTTTTGACGTCCACCACCCACGGCGCCGAGATGTGCGGGCTGGGCGCCTTCGTGGCCGCCGTTCAATTCATGCGCGAGCATTCAGTGGTCGAACATTTGTGGGATTATGGAGGGCGCTTGACGGCGCTGATAGACGCTTGCGCCAAGGAAGCGGGCGTCGGTGAATATTTCAAAACGAAGGGCGTTGCGTGCTCGCCGCATATTTTGGCTCTGGACGCGGCGGGCAATCGTTCCCTGGAATTTCATACGCTTTTCATGCAGGAGATGGTCGAAGCCGAAGTTTTGATTCCCTGGATCGCCTTGTGTTACCGTCATGGAGAGGAAGAACTGGCGCTCACCAAAACTGCGTTGCAAAAATCGTTCGCGGTGTACAAGAAGGCGTTGGAAGACGGAGTCGAAAAATATTTGCGCGGCCCGGCCATTAAACCCGTATTCCGGAAATTCAATTAATGAAAATCGCGCTCGTTTCCATGAATCCGAAATGGGAAGACAAGACCCTCAACCGAACCCTGTGTCGGGAATACTTGGAGATTGCCGCCGGGCAGGGCGCGGACGCCGTCGTGTTTCCGGAAATGACCCTCACTGGATTTTCAATGAACACACAGGCGATTGCCGAAGATCCGGACGACTCGAAAACGCTCCGGTTTTTCCAAAGCGAGGCGGAGAGCAAAAAATTAAATATTGTCTTCGGCATGGTGTTGCGCGGGGCGCAAAGGGCGACTAACAACCTGATTCTGACCGCGCGCGACGGATCGACTGCGCTGAACTACGCGAAGATTCATCCCTTCACGTATTCCAATGAAAACGAATTTTACGCGGGAGGAGATCAATTGGGGGTTGCCGATCTGGACGGCGTTGCCTGCGGTTTTTCCGTGTGCTACGATTTGCGCTTTCCGGAACTGTACCAGGCCTTATCGAAAACCTGCGCGGCGATTTTCACCATCGCCAACTGGCCCGCCGCACGCGCGGATCATTGGGAGGCGCTGCTCAAAGCGAGAGCTATTGAAAACCAGGCGTTCATGGTCGGCGTCAACCGCACGGGTCGCGACGGCAACGGAATAGATTACGTTGACAGTACGTTCGTGTTCGGTCCCGGCGGGGAGAAGGTCGCTCCAGAACATTCGGAGGGGGAGATTGATTTTTACTCAATCGATCCGCAAGAGGTCGAAGCGTTGCGAAAAAGTTTCCCCGTCAAGCAGGACCGTAGGGAAAAATTGTACCGTAGTTTTTAACTCCATTGGCGAGGCGCCGATAACAGAGACTCTTTATGGATAAACATGAGTATCCACATAATTTTCATTTAGAGAACCGGGTCGCCGTGGTGACCGGCGGCGCCGGTTTTCTGGGGAAATATTTTTGCCGGGGCCTAGCTCAAAACGGCGCCTGGGTGGTCGTGGTCGACCTGGATGCGGAGCGGGTCCGAAAATTTGCGGATGAGTTGAAGAAGGAATACGGCGTTCCGACTCTGGGTCTGGTTTGCGACGTGACCGCTCCCGATAGCGTGCGGAAGATGGTCGACGATACCGTGCAAGAATTTGGCGGAATCCATATCCTGCACAACAACGCGGCGACCCGGACGGAAAACCCGGAAGATTTTTTCGCCGACTTCGAGGATTACTCTCCGGACGTCTGGCGCAAGGTCATGGCCGTCAACATCGACGGCATGTTCCTCGTGGCTCAGGCGGTGGGAAAGCAAATGATCAAGCAGGGCAGGGGTGGAAGCATCATCCAGACCTCGTCCATTTACGGAACGCTGGGCGCGGACAAACGTATTTACGAAGGCTCGCAGGAAGTGGGCCGCCCCATCAATACGCCCGCCGTTTACTCGGCGTCGAAGGCGGCGGTAGGAGGATTGACTCGTTACCTTGCGACCTACTGGGCGGACGCGGGGGTCCGCGTCAATACGTTGAGTCCCGGCGGCGTGCAGGGCGATCAGAACGAGGAATTTGTTCATCGCTATTCCGAGCGCATTCCAATGCGGCGCATGGGTCGACCGGAGGAAATTGTTCAGGCGATGCTGTTTCTCGCCTCCGACGCCTCCAGCTACGTCACCGGACAAAACCTTGTCGTCGACGGGGGATTGCAGGCCTGGTGAGAATATCAAAATAAAAAAACGCGGCGCGCCAGGCGCTTGTCGAACTCGCCGTGGAACCGAAGCCTGACTTCCTAAAATGACCGAATTAAAACGCTGTACCAAATGCCTTCTGCCGGAGACCTACGAGACCATTGAGTTCGACGCCGTAGGCGTGTGCAATATCTGCCGCTCCGCCGAGCACAAGCTTGAGAGTATCGACTGGACCGCGCGCAAAAAACTACTCGACCAGATCGTCGATAAATACCGGGACCGGGCGGAGTACGATTGCATCGTCCCGTTCAGCGGCGGCAAAGACAGTACGTTCCAGTTGCATTTCTTGATTACGGAATACAATCTCAAACCGCTGGCAGTGCGCTTCAATCACGGGTTCATGCGACCACGGATTGAAGAGAACAAACAGCGGACGCTTAA
The DNA here is from genome assembly GCA_029261555.1 of Nitrospinaceae bacterium. GTDB lineage: Bacteria > Nitrospinota > Nitrospinia > Nitrospinales > JACRGP01 > JAJDBB01. Next base: position 14,378 of record JAJDBB010000102.1, on the reverse strand, counting down.
AAAACTCGGCGTCGATCTCATCGAGTTCACCCCCAACTGGAAAATCGTCAAACGGTTGATGGCGGAATCCTTCTCCCGCAAAACCGATTTTTGCTGGCATTGTCACACGGGAATTTATTCCTATCCCCTGCGACTTGCGGTCCGGTTCAACGTTCCTCTGATTTTTTACGGCGAGCCGCTTGCGGAATTTTCCGCCTACTACGATTACCTGAACGACGAGATCGAATACGAGGACGAAAAAAAGTTCAACATGTACCGCAACCTCGGCATCTCCGCGGACGACATGCACGGCATGATCGACTCGCCGGAAAGCCCTGTCGACAGGCGGGATCTTTTGCCCTACTCGTTTCCCACGCCGACGGAGTTGAAGTCGATCGACTGTTCGCCTCTGTGTCTCGGCAGTTTCATTCCCTGGAATAACGTTGCGAATACAAAACTTATCCAGCGGGAACTGGGTTGGAAAACGGACGAGCTGGAAGGCGTGCCCGGAGAGATCAACACCAGTTGCGAAAAGATTGAATGCTTCATGCAGGGCAGTCGCGATTATATAAAATACCTGAAAAGGGGTTACAGTCGGGTTTCGCAGATCAACGCTTTCCACCTTCGCAATGGTAGGTCTTCCTCGGAGGAAGCCCGGCAATGGAACGAAAAGCACGACGGCAAGCGCCCGCCCTCGCTGGAGATTTTTCTGGAATACATGGGCTTGAGCGAAGAGGAATTTAACAAGATTGTGTTAAACACCGCCGTCCCGCCATACGAACACGACTTTTCTAAAACCAAACACGCCGGAAAAACCGGGGATTTTGATTCGTGGTACCGGGAAGACAATCGGAAAAAATGATTGGCGTTATCGATTATGGAATGGGCAATCTCCGTTCCGTCCAGAACGCCTTGGTGTTTCTGGGTTACGAGACGGAATTAATTTCCAGGCCGGAGGGCCTCTCCGCGCCGTCGCATTTAATTCTGCCGGGCGTGGGTTCCTACGCCGCCGCCATGAAGAACCTCCGACGACAGAATCTGGAAGGGGAAATCAAAAATCAGGTCGCGCAGGGAAAACCATTTCTCGGCGTTTGCCTCGGTATGCAACTTATGTCGACAACCGGAACCGAGGGCGGGGAAGTGTTGGGACTGAACCTCGTCCCCGGCTCCGTCGTCCCGTTGGATTTGCCGGCGGAGCGCCTCGTCCCGCATGTCGGCTGGAACCGATTGGAAAAGCGCGTCGATCATCCCATCTTTCAAGGCGTGAAGCCGCACATCGATTTTTACTTCGGCCACTCTTACCAGTTCAAACCCGGCGCCGTCGGAGACGTTTTAGCGTTCGCCGATTATGGCGGCGATTTAGTCGCCGCAGTCAGCCGAAAGAACGCGGTGGGACTACAGTTTCATCCGGAAAAAAGTCAGGACGCCGGACTCAAGATTGTGCAAAACTTTTGCGAATGGGGCGGCTCATGTTAAAGACGCGAATCATCCCCGTGCTGTTATTGAAAAATGGCCGCATGGTGAAAGGAAAACAATTCGCCGGGTTTCGCGACGTGGGCGATCCGGTTTCCGCCGCTAGAATTTACAACGCGCAGAACGCGGACGAGTTGGCGTTTCTCGATATCGAAGCCAGCGGCGAGGGCCGCAAAACGCTGCTGGACGTTGTTGGGAAAGTCTCCAAAGAATGTTTCATGCCGCTTGCGGTGGGCGGCGGGGTTACCTCTGTCGAAGACGTTCGCGAGTTGTTGCGGGCCGGGGCAGACAAGGTGATCATCACCTCCGCCGCGGTGGAAAACCCGGAGTTGATCTGTCAGGCCGCGCGAATTTTTGGGAATCAATGTGTCATTGGGGGAGTCGACGTAAAGCGGGAAGGCGAAAAATATTTCGTCTACACGCACAGCGGAAAAATAAAAACCAATCTGGATTTGATCGCCCATCTGCGCGATTTGGAATCGCGAGGCGCGGGCGAGTTGTTCGTCAATTCCATCGACCGCGACGGCATGATGCAAGGTTGCGATCTTGAATTGGCCTCTGTCGTGAAAGAAAATACGCGCCGTCCGGCGATCCTCTGCGGCGGGGCGGGGCATTTCATGCACCTGGCGGACGCCGTCCAAAAGGCGGGAGTCCACGCCGTCGCCTGCGCCAGCCTGTTTCATTTCGGCGACAATAACCCGGTGCGCGCCAGGTCTTATTTAAAAAACCTGGGCGTTCCCGTAAAAAACATAAAATGAAATTCTCCCTCGAAAGCGGCGACTTGAGCCGTTACGTCGCCGCACAATTGAACAACATATTCCCGGACTCCCAATCCGTTTCGCCGGAATGGGTCGGCGCGTTCATGCCCGAATGTTTGGAACGCCTGCGGCGGTGCTTTGAAAATATCCGGCAAAAATATTTTTGGGACGAACAGGGACCGACGTTCAATCATTTGAATGCCGACCATTACGCCATGTTCCTTTACCTGTTGGGCAATGCGGTTTACAAAAAGGAAGGCGACGTCTCGTCGGCGGAAAAATTGTATTGTCTCAACAAGGCCTTGCACGGACTCGATGCGTTTTATTCCATCGAATTGCCTGAAGTTTTTATGTTCGTTCACCCGCTGGGGACTGTACTGGGCAAGGCGGAATACGGGGGATATTTTGCGGCGTATCAAAACTGCACGGTGGGGTCGAACGAAGACGGAGTCTACCCCCGGTTTGGCGAAGGGGTGATTTTGTATTGCAACGCTTCGGTGATCGGCGATTGCAGGATTGGAGATAACGTGGTGATCGGCGCAAACGCGGCGTTGTTAAACGACGACGTGGAAAGCGATCATGTGGCGACGGGTCGCCATCCTCATTTGAAAATTTCGAGGAACGGAGAATCGGTTGTCAGTCGGCGTTTCAGGAAATAGAGCGGGTTATTTCCAGGGGCCGCTCAGGGATTTTAAAATGACCTTTAAGGCGATGGAGATATCTTTCATAAAAGTTCTTTCCGCAACGTAAGCGCTTTCAATCACCGTTTTCTCTTCCCGCGTCGGCACTTCCGCGGCCCTGTCTTCCCAGGGGTGAAACAAACCTGGGTCGGAGGCGAGCCATTGCTTTTCCCAGTCGGAGGTCAGTTCTTTTATCTGTTCTGGTTTCGGCAAGGTACTGCCCACAAGACCAAGGTCGCCGCGAATCACGTTGTACAATCCCGGCAATTTGCGCATGAGAGGGTTTTCGCAATTGAAAGCGTAAATAGATACGCGCTGAAAATTGTCCCGGGCCTCGAACAGTTCGTCGCCTTTGCTTTTGATCCCAAGTTCCCTGGATAGAAATTTCCTCGGTCCGGAAAACCAATGCGCCAGCAGTCCCGCAAACAATACCGGCGACAGGACGATCAACAACAGCGCCGCCGCGAGCGCGTCCTGAGAGCGTTTTTTCCATTCCGGGAACAGGTTTCCCGAGGTTTTTCCAAGCAAAAACTCGTCGGTAAGATAAAGATGGGATTTGCGGTCCAGGCGTATCCATAAGTTCTGTTTGACGATGGAATGAGCGACGTCGATCTGTTCTCCAAGATGAGTTTTGTCCAGGATGAGGCTGTTTGTTACCGACGCCCCTTGCCCGACAATAATATCGTTTCCCAGGCAGACCGCCTCGCCAATTTCCGCATTGCTGGATATGGCGCAATTGTCTCCAATCAATACCGGCGGATTCAATCGGGCGTCGGCGTGGATCATTGGATTTTCTCCAACCCAGATTCCTTTTTTGATTTCCTTTCCAGGGATGAAGACGTCGGGATACTTTCCCGAAATGGCGTCCCGATTGGCGGTCCACAAATCTTCCAGGCTGTTTATTTTTTGAATGGGCCGGTCGTTCCGGAAAAAATGAATTTTTAATTCGCCGTTCATGAGGCTGGACGCAGGGAAGTCCCCGGCGTTGCGCTTGAAATCCTCGCAAAGTCGATTGAGGGCTTCGAGGCTCATAATAAATGGATAGCCTTCGTTGAAAATATTTTCTCCCGGCTGGATGGAGATTTCTTTTCCCGCCGCCGGAACCGAAAAACTCAGGTCGGCGCCAGAGTCTTTATGCGCTTGCATAAACCGGGTCAAATTCATGTCGGTGAAAACGTTTGCGGCGAAACAAATAAAATCTTCTTCTATTTTGGAACGGATTCGGTTCAGGGGATCAAAAATAGAATCGAATTCCTTTTGCAAGGCGTAAGAGATTTCGACGCCCCAGCGTTCGCCGTTTTTAAAGTGCTGTTCCGTTTCGTAGGGCAAATGCCGTTTGACCATGAGGACGCGCCGGACGCCGTGGCGGGCGAGATGCTCGACGAGATGCTCGACAATGGGTTTATTGGCGATAGGCAATAGATACTCGGCGACCGTTTTGGTCAGAGGATCAAATTTAGTTTGCTGGAGGGAAGGGAGAATGATCGATTGCATTTTAAAAACTCGATCAGGCTTTGGAGTATTTGAGAGAAGCTGAATCCGGAGCGTCGGCGGGAACCGTGTCGGAAGAGGCGAGCCGGTCCGGGTCTTGCGTCAGTTCTTCAAAGACGTCGTCTATGCGATGGGCTTTCAGGAGCGAGCTTAACTTTTCGCTCTTGTTAATAATTTGCACGGGAATTTTATTGGAGGACGTTGCTAGTAAAAATAGTTTCCCCAGGGCTTCCTGAGAAATATGTTTTAACGATTTCCAATCCCAAACCACGCGCCCTCCTTCGGGCGAGAAGGTTTGCGTCTTGTCTCGGATTTCATCGACGCTGGAACTGTCAAGCCGCTCTGGAAACTTCACGGCGAGATCATATGAGCCGCCGGGGTTCCCAATTTCCTCGAAGGCGATGGGACCGCAACCATTCCCATCGCTGAATGAAAAGAAACGATAAAAAACCAAAGGCGCGATCAAGTTCACAAACTTTAAAAGGTCCATGGTATACCGCTTCACCAGCCGTTTCGGCTCCTGGGAAAGCCGGTAAATCCATTCCAACCCAACCTTCTGCATCCAACGCGGCGCGCGGGACACGTTGCCGGCGATGAACTCAAACGTTCCGCCAACGCCGATGGAAACGGGTACTTTGAGCCGGTCTTTCACGCGCTCAAACCAGAACTCCTGTTTGGGATTGCCAAAAGCGATGAGCAGTATGTCGGCGCCGGACTTGTTGACGGTTTCGACGAGAGCGTCGTCTGCCTCGCGGACTGCGGGATCTTTTGGATTGCCCATTTCCACCCAGGGCGACGAGGCCCCCGCGACTTGAAACCCTGGGTATCGGCCCTTAAGTATTTCGATCGCCTTTTGCGAAGTCTCTTCCCGTCCGCCGAGGAAATAGATTTTTTTGTTCTTGCGGCTTGCCGCTTCGGCCAGTCGCGGCGCAAGGTCGGCCCCCGTCACTCTTTCCTTGAGTCCTTTTCCGGACAGGCGCGAGCACCACACGACGGGCATTCCGTCGGCGACGACCATGTCCGCGTTTCTCAGGGCGGACAGCAATTTGGCGTCGCCGGAGCTTGTGTCGCCCCAACCGAGTGCGTTAACGACAAAATCAACGTTGACGGTGGCGACGTAGCGGGATCTTCCGTCGCGGGCGAAGTCTTCCATCATGGCGAAGGTCCGCTCGACGGTTTCTGTCATATTAAAATTGTCTATTGGAATTCCCAGAATGATCAGCGCAGGGCGGTCCATCAATAAGCTCCCTTGCCGAGGATCACTGCGGGAATGGTTTTTAACAGGATGCTAATGTCGCCGAGGAAGGAACGGCTTTCGATGTATTCCACGTCCAGCTTGATCTGGCCTTCGAAGTTGATGTCGCTCCGACCCATCACTTGCCACAGGCAGGTGATCCCCGATTTGACTTCCAATCGGCGGCGCTGGGAATATTCATATTCGGCGACTTCCGAGGGAAGCGGCGGACGCGGACCGACCAGCGACATGTCGCCCTTCAACACGTTCCACAGTTGGGGCAACTCGTCGATGGAGAGCTTGCGGATAATTTTTCCGACTTTGGTGATGCGCGGATCTTCTTTCATTTTAAAGGTGGCGCCCTCGGTTTCGTTTTGTTCCAACAGGCGTTCTTTAATTTTATCCGCGTCCTTTCTCATGGACCGGTATTTATACATGGTAAAAGGTTTTCCCCATTTGCCGACGCGCACCTGAGGCAGGATTACGGGTCCTCCGTCTTCAAGCAAAATCGCAATGGCCGTTGCCAGATAAATCGGAGAAAAAAGAATTAAAAAAACCGCAGAGCCAAGGACGTCCAAAGCGCGCTTAAAAAAGGCGGCGCTTCCAACTACAATTTTCCAGAGCAGGGTCTTGAAATGGAAGTACAGTCGCAAGCGAAACCGGGCGAAGGAGGAGCCGCCCATTGCGTATTGGCGATACAACTGTTCCGAAAGCTCTTCGCGACTCAACTCCTCGGGAGCGCTTCTGGAAGATTCGGTTTCCGGCAACCCTTTTGGGTTGGCTTGTGGATTCGAAGCCATGGGTCAAGTTTTATTGCCCTGAAATCGCGGGGGTTAACTAAATGAATTCTGGTTGGTTAACAGGTTACCAGATTGGCCGGCCAACTCCAATAGTAACGTTTACTTGATAAGGTAAACCTGATTGTTTTGCCAAACGAGTCCCGGAGGGAGAAGAGGGAGATTTGAAAAAAGGAAGCGGTTTTATTTGGACGAGGTCGCTCAACGCCGAACGCTAGCCTTGGGTTGGCTGCGTTTGCCTGGCGGCTTTTAATTTTTGAATCCGTTCCAGGCCTTCCAGAGCTTCCGGGTCGCTGGATTCAGAGGCCAGGATGAAACGGTATTCCTTTTCAGCGTTGGGGTAATCCTTAACGGCCTCGTAAGACTTTGCCAACTCGAAGTGAGGCCCAAAAGGTTCGTTGTTGATTTCAATGGCTTTTTTCAACATGGCAATGGCCTGCTCGGGCGCTCCATTTTTATTATAAGCAGCGCCCAGGTTGGAATAGGCTTCGGGGAAATCGTCTTTGGCGGCAATAATTTTTTTCCAGAACTTTACGGCGGTTTCCTGATTCCCGCTTTTGGCGTGCCAGATGGCCAGGTTGTTGAGCGTCCGGCTGTCGTGCGGCGCCAGCTTGGACGCCTTGAAAAAAAACTCCAGGGCTTCTTCCATATGCCTTCTGCGAAAATTTAAAATTCCGAGCGCGTTATAACCGTCCACCTTGTTGTAACCCTTCAACAGGTTTCTCTTGAAGGCCCACTCCGCTTCGTCGAACCAGCCTTTAACCATATAAAGATTGCCCAGACGTTGCAATCCGGCTTCGGTTATGGTTCCCGCCGAAAATTTGGACTGCAAGCTCAAAATCTCCTCCTGCATCATGATCATTTGCTTCAAAACCTGAAGGTCTTTGGCGGCCTCGGATTCGTTCGCCTCGGCGGCGGCTGGCGCGGGAGCCGCTTTTTGCGCGGGTTCCGGGTCGTCCAGGAATGGAATCTTACAGCCTCCCAGGGCCGTTAATATCAGCGTTACAATTAATAACCGCTTCATGCCAGTCCTTCTCCCGTCTTGAATTCCATTTCGGTAATGAACGATTCGATCACCTTTTCCGCCGATCCCAAATCGGTGAAAATGGGGATCGAAACTCTTTGAAACGTCCACGTGGCGTAGGGGTTGTCCATAAAGTCGTCCCAAATATGCTGGAATACGCGCCTGTAGTAGTTTCCGGTGGTGGCCTTTCCGTTGGCAAACCAATAGGCTACCAAACGTCTCTCGTCCTTTTTCTTAATAATCATGACGCGCGTGTCCACTTTTTTTCCGCGGTTATTGAACGCCTCCGGCCATTTTTTGACGATCGACCAACCGGCGCCAGTGTAACAAATTTCCGGCTGGTGCTGGGTATGATGCCCGCGCACGCTTTCTAAATTCAAGTACCAAATAAAATCGCTGCCGTGGAAATACATCTTTTTGGAAAGCGACCCAACGCCGTACATTTCCTTTTCATAATAAGAGATGGGAATTATTCTGGATTTCCATTTGCCAAAAGCGACTTGCAGGGGAGCCGGGTCCAACGGCGCTTCCGGGCGCATTCCCCAACCGATAACGGATTTGACTCCGGCCAATCCCAAAAGCAGATAAACCAGGACCGCCCATTTATTTTTTTTCCAGAATTCCATAAACGACGCCCACCGCCAGCAGAGAAAAAGAATAGATGATGATTCCGGACCAATCGTGTAGTACGCCCTCGGCGGTTTTCAATCCCCAATGATGCGCGATGACGCCGACGACGACAATGCGAATCGAGTTGGCCAGTCCGGAAATGACGATCCCGGCGCCCACCAGGACCGCGCGCTTTCCCCAATGGTCTGTGAAGAACAGCCGACCGATGATCAGGTTCATGATCATCAAAACGCTGAGCGATTTTAAACCGCTGCAGGCGGCGTCGACGCGTAAAATATTTTCGGAAAGCAGTATGTGGACGCCGTGGACTTCCTTGGCGATGTCCAGCAAATAGAGAGCGAAGAAGGCGAGCTTGGCGCCCAGCAAGCGAATTTCAAATCCGATCCAGATATCCAGAATGGAGGTGATGGGCAAGCTGAACAGCAGTAAAAAAATTGGGAAGGCGACTTTTTTTAATCCGGAGAAACCGTAAAAAAATTGGTACAGCGACGCCAGCAAAACAAAACTCAGGATCGCGGACAACATGTTGATGCTAGCCATCAGGCTGATCTGGTACAGAACCAGCGCTCCCACTACCGCGAAAAACGCCGACGGGGAATTTAAATCTTCTTTTAATTCGAGGTCTGCGTTTGCCTGACCCAGAAAATACATGGACGCGAGAAACACGGGCAGGGAATGAGTTTCCAGGTCCATTTGAAAATAGACCCGATACAGGTATTCCAGAGTGGGCAGAATCGTCACCGCAAACAACGCAATCAGACCCAGTCCCTTGAGGTACAAGGGCCGGGTCTGCGAGGTGATCGCGGGCAAATTGAAAAAATTATGCATTTTGCTCCGCTTGCTTTCGGTAATACAACCAGGTCATGAACATCAAGGACAATAGGATGAGCGCGTTTTCATGCGGTTCCGGAGTAGCCGCCGCGGGTCCTGAGATGCCGTAGGCGCCCAATTTGCTTTTGCTAATATTATTTAGAAGTTTTTTGTTGTTAACTTTATTTTGAGTGAAGCTCAACGTCGCCGTCGTCGAGCCTCCCGCCGCCACGGAATTAAAAGAAACATAATTCATGAACACCCCGCTCCCAGGCGAGGTTTCAATGGATTCCAAGTTGGGACCCACCTTCAGCTTCTTGTTGGTTTGAAAGGTCGCCACGAAATCCTGGTAGTCCACCGCAGAATTGTTAGCGAACGTAAAATCCAACGTAGCGGTATTTTTTTTACCCTTTTTTGAAAACACCGCATTGGAGGTGGACAAAGAGAAATCAGCGGAATTGAACGCTTTTACCTGACCACTGCCCAGGCTGGTGAAGTCCTGAATGGTGTAGGCAAAAGTCTGCTGGCCCGCAACCAGGCCAAGAAACAAAAATACGCTCAGAAAAACGATGGATGTTCTTAAAGAATTTTTCATGATCAAACGTTGCCTCTGATGGATTGATGATATGCGTAATTGCGAATGGGGCGGCTGGTCAATTTTCCGAAAAAATACCTCGCCACGCCCACAAATTGAAAAATTGGAACGAGGGACAAATGTCCGGCGTAAACCCAATTGAACGGGTCGCCGAAGCCGCCGCCTCTTTTAAATTGCGAAGACTGGAAAAATGGCCGCAGAATAACCAACAGGGCCAATACTAGTCCGGCAAGTACTTGGTTGATGTATACGCCGCCGATTAGAAAAACAATCGGAGCCAGGGATCGAAAGATCACCCGAAGCAGTTCGCGCGCCCATAACTTTTCTTCGTTCATTATAAATTTGGTTCCCAACTCGGCGTAAGCGTAGCCGGACCGGAGCGCCCGCTTGAAATATTGTTTGAAGCGCGTCATGTCCAGATCGTGCGTCGTCATGGCGTCCGCCGTCCTGAAAATGGTTTCCCCCGATTGACGAACCCGGTAGCTCAACTCCGGATCTTCGCCCGCGATCAGGGCCGGGTCGAAGCCTCCCGTTTTTTCCAGAATCTCTCTTTGGATCAACACCTCGCCGCCAAAGTATCTGCATCGGCCAATTTCATATTCCCATTCCCGGTTGGCGATTTTGTGGTACAGATTTTTGTCGGGAAACTTTTCCCGTCTCTGTCCGCAAACCGCTCCCGCTTTACTTTCTACATGCAAATTTACCGCTGTGCGAAGCCATTGCGGGTGCAACGCCGTGTCCGCGTCCAGAAACTGGATCAGCGGGGTCTGCAAACTGCGCCACCCCGCGTTTCGGCCTTTGCCGGGGGTGGGATGCGGGTCATTCAATTCAATCACCCGGACGCCGTCCGCCTGTTCCGCCAGCGCGACGCTATTGTCGGTCGATCCGCCGTCGACGAAAACGATCTGTAATTTGTCCTGCGGGTAATCGCTGGCGTGGATCGATTGCAGACATTCGGCCAAAAATTTTTCCACGTTGATCCCGATGGCAACGACGCCAATTTCTGGAAGGCTATCAGTCATTGGCTTTCCTCGGGATGATGCGGGCCGGAATTCCCACCGCGATGGAGTTTGAAGGCACGTCCTCCAAAACCACCGCGTTGGCGCCGACCACCACGTTGTCTCCAACTTTGATATTGCCCAGCAGTTTGGCGCCCGCGCCGATATCAACGTTGTTGCCGAGCCTGGGCGCGGTGGGGTCGTCCACGCGGCGCAAGCCAACCGTCACCCCGTTGCGCAAGACGCAGTCGTCGCCGAAAGAGGCGAACCCGCTGACCACGATCCCGCCGGAGTGGTCGATGCGAAAATTTCTTCCGACCCTCACCTCGCAGGGCAATTCGAGTCCCGCCACAACCTGCACGATCTTAAAAAGAATCTTGTACGCCAGGGAAAACAATTTGCGGACCGGGGCGATTCTAATCGTGTAGCGCCAGCGGCCAAACCGGTAAACCGTCATCGCCCAAAAACCCTGCCGACTCCAGTCGCCGTCGTAAGTTTTCAAATCTTCGAAAAGATTCGCAAAGAAGGCTTCCTCCGAGGCGTTCAGATGAATGGCTCCAGGTTTATTCAAAACGTTGTCCATTGATGATTTGTCCGCAAAAGTCATAACTGTTTAAAAAATTCAGACCGACGTTTTATCCGCCGCCGCTTGCAGGGCTGGTTGAATCGATTCCCCATCCACCTTGCCAAACCCGTCGCTCCAGAGAGTCGATGGAATGAGGGTCAACAATGACAGAGCTTCCTTGCGCTTGAGCGCCGAGTGCGGCGAATCCGACAGCGCATTTTTGCTCAACACCAACAGGTTCCAGCCGTATTCCAGAGACGCCGCCGCAAGGACAACAAAGAATCCGCCGTACTTGCGGAAGTAGCGGTACTCGCTCTTCAGGCGAATGGAGACCATCTGCCGTCCCTTGGAGGAAACTTCGTTTTTGTCCGAACTTTGGCCGCCAATATGCACGATGCGAATGTCGGGACAGAACGTAACCTCCCAACCGGCGTCGTGAACGGTTTTGCAGTAATCGATTTCTTCAAAATATAAAAAGTAACGGTCGTCCAGCGGACCGACTTGTTCTAACGTTTCCCGGCGGATCATAAAAAAGGCTCCGACCACCCAGCCGACATTGCGCGGTTCGGCATGGTCCCACCAGGAATAATCCACCCGGCCAAAGAAACGCGAACCGGGAAAGCGGGCGGCCATTCCGGAAACGTGCAAAAATTTGTTCAACAGCGACGGCGCCATACGGGCCGAAGGCTGCATGCTTCCGTCGGGATCGGTCAATTTGCAACCCAGGACGCCGGTTTTTGGATGGGCGTCCATGAACTCGACGGCCTTTTTTAACGCGCCCGCTTCCAGAAAAGCGTCCGGATTGAGGAGAAGAATATATCGTCCTTCGGCCTTTCGCAGGGCGAGATTGTTTGCGGCGGCGAAGCCCAGGTTTTCCTGCATGCGGATCAGGTTGAAATCGGAAAACTCCTCCGCAATCATGTCCGCCGTGCCGTCCTGGGAAGCGCTGTCCGCCACCCATACCTCCGAACTCACCCCGTCCCGGTATTTCTCAATATATTGCAAACAGGTACGGGTCAACTCGCGGGTGTTAAAAGTCACCACCACAATGGACAGGTCGAGCGGGTTGCCGGGGCTGCCGGACGGTGAAGGCGAATTCTCGTTCGGGACCATAAAAAATATCGCAAGCGTTTGAATTTTTTCAACAATGGCTATGATAATAATATAACCGTTTTGAACCGTGCTTGCAATTACCATAGATGTAAAAGTATTGAGAATCATACATATAATAAAGCAATTTATATGCCGTCATCTACAGTCAGGCCAAAGCTCTTTTACTGTTTATTTTTCAATAGGTTATATGGCGGGCGGCCTGTCTCACTTTTAGCTACAGCCTCAAAATCGTTCTCAAATGTGCAAATTCAACGGGGTGAACCGGAATTGGTGGTGGAGGGGATAATTATTCAATAAAAATTAGCGGCCCAACTCCCAGTGGATATAATAGCGGGAAGCGCAAGAGACGAATCCATTTAGAAGGAAATACCAAATGATCTCATCCTCTTCGGGTTTTTGGTTTGGCCGTATTTTAGGCTTGGGCGGCATGGTTTTAATATTTTCCGGCGCAGTTCAGGCGCAGGACCTTGCATTCACCAATTCCAAGGTGCGGGTTAAAGAAACTGGAAAATACTTTTCAATTCAATCCGACGGGATGCCAGACCATCGATGGGAAAAAGTTAATCCCAACACACCGACCCCTCAGAACATTGAGGTTCGTATTCCGATTCAGCCGAAAATAGCGTCAAAGAAAAGCGACGTCCCCTCGCGCGGCCCGATTGCCATAGCCATAAACGGCGTCGTATTTTTTGGCCCCGAAGACGCCCATGGGAAATTAGCCATAGAAAACCATGGTTTGGATTCATGCCAGGGGCATCCAGCGCCGTCCGGGATGTACCATTACCACTCCACTCCCGCCTGCATTCACAAGGACGTTCGCGGAAAACATTCTCCGGTTATTGGGTACGCTTTTGACGGGTTCAAAATTTACGGGTTGCAGGGGGAGAGAGGTCAGCTTCCAAAAAATCTCGATTCCTGTAACGGCCATACCGACCAGAAACGAAACTATCACTATCACACCACCAAAGGATTTCCCTACGTCCTTGGGTGCTACCGCGGTACGGCAGTATCCACAGGCAATAACCAAAATAGAGGCATGGATCGCGGCCAAAGGGGAGACCGAATGGATCGCGGAAGGCGAGGTCCGCCGGGCGGCGGCAACGATAAAATGCGTTCAGCCTGCGACGCAGATCGAAAACGATATTGTCCGAACATGCCGCCCAGCCGCGAAATGCATGAGTGCATGAGAAAAAACAGGAGGTCATTCTCCCAGACCTGTCAGGACGCCATGCTTCGACGCCGAAATTAAAACGTCTCCTCTGGTCGGACGGCTTCTCCTTCGAGAAAAACCCAATAATAAATGAGCCTTTGGGTATCTCCAATTAAGAGACTAATACCCGCCAGAACCTTCGCGCCTTTTTCCATCGCTCGATTTTGATTTCGGCCTTTCATACGATGAAGAATCCGAATTCTTTGTGCTGGAACAACCGGTCAGCGCTAACGGCGTGAGAAACGCTATTACGACAGAAATAATAATTAGCTTTTTCATTTTTAATTTTCTTGGTTTTTAAAGGTTTGAATTTTTTTAATTCGCCAAAACGAAGGGATACCTTCATCTTGGCAAATTAATTGCCCACAGAGCGAATCCTATAACTGTACTTTTCCTATGGGGACATTAAATTGGTCGCACCAGATTAAAACAGTATTGTACGCGTTAAGGTCCGTTCCATCTGGAATGGGATAATTATGGCTTCCAGTAAATCCTTGAAGTTTTCCTAAAGGGACGCCGGTCGCGCTGTCAAAATCTTTGCTTAGGATAACTCTTCCGTCGGGAGCTTCGCTGATTTGAACCTCTACCAATTTTATCTCGTTTCCTTCCAATTTAACCTGCCCTGAAGCTGGATGCGCGTCGTCGCCGCCGACTAATTTCCCTGATTTAATAGTCATAACTTTCCTTTCTTTTTGTTTGCGCTGAAAATTCGTCAAATATAATTTCAGACCATTAGTCTTGGAGTTTCTTAGAACCTTACAAAGGGTATTAATAAAATGCCTGAACCAGCCCATTTCTAAATATTTATGGTTAGAATAAGGTATTTCATTTTCAACCTTTGTTGTCAGAGGAAGCGGGATCAAATATGAACCTATGGGTCGATGCAGACGCTTGCCCAAAAGTGATCAAGGATATTTTATTTCGTGTAGCAGATAGGGTAAAAATTCCTGTGACCCTGGTTACAAATCAGCGGTTACACATGCCGAATTCCACTTATATTCATTTGATTCAAGTCGGTCAG
>JAJDBB010000101.1 GCA_029261555.1 Nitrospinaceae bacterium | reverse complement strand
ACTCCCTCGCCGCCATGGTCTTCCCCTACGCGCGCCATTCGACGCAACAAATCCGCCGCGTCCTGGCGGAGCTTTCGCAGGACAAACGCGATGAAATTTTCCGCGCTTACTTAGGCGAGCGCAAAAGCAAGCGCGACCGCGCCGGACGCGGACTGGAGTTCGGCTATCCCGTTAACTTCGACGTCATCGCCGGGTTCGCCGAGTACCGCGACCTGCAACGCCACCGCATGCTCACCCAACAGAGGCAAGAGCTGGGTCCGTTGTTGGGCTACTCCATTCCGGAGGAGATCGCGGAGATTGGCAGGGACGCCGAAGTGAAGGAATGTTTCGACCGCGCCGAGGATTTGTACAACGATTTGCTCAAGAACGGAATGCGCGCGCAGGCGCAATACGCGGCGCTGTTCAACCATTTCATCCGCTGGAACATGGGGATGAACGTGCGCGAGTTGGGCCACATGACGGAACTCAGAACCCAGAAAGCCGGGCATCCCAAGTACCGGCGCGTCGCGCAGACCATGGCCAAACTTTATTTAAAACGCCATCCGGAGATGAAGCCGGTGTTGCAGTATGTGGATTACCACGACTACGACGGCGGCATCACCCGCGCCGAGCAGGAAGCGCGGACGGCGCGCAAAAGCCTCGCCGTCGGCCTTTTCGACGACCAGGACTGAATTTGACAATCACTCGAGACATAGAGAGCATCGAAGCAAGTGGCTAACCAAGAACATATAGAGCTTCTCAAGAAATCTGTCGAGGAGTGGAACCAGTGGAGAAAAAAAAATCCAGACCTTATACCCGATCTAAACAATACCAATTTAAAAGAAATAAACTGCCGCAAAGCTAACCTTAAGAAGGCTAGTATCCAAGGAACCCATCTACAAGGAGCGAAACTCCAAGGAGCGGACCTTCAAGAGGCAAAACTTTATAATGCTTTTCTTAATGATGCCAAACTCCAGAGAGCCAATATCTATGGCGCCGACTTGGGTGGAGCCGATCTTTCAGAAGCAGACTTGGATGGTGCGGACCTCACCGGGGCTGTTGTTACAGAGGAGCAGTTATTAAAGGCGAAATATATTGGAGCCAGATTTGATTTAGAAAAATTTGGAAAAATTTTCAAGGAATACAAGGACCGGCACGACGAATGCTCAAAGGATGTCCGTCGCATTGGCCTGGTGCTGATCGCCTACGCCACTTTTTGTTTCCTAACCTTGGGAAAAGCGGGGGAGAAAATATTAGTAGACAACGAAGTTAAGCTCCCGTTTGCCGATGTGCCGATCGACTTTCAGACGTTTATGATCGTTGGCCCTCTGGCGCTGATTCTTATTACGGGCTATTTCCACCTTTTCATCCATGAACTGCACCGCTACCAGGAACTTCCTCATAAAAATCGGTTGCCGTTCGCGTTCAACTTAGACAACTGGTTCGCACGGTTGCTTTCTAACTGGGTTTTTTACTTTTTGACCCCCGCCGTCCTGTTTGTGTTTTCCGTTAAATCCCGTGTGTTGCCATTTTCCGGGGATATTTGGCGGCTCGGTTCCTGGGTTGTAGCCGCCTACCTGATTTATGTTTATTGGAAACACAATTTAAACTTGAAGAAAACAAAATGGGAAAAATCAGGTTCTATTATTTATGGACTTATACTTTTGGGAATAGGCTCTTTCTCGGCGGAGGAGTTTCGGGACGACCGAATAATTTTGAAAGAAAATGCCGCTCTTGCAGATCGTGATTTTAGGGGTTGGAACCTTCAAGGTTTGGTAGCTACTAAAGCCAAACTGGAAAGGGCCGACCTCCTAGGGGCCAATCTCCAAGATGCCGACCTCCTAGGGGCCAATCTCCAAGATGCCGACCTCCAAGGGGCCAATCTCCAAGAGGCCAACCTCCAAGAGGCCAACCTCCAAGAGGCCAACCTCCAAGGGGCCGACCTCACGGGGGCCAAACTCGAAAGGGTCAACCTCCAAGGGGCCGACCTCCAAGGGGCCAACCTCCAAGGGGCCAACCTCGCGAGGGGGAGGCCGAACAGATTCGGCACCCACCGTGAGACCAGGAACCTTAGTTGTGAGCAAGTCAACTCCATTAAAAGTTTAGATAGCAATACCCGGTTTCCGAATTACCTGGAGGTAAAGATAATCGGCGGAAACAAATGGAACTGTAAAGAAGTTAAAAAGGGAAAGTAATTATTCGCCTTCCAGCAACGCAAAAAATGATCATCGAAATGTTTAAGGGAAGAATCCCCCCACCGGCGAAGGCGCCGGGGCCAGTTAAAAAAAGAAACGACGGATGAACACGGATAGAATTAATTGAAAATTTGCCAATCGCCAACTACTGAGTCCAGCGTCACGCTGGCGCCGCTGGCGCCGGTGGTCGCTTTGGGGAATTTTGACGGCGTGCATCTGGCGCATCAAAAGATTTTCCAGGTTGCGGTGGAGCGCGCGAAAACTCTGAAGGGAACGCCCGCGGCGTTCACTTTCGAGCCGCATCCTCTGACCGTGATTGCTCCGGAAAAGGCGCCGCTCCTGTTGACTCCGTTCGACAAAAAAGCCGCGCTGATGGACGCGCTTGGGCTGGAACTTCTTATCTGCGAACAGTTCACGCCAGATTTCGCGGAGCAGTCGGCGGAGGATTTTTTCAAAAACGTTCTGGCGGACAAACTCGGCGCCCGCGAGTTGGTGGTGGGTTACGATTACGCGTTTGGCAAGGGTCGGGCGGGAAAGGTGGAGACGCTCAAGCGCCTCGGCCAGGAGTCGGGAATTCCCGTAAACGTCGTCGAGCCGGTTTATGTGGACGGGGAATTGGCCGGCAGTTCGGCAATCCGTCGCCTGATTGGCCAGGGGGAAATGCAAGCGGCGGCAAAATTTCTGGGCCGCGATTATTCTTTAACCGGAAGCGTGGCAAAAGGATTTGGCGCAGGAGAGGGGCTCGGCGCCCCTACGGCGAACATCGAGGCGCCGGGTTGTCAATTGCCCGGCACGGGCGTGTACGCGGCCTACGCCGAGGTTGCGGGCAAGCGCTTCCGGGCCGTGGTTAACGTGGGGACCAATCCTACTTTCGAACGCGGGCGCCTGACGGTGGAGGCGCACTTGCTCGATTTTAACGATTCGATTTACGGCGAGAAGGTGGAAGTATTTTTCGTCCGGCGCCTGCGCGACGAGAAAAAATTCCCGACGCCCAGCGACCTCGCCGCGCAAATTCAAAAAGACGTCGAAGCGGCGAAAACAATTTTAGCGGACTAACAAGTTAACGAGTTAACGAGCAAACAGAAAAACGGGAAGGGCGCATGAAACATTACAAACAATTAATCATCGGACTGGGCGTCGCCGCGCTTGCGCTGTGGTACACGCTCCGCAACGTGCCGCTGGACGAGTTGATGGCCTCGTTCAAAACGGTTCAATACGTTTATATCCTTCCGGCGCTGGTTTTGATTGTTGCCATCTACGTCGTTCGCGCTTACCGCTGGCGGATTTTGCTCAATCCGTTAAAAGACATTCCCGTGAAAGAAATTTACTCGCCGTTGATGGTCGGCTTTCTGGCCAACGTTTTGCCTGCGCGCGGCGGAGAGGTGGTGCGCGCCTACCTGATGAGCAAGAAACAAAGCGTCGCCTTCACCGGAGTATTCGCCACCATCGTCGTTGAGCGCCTGTTCGACCTCGTCATGGTGCTGGCGCTGTTCGCCTACGTGCTGGTGGTCTATTCCGGCGCGTTCCAAAACGCGGGCGAAGTTTCCGGCCTGTCGTTTGAAACCCTCGCCAACCAGTTCGGAATCATGGCCGCGATCCTGATCGTCGCGCTGATGGTTTTTATTTATATGCTGGTGACGCACAAGGAGAAGCTGTTAAAAATTGTGCGCTGGTTTTTGCGTCCCCTGTCCGAGAAGTGGCGGGAGAAAATTTTGCATTTGATCGACACGTTCAGCGACGGACTGCTGGTGGCGCGCGATCCCGCCGCGTTGGCGAAGATATTTTTCCTCACCGCCCTGACCTGGGTGTTGATCATCGCGAGTTACTATCCGTTTTACTGGGCCTACGACGTCGGCGACCGGTCGATGGAATCCTTGCTGATTCTGGTGTTGATCGTGTGCATCATGATCACGGTATTGCCGACCCCGGCGTTTCTGGGATCGTTTCAGGCGGGGATTGTGGTGGCCCTGCACGAGATCATGCAAGAGAACGAATTGATGGCCGCCAGTTTCGGGATGATTGCCTGGGCGGTCAACTTCGGCGTGGTGCTGGTTTTGGGCGTCTACTACATCCTGCACGATCACATCTCCGTGACCAAACTCATCGAGGAAGAAGAAAAAGCCGAAGAAATGCTCGATTAACCGGCCAGCCGCCGCCACTAGCCGTGGGGGCAGGAATTACGTCATTGCGAACGTAGTGAAGCAATCCAGAGACCCTGGATCGCCGCGCTCCTTGCAGTCGCTCGCGATGACAGGTCCTGGGGCCTTCGCCGGTCCTGTTAATCCTGTCTAACAATTATTTATCTAAATTTTTAGCGGAAGAATCACCCCAACCCTCTTTGCAAGAGGGCGCTAAAAAATTTTATCCGCCTGGGAGAGTTGTTGGCGCAGGTAGTGGTCGATCAGGGTGAGCGCCACCATGGCTTCGGCGATGGGCACGGCGCGGGGACTGACGCAGGGGTCGTGTCGGCCTTCGACCTTGATCGTGGCTTTCTTCCCCGACGCGGTCACGGTTTCCTGCTCCTTGAGGATGGAGGAGGTGGGCTTGACGACGAAGCGCATCACGATGTCTTCGCCGGTGGATATGCCGCCGAGGACTCCTCCGGCGTGGTTGGTGCGGGTGCGTATTTTGCCGCCTTTTTTGTAAAAGGCGTCGTTGTTTTGCGAGCCGGTCATTTCAGCGGCGTCGAATCCGGATCCCACTTCAACGCCTTTGACGGCGGGCAGACTCATCAGCGCTTTTGCCAGGTCGGCGTCCAGCCGGTCGAACACGGGCTCGCCCAATCCGGGCGGCACACCCATGGCCAATACTTCTACTACGCCGCCGACGGAGTCGCCGCGCTTGCGCAATTTCATGACGTGGTCGACCATTTTTTCCGCCATTTTTTTGTCCGGGCATCGGACGATATTTCTTTCTATTTCCTTCAAGTCGATTTTTTTGGCGACGTGGGGCCCGATTTGTTTGGTGTAAGCGACGACGGTGATTTTTTTGCGTTTCAGAAGCTTTTTGGCGACGGCTCCGGCGGCGACGCGGCCTACGGTTTCGCGGGCGCTGGAGCGTCCGCCTCCGCGATAGTCGCGGAAGCCGTATTTCATGTCGTAGGTATAATCGGCGTGGCCGGGACGGTACAGGTGTTTGATGGTTTCATATTTGGAGGAGTCGGCGTCGCTGTTTTCCACCATCATGGCCAGGGGCGTTCCGGTGGTCTTGCCCTGGAACACGCCGGATAAAAACCGGATTTGATCTTTTTCTTTTCGCGAGGTCGTGACCTTGCTCTGGCCGGTGCGGCGCCGGTCCAATTCTTTTTGGATATCTTTTTCGGTGATGGGAAGTCCTGCGGGACAGCCTTCGATCACCACGCCGACTCCGGGACCGTGGGATTCTCCCCAAGTGGATATCTTGAATATTTTTCCGAAGCTGTTGCCAGACATGGGCGTATTTTAACTTACTTTAGGAGGTGGAGAATTTGAAACCAATCGGGAGGGAGGGGGCGGAATGGGTATTCCAAAATAAAAAAAAGCGGGGCACTTTTCCCCGCTCATCCTGATAATGAATCAAAACCGGTAATTGTGGCCGGTTAGCGTTTGGAAATTAATCTTCCTCGTCGCCATCGACAATTTCAAAGGAATCCTCGTCGACCAATTCCCGAAGCTCTTTTCCTGCTTTAAAAAAGGGAACCCTCTTGGCGGGGACGTCTACTTTTTCGCCGGATTTTGGATTTCTTCCCTTGCGTGCATTACGGTTCCTTATCCGGAAACTTCCAAAGCCTCGAAGTTCGACTTTCTTACCCTCGCTAAGAGATTCGGTTATACTCTGGAAGACCGTATTAACAATGACTTCAGTCTGTTTTTTGGTCAGATTGATTTTCCCTGCGACGCGCTCTACCAGTTCAGCTTTGGTCATTCAACCTTCCCCTCAAAAATTTTTTTTAACCAATCCCCATTTGACTATAAAACCCAATGGAGTATAGCATTAAGCTTAATTAAGTCAAGCGTTTTGAAATTCAGTTTCAAGAGCGACGGAGGAAATATTCGCGCCAGGGAAATTGCTTAACTCTTTTCAAAAAAAGGCTTTCAATTCACCGGTCATTTTTGGGAACCGGCGCCCCCATTGATTACGCAGAGGGGCGGCCTATTCCAGGGTCCACAGGTATTGCAGGCTGGGGGATGGATTTGGCTTAATGGTTTCAAACAGTTTATTAGCTGGGGTTTTGGAGTTGAGCAACCAGTTCATCAGGCTGACTTTTTTTTGCTCCATGACGACATGAGGCCGGCCCTCAATTCCCAAAGTCTTGCCCAGTTGAGCGATAGTTTCCTCCAGCCCGCCGAGGTGGTCCACGAGCTTGAGTTTATAGGCCTGCCTGCCGCTGTAAATCCGCCCGTCGGCCAGTTTTTTGACCTGTTCGGAATCCATTTTCCTACCTTCGGCGACGGCTTCTACAAATTGTTGATAGACGTCGTCGACCACGCCTTGGAGTATTTTGCGGTCCTGAAGGTCCATGGGTCGGATAGACGTTCCGAGATCCTTGAACCGGCCGCTTTTAACCACTTCGGGGCGAATGCCAATCTTGTCCATCAACTCTTTCGAGTTGGCGAACGTCATGATCACGCCAATGCTTCCGGTGATGGTTCCGGGGTTGGAGACGATGAAATCGGTTGGGGCGGCGATGTAATATCCGCCGGAGGCGGCGAGTGCGCCAAAGGAGGCGTAAACTTTCTTGCGCCCCGCTTTAACGATTTTCCGAACCTCGTCGTAAATTTCCTGAGAAGGACCCACCATTCCGCCGGGCGAGTTGATGCGCAGGATGATCCCCTTGATCGCCTCGTCCTCCGAGTATTCCCTCAATTGCCGGATAGGTTCCCGGGCGTCGACGATGACGCCTTCGACTTCGACCACGGCGATTTTTTCGCGGGAACTGTCTAAATCCCCCGAAAAATATCGCCCGGCCGTTGTCGCTATCGCGAGAGTCAATGCCGCCGCCAGAATTCCGTACAAAAACTTCCTGGTGAAGGACGTTTTTTTCCGGGATTCTTTCCCCGGTTGAGGCGCGGCGTCAGTCATAATCCTGGCAATTTAAAGAAAAGGTCATTCGGCGGCGTTTTCTTCTCCGCTGTCTTTAACCTCATCAAGATTGGCCTGCTCTTTTTCGATATCTTCCACGCTGAGATTTTCCTCAAACGCTTTGATACTGAGTCCGATTTTCTTGCTGGCCGTATCGACTTTGATGACTTTCGCCTGAACGGCGTCGCCCACCTTGACGGCTTTTTCTGGAGCCGTCGTCATCTCGGAACTCAACTGGGAAATATGTATCAAACCTTCCAGTCCGTCGCCGAACTCCGCGAACGCGCCGAAACCAGTGACCTTTATAACGGTTCCGGAAACTTCGGTGCCCAGAGGATAATTTTTTACCATGTCTTCCCAGGGGTCGGCTTCCAACTGTTTGACGCCGAGGGAGATACGGCAGTTATCCTTGTCGATGCTGAGCACGATGGCCTTGATGACTTCCTTCTTCTTGAGAATTTCGGAAGGGTGCTTGATCTTTTTGTTCCAGGAAATATCGCTGATGTGGATGAGTCCGTCCACCCCGTCTTCCAGTTCGATAAAAGCGCCGAAGTCTGTGATGTTGCGAACCACGCCTTCGACCTCGGTGTTGATGGGATATTTGGCTTCAATTTCTTCCCAGGGGTTGGCTTCCATTTGTTTCATTCCCAGGGAAATGCGCTTTTTCTCCTTGTCCAGAGTCAGCACCTGGGCGTCGACCATGTCGGCCATGGAGACGATTTTATTGGGATGCTTGGGTTGCCGGCTCCAGGTCATTTCGGAAATATGGACCAGGCCTTCGATGCCTTTTTCCAGTTCCACAAAAGCGCCGTAGTCGGTGATGCTGACCACCTTGCCCTGAATGCGCGTGCCCACGGGATATTTGCTATCCACGTCGATCCACGGATCCTGGGTGCACTGTTTGAGGCCGAGGGATACGCGTTCCTTTTCTTTATCGTATTTGAGCACCATGACGGTGACCTTGTCGCTGATGGAAAACATCTCCGAGGGATGGTTGACGCGGCCCCAGGACATGTCGGTGATGTGCAACAGGCCGTCGATGCCGCCCAGGTCGATGAACACGCCGTATTCGGTGATGTTCTTGACCACGCCCTCGACCTGGTTGCCTTCCTGCATTTTGTGAAGGGTCTCGGTGCGGGCCTGCTTGCGTTGCTCCTCCAAAAGCACCCGGCGCGAAAGCACGATGTTGCCGCGTTTCTTGTTCATCTTGATGATCTTCATCTCAAACTTTTCGCCGATCAGTTTTTCCAGATTGCGAACCGGACGCAGATCAATTTGCGAGCCGGGGAGAAAGGCCTTGAGTCCGATATCCACGGTCAACCCGCCCTTGGCCTTGGCCACGACGGTGCCTTCGATATTCTGATCGTCTTCGTGGGCCTTCACCAATTCGTCCCATATCTTGATCTTGTTGGCCTTCTCTTTGGAAAGGACGACAACGCCTTCGTTGTCTTCAACAAAGTCAAGAAACACCTCGACCACGTCGCCCTTTTGGAGACCCTTTCTTTCGTTCTCGGAAAACTCGTCCAGAGCGACCACGCCTTCGGATTTGAAACCCACGTCGATGGTGACGAAGTCCTTTCCAAGTTCAAGCACGCTTCCGGTGATGATTTCGCCTTCTTTGAATTGTTTCAGGCTGTTGTCGAAATAGGACTCCATTTCTTCCAGTTGTTCTTTTTCCTCGGTGGATATTTCGTCTTCGTCTTCCTGATCGTCAAAATACCCTGGGATGTCTTCAAGTTTAATCTGTTTCATTGGGGCTACAGTCTCCTTTTTGCTATGGAATTTTGGCGGATGAATAGGATTGAACTCTTTCGAGCATTTCCTCCACCACCTGTTCTATAGTGCGTTTGGTTGTCTCGATGAGGATCGCGCTTTCCGCTTTTCGGAGGGGGGAAACCTTCCGCGTGCAGTCTTCGTGATCCCGTTTTTTAACTTGTTTGATGATATGGTCCAGATCCACGTCCTGTCCCTGCGCTTTGAGTTCCTCGTAGCGCCGCCGACCGCGTTCTGCGGGATCGGCGTCCATGTAAAATTTTATCTCGGCGTTGGGGAAGACGTCGGTTCCAATGTCCCGTCCCTCCATTACCGAGTCGCCTTCGGATCCCATGAGTCTTTGGCGCGCGACCAGGATCGTGCGGACCCCGGGGTAACTTGCGACCAGGGCGGCGTCCTGGCTGACGTTTTTCAAATAAGGCGACGCGTCTTCTCCGTCCACATGAACCCTCTGCCCGTCGGGACCGGGAATAAAATGGAGGTCAAGATTTTTGGCCGTCTCGGCCACCCGTTCGGCGTCGTTCAGGTCCAACCCAAGTTTCCGGGCTTTCCAGGCAACGGCGCGGTACATGGACCCGGTTTCTATGTGCGTAAAGTTGAGCCGGCGAGCCAACTGTTTGGCCACGGTGCTCTTACCGCTTCCAGCGGGTCCGTCAATTGCGACGATCATCTTTAGCCATTTGAGAGTAATGTTTATTGGCGAGGCGGATGGACTGGTCAAGAGCGACCGAGTCTTCTTTTTCAATCCCCGCGCGAATTTCGTCCAGCGCCGCTTGGAACTGGTCCATACTTTTTAGAATCCACTTTTTGTTGACCAGAAAAATATCCCGCCACATGGTCGGGTCGCTTCCGGCGATCCGGGCGCAATCTTTCAGTCCGGCTCCGGTATAGGAGAGCACGGTCCCGTCGGTTTTGGTTTTCATTTGCGCAATGGCGTTGACCAGCGCGTACACCGCCACATGCGGCAGATGGCTCACAGCGCCGAAAATATAATCGTGCTCTTCCGGCTCCATCGATTCAACGCGCATGCCCAGACATTCCCAATATTCGACGACCCGGCGCATGGCTTCGGGATCGGTTTTCTGCGATGGGGTGATAACGCACCGGGCCCCGTCGTATAAATTATTGCGTGCGGCTTGAATGCCAGATTTTTCTCCGCCGGCAATGGGATGCGCGCCGACAAAATGGACGCCGTCCGGCAGGGCCTCTTCAAACTCGCGGACGGGAGCCGCTTTGGTCGAACCGACGTCGGTGACCAGGCAACCGGGTTCCAAAATCGGCGCCAGGCGGTCCGCCAGGGAAGCGAAACTTCCAACGGGGGTGCATACAATCACCAGATCCGACCCCTTCACGGCAGCTTCCAGATCGAGGGAAAAGTCGTCGATGGCTCCCAACCGTTTGGCTTCTTCCAGATTTTCACGTCGCCTGCCGAATCCGACCACGCGCCGGGCCGCCCCACGCTCCAGGCTGGCCAGGGCCGCCGACCCGCCCAGCAATCCGACGCCTATGATCGTTATTTGCTCAAATGGTTTCATACCGTCACACTTTCCGGGGATACGATCCCAACATCTTCAAAAACTGGCTTTCTTTTTCCAGCGCCGCCAGAACGCGAGCCATGGCTTTATCGTCGCGGTGCCCGTCGATGTCGACAAAGAACAGATATTCCCAGGCCCGGTCGCGCAGGGGACGGGATTGAATCTTGGTCATGTTGATTTTGTTTTTGGCGAACAGTTCCAGCGCGTGGAGGAGGGAACCCGCCTCGTCGCGTATGGAAAACATTAAGGACGTCTTGTTGCGTTTGGCTTTTTTGGCCCGGTCGAGACCGATCACTAAAAAGCGGGTGTAATTTTCCTTTTGGTCTTCGATCTTGGAGGCGATGATTTTCAAGTTGTAATTCTCTGCGGCGATCTGCCCGGCGATGGCGGCGGATTGCGCTTCCCGGCTCGCCCGTTTCGCGGCGTCCCCCGTGCTGGCGGCGGGAACCTGCTCGACTCCCGGCAGGTTGCGGTTGAGCCAACTCCTGCATTGGGCGAAGGGCTGAGGATGCGAATAGATTTTTTTCGCTTTTTTAGCGTCCCCGGATTTGGACATCAAATACAAATTGATGACCAGCTTGATCTCGTCCATGATTAAAAGGGGAGAGTCGTAAAAGGCGTCCAGCGTTTGGCTGACCACGCCTTCGGTGGAGTTTTCTATGGGAACCACGCCGTAATCGGCGTTGCCTTTTTCGACCTGGGCGAAAATGCCGGCGATATTGCTTTGCGGCAAAAATTGGGCGGAATGCCCAAACGCGCGCACGGCGGCTTGATGGGAGAAGGTGGACTCCGGGCCTAGATAGGCGACCCCGAGAGGTTTTTCCAGCGCCAGGGTGGCGGAAAATACTTCGCGGAAAACGCGTTCAACCCCGCTGTCCGGAAAGGGACCGGGATTGTTTTCAATCAGACGCTCGATGATTTCGCGTTCGCGATGGGGAACGTGGAAATGACCCGCGTCGTTTTGCCGGGACTTTTCCTTGCCGACTTTCACGGCGAGTTTTGCGCGCTGGTTGAGGAGCTTTAAAAACTTTTCGTCGATTTCGTCGATCTTACGACGTAACTGATCCAGTCCCTGCAATCGGGAGTACCGCCTTTACTTGGAATCTCGAAAATCATATAGTCTTCGATTGGGTGGTTGATGGTTCCACATTCGCACCCTAAAATGCAAGCAAAATCCCTTACGTCGCATTTCTTTTTGTGGGCGGACTTATTTTTCAGGAGAAAATTATGGTGTTAGTGGAATTCAGCATGTCGCCAATGGACAAGGGCGAAAGCCTGAGTCCTTACGTCAGCCGCTCTCTGGATATCGTTTCCAACAGCGGCGTCCCTTACAGATTGACCCCAATGGGGACTTGTCTGGAGGGCGAATGGGACGAGGTGATGGGCGTGATCAAACAATGTTACGAAAAGATGAGTTCCGACTGCAAGCGGATCACCTGTTCGATCAAGATCGACTACCGGGAGGGGAAAAGTGGGCGGCTGGAATCGAAGATCGCCTCGGTGGAAAAACAACTCGGCAAATCCTTGAATACTTGATATGCGATGAAATTTTTGGATTTAAATAAAATACTTTGGCGTACAAGAATATTTTTCCGCAAACGTTTAATCAATTTATCTAATAAATTGTTTGGGCCAAACCTTACCCATAGGTCTAAATTGGCTAAGCATCTCAACAATATCAAAGGTCAACTTATAGAAAATTTTAGCCCGGCAAATAGAAAGAAGGCAAAATTTGAAAATCAAAATCCCGATGCCCCCTGGTTTGCTACAAACAGTATTTCATATATTGAGAAAATTTTGAAACCTGAATTTACGGTTTTTGAATGGGGTTCTGGAAGATCGACAATCTGGTTTGCGCAAAGAGTGGAGAAGGTAATCTCAGTAGAAGGAAACAGGGATTGGTTTGATAATGTAAATAATGAGTTAAATGAAAAAAACCTCAACCATAAGGTTGAATTATATTTTAAAGAAATTTCAACCTCTTATGATTATGATCCAAAAGAAGTCGAGGAATACATTTCAGTAATTAAAAATTTTCCAGACAGAAGTTTAGATGTCGTGGTGGTGGATGGTCATTGTCGTCATGAATGTTTAAAGGCGTGTATCTCAAAAGTTCGACCGGGTGGATATTTAATTTTGGATAATTCGGATTTGCCCGAGTTTGCAGATTTCCTTTCCTCTTTACAGTTGGCTGAAAAAAAGTCGTTTCAGGATGGCGTTCAGGAAACGACTATCCTAAAAGTCCACCCGACCCAGGGGCTTAAATGAGCCAATGAAAGCGCTTTCAGAAACCGTCCAGAAATTAAAAAATAATCACGAATATTTTTGGGCGGTGGTTTCCGGTTATGGGTTCATGGGCTCCAACATTCTCGTCCAGATCCTGCTCGTCCCGATTTATATATCCGCCTTGGGCAAATACAAGTTCGGCGTTCTCATGGTCCTGTTGGCGTTCATCAATTACGCCATTCTCGGAATCGGATGGATGTCCGGCGGTTTGACGCGCATGCTCGGGGAATGCGCCGCCAAAAATCGTTCCGAGGATTTCGGGAAAATTTATTCCCTGTCCAAATGGATTTTTGCCGGTTACGCGTTGATTGTGGGGCTGGTCATGATCGGCGTCGTTCAACTTTTGGGCGACCGGATTTTCGACGGATATGAAAAAATCGATCGCGAAACGGTGGTTTGGGGCGTCGTTTGTGCCGCCGCCTACTTCGTCGCGCTTTACGAACTGAATGTCGACCGGACGGCCTTGACCGCCCTGAAGCGGCAAACCGCAGGGAATCTTGTACAACTTTTGAGCCTTTTGATTTTCGCTTTTGTCGCGGTCTCCTGGCTGTACCAAGGCGGCGGTTTAGAAGTGGTTTTGATCGGGCTTCTGATTGGAACTTTAGCGGCTCGCGCCGCTGTCTGGTTGCATTGGAAATTTAAAGGCCCGCGATTAAAATGGTCCCTGCCTTCGCGGGACGGACTGCCTTTTTTTAAACGTCTGACAGGCCCCATGGGGATGGGATATCTGCTGTTTGGCTGTTTTAATCTCACCCTGGCGGCGGACACGATTCTCATTGGTTGGCTGGGCGGAGCGGAGATGGCGGCGGAGTTTGTTCTCGTCTGGAAAATTGCCGAAGTTTTGATAATGATCATCGACAAGGTTCCGGGATATTTACAGCCTTATATTATTCACGCCGACGTTAATCAGGAAGGCAATCGACTGCAAAGAATCATTCCAAAATTCTGGAAAGGGATTCTGGCGGTTTCTTTGGCCGCCGCTTTGGCTTACGCTTTATTGGGTCCCTGGATAGTCGGCGTCTGGGTGGGACTGGAAAACCGGCCCGACGAACCTTTGGCCTACCTCCTTGCCGCGGGAGCGATTTTCTGGCTGGGCTGTTCGCGCCTGCCAATATCTTTCGCTTATTCCACGGTTAAGCTCAAGGCGCTGAACCAGGTCTCCGGCGTCGAACTGGCGGCGAAGCTCGTTATTATTTTAATCCTGTTTCCCAAAGTCGGTTATCTGGCGCCGCTGATTGCGATCAACGCAATTCACGCCGTGTGGGCTTTTCGCGCTTATCGTAATATGATGGATGATAAAATCTCTCCATGACCACTGTTGTATTTTATAGTTTCGTCTCCATCGCTTTCTGGGTATTCATTGCCTGGCGAGTGTCCGTGCGGTTTTCGGACGCCGTGCATTTTGGAGTTCTGTTCGCCCTGTTGTTTGTCGTCAATTATCCTTTAAAGTTGATCTTTACAGAATATGGATATCCCTCGGCGATGGATAGTATGGCGCTGGAACCTATATACAGGTTGAAGGCGCTGGGACTTTCCAACTTGTGCGCTCTGGCGTTTGTCGCTCCCCTGTTTTTTTTCAAACTCCGTGCTCCCTTGGGAACCCCCGAAGATTACCCTCAAGTTCTGCAAACCAAAAGAACCTATTTATGGCTCTTCCTGTTTCTTGGCTTTGAAATTGCCGCCATCGGCCCGGAAAAGCTGGTGTTTCTTTTGGATTTTGGGCGGGCGCATGATCTGGTTGAAATAAGGACGGCTGAACGATTGAATTCCGCGCTGGTCGGATTGTTCCGCTTCGCGGCCACGGCGGCCTTGATCATGCACATGAGCAGTGTCGCTTCCAAATGGGTTTTGCTGGGAAAGAAAAACTATTTTGTGATGTTTATCGTCTGGCCAGGAATTATGTATTCCTTTCTTGTTTTGACCGGATCCAAGGAAGGGGTTCTTACCCTGCCCTTGTTGGCCGTGATTTTATTCAATTATTACCGGAGGATCTACCGGCAAAAATTTTATTCGTTCCAAGCCGTTATGGGGCTTTTGCTGGTTGGCGTTTTACTTGTGGGACTTTTGGGTTATCTGCGCGGATTTGGAACGTTGTCTGGGAACCCCTTTGAACAAATGTTGCAACAGGGCCTGTACGCTTTCGACGCCATTGATAATTTTTCGTTCATCATTTACCGGATGGGCGATTACTGGCAGGGCGATCTAAATTTCATACCCACTATGCATAATTTATTCGTGAGCGTCGTCCCGAGGTTCCTTTGGCAGGACAAACCTTTGGTAGCGGGCAACCAGTTCATCATGCAACTTTATTTGCCGGAACGGTTCACCGGGCATTTGGGCGAGGTCGTCAGCCCTTCGATGCCGGGCGAATTCATGCTTTCGGGCGGATTTTTTTTCATGCTGTTCTGGTCCGCCGCTATCGGCCTTCTGTTTCATTTTTTCTATTTCAAGTTGCACCAGCCAAAAGCCAAACTGTTTTTCCTGATGGGCTATCTGTTCCTGGCGATCAATATCAACAACCTCCTCCGGAGCGGCGATGGAATGCTGGGGGTTTTCGTTGTGTTTTGCGTCGTTGCCTTGTTCGTTCGCCTGACGGTTTTCCTGTTATTGATTCCTTCGGGCAAAAAAAATCTACCTGCCTCATAATTTCAGAATCCGGTACTCCAGGGAAGAATGAATGCGAAGAGATTTTAAAAGAGAGAATAAAAACTTTGAAAGTCCCAGCTTGTTTGTCAGGCGCAATATCGTAATAAACTTTTTGTGACCTTTGATTTGATCGTATTTTTCGTCAACCAAAATGTTTTTTAACTTTTCCAAATAAATATTTTCAAAGTCAACGTCCAGTTTTTTGAGGATTTTCTCGATCATAAAGGGATGTACGAATTGCAGTTGATCGATCGCCCCAGGATCTTTCCCGCACAATTTGACGATAAGTTTTGAAATCCATCGAGGACCCAAGGGAAACATCCAGATTTGTAAATGCGGCTCGTAGGGCCAGATGTAGTTGGGCGCCTCCAGATGCAGGACCCCGCCCGGCTTCAACACCCTAGCCATTTCTTTAAGACATTGCTCCACGTCCTCGACATGCTCAATCACCGTGTGGCAGGTGATTAAATCAAAAACGTCGTCTTCATAAGAAAGAGACTCCGCCGCGCCTTTTACAATCTGTATTTTCTTTGCGTTCTCCGTCGAACAAAATTGGCTTTTGACGACGGCGTTGCCGAGGTCCACGGCCAACTGTTCAATTTCAAGACCAGACGCTCGGGCGACCCGGTCCGAATAAGCCGCGCCAAATACAAGAGGTCCCCAGGAACAACCGACGTCCAAAACAGAAAGCCCATCCCCTTCGACCAGGCTTAAAGAACGCTCCATAATCTTTTCGCCGGCAGAAAGCGACTCCTGAATCTCATCCAAAGCCGATTTGCCGGAGTGCTCTCTTAGTCCGTGACCGGCATTGGGAGGGGCGCGAAATAATCGTTGCGCCAGGGTTTCAAGTTCAACTATGCTTTCCATATAAATAAGAGTCCAAAATTAAAATTTTTTCGTTGGCCAGCGTCTTTTTAAATTAATATACTTCCCGAAGAGATTTCTAATATTTGCGTCCGGCATTTTACTTTACTTGCAATTTAAAGTTTAATTTAAAACGACTCATGGATTACTGGCGAGAAAAATATTTATTTCCAGTTTTAAATACAAATAAAAGCGTTGCCCTGGTGGGGGTTGGAGGGGCGGAGTCCTATGTTGAGAACCAACACCTGGAGGAATGGGACCCCTACGTTTTAAGCAGGCGTTGCGATGATTATTGCGTTTACGATATCAATGAAAAGCTCGTATCAATCGCTTGCGATCATGGGATCCGCGCTGAGAAACTGGACGTCACTCAACAAACATTAGGACGAAAGTTTGACCGTATTTTTGCGGTCGACGTTCTGGAACATACCTTCGATCCAATCTCCTTTTTAAAAAATTTGAGGGATTCTCTTACTCCGGACGGTTTATTAGTGTTTACCGCTCCCAACAGCATCTATTGGCGCCAATTCATAAAACTGAGCGAATTCGAAGAACATTTGTTCGCCTTCAATCGCGAAACTTTAAAACACCTGGCCCGGGAAATTAATCTCGAAATAGTGGAATTGAATTCCTTTCAAACCACCGGCGGGGTGAACTCGCTTCCCCGCAAAGCGCTTCAACATTTGCACAATATAATGGCGCGCCTTGGACGCGGAAATACCCTCTTGATGGCCGCAAAATCGTCGTCCCCTAAATAAAAGATTTTTTCTTTCCCGAAATTTACACATGAAATCCGAACCGCCCGCCGTATATTTCTATCCCCATTCTTATTTTCGGGACCGGCAACTGGACACAATTCGTCATTGGAAGCAAAGCCCTGTCTTAAACCCGGAAATCCTGGAAGCGCGCTTGGGGCAACAGGCAAGCAAAGAGCAATCCCTCTCCGGTTCCATAAAAAAAGTTTGGCAACAACGCTTGCCGCTGATAAATCTGAAACTGCGTCCCGCCGGACTTCCCAGCGACGCCGTTGTTTATGTGTGGGGCGGCTTGATGGCAACGGGATCTTTTATCATCGACCTGGACAATCCCTACGCCATGACGGGCTACAACCTGACGGCCATGAAACTGTACCGGTCGATAATATCTTTGTTTCTTCTCGCCGACCGATGCCGGGAGATCCGTTGCATGAGCGGGGCCTGCCGGGAAACGTTGAAACTTTTGTTTGGCGACGCCGTTTATCAAAAAGCGAATGTGTGTTACCCATTCATGGAAGCAAAGGTGAATTCGTCGCCGGAGACCAATCTAAAAGGTTGCCGTTTTCTTTTCGTCGGCACCCAGTTTGAAATCAAGGGAGGGGCGGCCCTCCTGAGAGCGTTTCAGAAAGTTTATAAAAAGGAGCCTTCCGCCCGACTCGACGTCGTCACTCACCTGCCGGAAAAATTTCAAACCCTGGTCGAATCCTGCCCGGGTATCCATGTGCATGAAGCCAGCCTAGCGAGAGAAGCCGTTCACGAACGTTTCATGAAAAACGCCGACGTTCTGGTGCACCCTACCTACCTGGATTCGTTTGGCATGGTTGTTCTGGAGGCGTTGGCGCATGGTCTCGCGATCATCGGGACGGACGTCTACGCCATGCGCGAGATGGTCCGGGACGGGGAAAATGGCGCCCTGCTTCAACCGCCGATTTCCATTTGGGACGGTGCGGCCCCGTCCCGTTACGCCAAGGACTGGTTTAATTTCCAGTCTCATTTGAAGGGCCTGAATACGCGGGCGTTTGAAGAAGCCCTGCAACATGCGTTGCTTGCTCTGGCTGAAAATCCCAAACGGACCCGCGTTTGCAAGCAAAACAGTTTTAAATTATTCCGCCAAAACTTCGAATCCCCTCGAAACAATTAGCTGCGCATGCCTCTCACTTATTCCATTATCATCCCCACATACAACATGTCGGTCTCTCTGCCGCGAACCTTGAACTCCATTCTGCATCCAAAGACCGCCATCCCGGAAGACTGGAAAGTTGAAATCATCGTCGTCGACGACGGCAGTAATGATCAGGCCGAATTGATCGAAGCTCTGAAGCGCTTCCCCGACGTCGTTTTTGATAAAAACCCCGTCAATCA
This sequence comes from Nitrospinaceae bacterium, assembly GCA_029261555.1. Classification (GTDB taxonomy): domain Bacteria; phylum Nitrospinota; class Nitrospinia; order Nitrospinales; family JACRGP01; genus JAJDBB01. Next base: position 24,343 of record JAJDBB010000101.1, on the reverse strand, counting down.
AGGCAAGTGGTTTGCCTGCAACCGGGGATTAAAGAAAAGCTCCGGCGAGTTTGTTACTATTTTCGACGCCGACGATGAATTAGCGCCGGATTGGCCCGAGGTTTTCGCCAAAATTTTGGAGGAATGGCCCGCCGAGGCAAATGTTTGCTATTCCGCGTGCGTTAACGAAAACAACCGCTCGACTGTAAATGAACCTGAGTACCGGGGATACCTTGCCCCAGAAGACATGATGAACGGTCGGCATAGCGGAGAATATCTTCCTTTTTTTCGGGGAGATTATATTCGCCGCCACAGCTATCAGTACACCCGAATGAAGAAGGATGGGGTGGGTTACACCTACCTTTCCATGATTCTGGATGCTCCCTTTTGGATCACCCCCCGCATTATCCGGATTTATAATGACGACCCATTGGATCAATTGGTTCAAGATATTACCCAACCTCACCGAGCCAAAGAATATTCAGATTACTATCAGGTCATTCGGGATGAATTTGGCGAGGACTATCGCAAGCTCGCCCCCGTCGCCCACTGCAAACTATTGCTCAAACACTCGGCCTACTTGAAATTCGCGGGCCGAATAAAAGAAGCCTGGCAAACCTGGCTCCAGGGCGCCCATGGGTCCTGCTTAAAGGATACGCTGGGAGCGTTGTTGATCCTGCTCCTGCCTCGAAGCCTTGCCAAAACGTTGATCGTCGCCGGCAAACGATTCGGCCTGATTCAACGCTACGGTTGAAAGGACCGGGAATCCGGCTATAATATTGGGGCATTAAAGGTTTTCTCCAAACGGCTCGACGCCTTTCAATCATTATTTCTTCTGAGACGCTCAACTCGTTAATTCCCAGCCATGTCCTCATCACAAAATCCGGACAAGCAAATTTGCCTCGTCATCCCCCCCTCCATTTTTCTTTTGGACGAGCGGGTCTTTTTTCCTCTGGGAATTTTGAAGGTGGCCGCCGTCCTGGAACAGGAAGGTTACGTCGTTCATCTCGTCGATCTGTCCGGCATAGAAAATTACGAAGAGGCAATGACGGACTTTATCCGTAGCTCGGACGTTGCAACATTCGGGATCACCACCACCACCCCGCAAATGCCCACGGCGTACAAGGTTGCCAGGGCGATTCGCGCCGCAAGGCCCGAATCAAAAATCATTCTGGGAGGGCCGCATCCCACTCTGGTGAACGCGGCCTACAAAAAGGAAAAGCAGGAAGGCGCTTTAAAACGCTCCAGCAAATCATTTCAACAATTACTGGACGTTTTTGACGTTCTGGTGTGCGGAGACGGGGAGACCTCAATCTTCGAGGCCCTGAAAGAAAACGCGCCGCGCGTCGTCGACGCCGACGATCCGAAATCCAGTTTATTCCTGAAAAACTCCGACCTCGACGAACTTCCCTTTGCCGCCCGGCATCTGGTGGACGTGGACAGTTACCATTATTCCATCGACAACCTGCGGGCCATGAGCCTGATCGCACAACTGGGATGCCCGTTTGCTTGCGGGTTTTGCGGTGGACGCGAGTCGGCGACCTTTCGGCGCATCCGGGTTTCCTCCGTCGAACGCATCGTCGAGGAGTTGGAATACATATACCTGACTTACGGGGCGCTCGGATTCATGTTTTACGACGACGAACTCAACGTAAACCCAAAAAACTTCGTGCAATTGATGAATCAAGTCGCCGGCCTGCAAGAAAAACACGGCGTGGAATTCCGCTTGCGCGGTTTTCTAAAAGCCGAACTCTTTAACGAGGAGCAGGCCAAGGCCATGCACCGGGCGGGGTTCCGTTGGGTTCTGGTCGGTTTTGAGTCTGGCGCGCCGCGCATCTTGAAAAACATCAATAAAAAAGCCGAACGGGAAGACAACAGCCGATGCGTCGAGATCGCGCGCAAACACGGATTGAAGGTCAAGGCCCTCATGTCCCTCGGCCATCCCGGCGAGTCTCTGGAAACTGTTCAGCAAACCCGCGACTGGTTGATCGAGGCAAAGCCCGACGACTTCGACGTGACGCTCATCACTACCTATCCCGGCACGCCCTATTACGATCACGCGGTCCAGCATCCGGAATTGCCCGGCGTCTGGACCTACAACTGCCCCTTCAACGACGACAGGCTCCACGCCTACGAGGTGAATTACAACGAGACTGCGGATTATTACAAGGGCGACCCGGACGGCGGCTATCGCTCCTATGTTTTTACCGATCACCTTTCCGCGGATGAACTGGTGAATTGCCGGGACAAATTGGAAAAGGAAATTCGCGAGAAATTAAATATTCCGTTCAATCCCGGAGCGCCGAGCGCGCGTTACGAACATTCCATGGGGCAGATGGGCAAACTCCCTCCGCACATTCTGAGGAGCACGAATTTTTCGGAAGCGAAACCCGCCGAAACTCTTTAGCCAAACCCCTTTAAATTTTCCGCCTTTGATTTTATTTGCTACACTCCGCGAACGTCGCGCCGTCGAGTCATTACCCCAACCCTGCTATAGAGAAAACGCATGACCCGCATCCTTCACGTAATCACCGGGCTGGGCGGCGGCGGCGCCGAAGCCATGCTGTACAAATTAACGTCCGGGATGGATTCCAAAAAGTTTAAATCCGTCGTCGTTTCCCTTTCGGACAAGGGCGACCTGGGTCCAAAAATTGAAGCGGCAGGCGTTCCGGTATACGTTCTTGGGATGAAGCCCGGCAGACCGTCTCTGTCGGCATTTTTTAAATTGTATCGGTTGATAAAAAAGTTTCGTCCCCATATCCTGCAATCCTGGCTCTACCACGCAGACCTGACGGCTCTACTTGTTGGCAAACTGGCGCGCGTCCCAAAAATATTCTGGAACCTGCGTTGTTCTCTGGTGGACTTTAATTGTTATGGATTATCCACGCGTTTGACCGTGCGCGTCTTGGCCCGGCTGTCGCCTTTTGTGGACGGGATGATTTATAATTCCGAAGCGGGGCGAAAGGATCACGAGGCGATGGGATTCCGGCCCGCAAAGTGGGAATGGATACCCAACGGATTCGACCTGGAAACGTTTCGCCCCAACCCAAATGCCAGAGCCGGACTTCTGGAAGAATTGGACATTCAAGAACCCGCTTTTCTGATCGGCCATATTGCGCGTTACGATCCAATGAAGGACCACGTCGGCTTGATCAAAGTCGCGCGAAATATTGTTAAGGAATTTCCGCAAGTTCGCTTTATACTCGCCGGCAGTGGAGTCCACCCATCCAATCTGGAGTTGAACGGTTTGTTAAAAGAAGCCGGCCTCTCTTCAAATTTTTATTTATTGGGCAAAAAAAACGACGTCGCGAAAACCCTTCAAAGCCTGGACGCTCTGGTATTATGTTCCGCCTTTGGAGAGGGCTTCCCTAATATCCTTGGCGAGGCCATGGCCTGCGGCGTACCGTGCATTGCAACGGACGTCGGGGATTCAAAAAAACTTATAGGCGCGTCGGGTTTCATCGTCCCGCCCAAAAACCCCGGGCAATTGGCGGCGGCGATTTGTAAACTGGCGGGCATGGCGTCGGAAGAACGGGCGGCGTTGGGAAAAAGCGCCCGGGAAATCATAGCCGAGAATTATTCGCTCCCCAAAATCGTCGCTCAATACGAACGGTTTTACGGCAACTCAACGACCGATCAATAAATCATGTATTACCAAAATAAACTCGATTCCCTGAAAGACGTCTTTGGCGCCGAACAGATTCAACTGGAGCTGGATTGCCTATGGGTCGACGGACGCGCCTATCCTATTGTCGACGACGTGATCGTTTTACTGGAGCCGTCTCAATACCCCGCGCCCCTGAGAAAAAGGCTTCAAAACGGCGGGCAATCTAAAGGAACGCCGGGTCCCGACGATTTTGCCGAGGACATTCAATTCACCTTTGGAGAAGAATGGAAGACCTATTCCAAAATCGTCGCCGAAAACGACAAGGAGTTTCAGCAATATTTCGATCTGGTCGACCTCGACCAACTGAGCGACCTTCGAGTGTGCGATCTGGGGTGCGGCATCGGGCGATGGAGTTATTTCCTGCGCAACAAATGCCGGGAACTGGTTCTGGTCGATTTTTCCGAAGCCGTTTTTGTCGCTCGGGAAAACCTGAGGGACTCGGACCATGCGATTTTTTTTATGGGCGACATTAAGCGTCTGCCGTTCCGCAACGACTTCGCCGAATTTTTATTCAGCCTGGGGGTGTTGCACCATTTGCCGACTCCCGCGCTGGACGAAGTGGTCGCACTGAAAAATTACGCCCCCCGATTGCTGATTTATCTTTACTACGCTTTGGACAATCGCCCGGTTTTTTACAAGTATCTTTTGAGCGCCGTTAATCTTGCGCGCGGGATTCTCGCCAAACTCAGAAATCCGCATTTCAGGGAGGTTTTTTGCTGGCTGGGAGCGATCGCCGTCTATCGGCCAATGGTCTGTCTGGGGATAATGTTAAAACCTTTTGGGCTTGAGGAACAGGTTCCCCTGTATCAGGGGTACCAGGGAAAAAGTATTCGCCGGATTCGCCAGGACGTTTACGACCGTTTCTTTACCCGCATCGAACAACGCGTCTCGCGTCGGGAAATTCTGGAGCTTGAAGGAACCTTTTCCAAAATAAACGTTTCGGACGAGATTCCATACTGGCATTTCCTTTGTATGCGATAATTCGGCGTCCACTCGTCAACTTTCAACACGAGTCCCCTCATGTGCGGCATAGCCGGATTCATTGATCCCTCGGGCCGGACGCCTGCCGAGGCGTATTCCAAAATCGCCGAAGGCATGGCCCAGGCCTTGAACCATCGGGGTCCAGACGACCGTGGAACCTGGTTGGACGTTGAACGCGGCGTCGCCTTGGCGCACGCCCGCCTGTCCATCCTGGACACGTCGCTTCACGGCCATCAACCCATGGTCTCCTCCAGCGAGCGCTTCGTCCTCGTCTACAACGGCGAGGTTTACAATTTTCAGGATTTGAAAAAGGAAATCGAATCCCGTCGCGGGTCGCGCGGGGAAGGGGTTCAATGGCGAAGCCATTCGGATACCGAAGTCGTACTTGAAGCGTTTGAGGAATGGGGAGTGGAACCGGCTCTCGAAAAATTCGTCGGCATGTTCTCGCTCGCTTTGTGGGACCGCCGGGAAAAAATATTGCATCTTGTTCGGGACCGTCTTGGGATCAAACCGCTGTATTACGGCTGGCAGGGCGGGGTTTTTGTTTTCGGCTCCGAGTTGAGTCCGTTTAAACGGCTTCCAAATTTTGAAGGCGCGATCAACCGCAACGCGCTGGCGCTGTTCCTGCGGCACAATTACGTCCCCAGTCCCTATTCTATTTACCAGGGCGTTCATAAACTGTTACCCGGCTCGCGTTTGGAATTAAAATTCCCGATCGCACGCGACCTGCCGCAACCGCGCCGTTACTGGTCCGCGCAGGACGTCGCAAAGAGCGGCGCCGCAAACCCATTAAGCGCCGGCCCTGAAGAAGCGATGGAGCGCTGGGACGACCTTTTGCGCGACGCCGTTCGATTGAGGATGATTTCGGACGTTCCGCTCGGCGCTTTTTTGTCCGGTGGAATCGATTCGTCGACCGTGGTCGCGGTGATGCAACAGATCAGCGACCGGCCGGTGAAAACATTTTCCATCGGTTTTGTGGAGGAGGAATACAACGAAGCGCAATTTGCCGCGCAGGTGGCGGAGCGCTTAAAGACGGACCACACGGAGTTGTATGTCCGCCCTAAGGACGCCTTGGACGTCATCCCGCGCCTGCCGTCTCTTTACGACGAACCGTTTGCCGACTCGTCGCAGATACCGACGTTCCTGGTCTCCGAACTGGCGCGCGGGCAAGTGACCGTGAGCCTTTCCGGCGACGGCGGCGACGAATTGCTGGGCGGCTACAACCGCTATAATTTGGGCGCCTCCATCTGGAGTCGCGCTTCCCTGATCCCGCAGGCTTTACGCCGGGCCGGCGCGCGTTTGCTGACTTCCACGTCCCCCGAAACCTGGAACAAATGCTTTCGACCTATTCGTTCGTTCTTACCGAAAAGTTTTCGTTTTACCAATCCCGGCGACAAGCTTCACAAACTGGCCGGAGTTTTGTCCGCGCGGGACGCCTCGGATTTTTATCAACTTCTCGTTTCCTTTTGGCTGAACCCGTCGACAGTCGTGTTGCAATCGAAGGAACCGCCGACTCCTCTCACTGAAGTCGGATTGTGCGCGGACATTCCGGGGTTCTCTCAACCTGCAATGTTGATGGACGCGCTTACCTATCTCCCGGATGATATCCTGACCAAGGTGGACCGGGCGAGCATGGGCGTGGGATTGGAGGCGCGGGTGCCTCTGCTCGACCATCGCCTGTTCGAGTTCGCCTGGCGCCTGCCTTGGGAGATGAAACAACGCAACGGACAAAGTAAATGGCCGCTCCGGCAAACGCTTTACAAGCATGTTCCCAAAGAATTGATTGAGCGCCCTAAAATGGGGTTTGGCGTCCCCATCGACCAGTGGCTGAAGGGTCCGTTAAAAGATTGGGCGGAGGCTCTCCTGGACGAATCGCGATTAAAGCGGGAAGGATTTTTTGATCCGGCGCCGATCCGGAAAACCTGGGAGGATCATCTAAGTGGCAAAAGAAACTGGCAGTACCATCTGTGGGGAGTCCTAATGTTTCAAGCCTGGAACGAACAACAGAAACCTTGACGATGATTGCCTGGAAAAGAAATGCGCTTTTGATTGCCGCCGGGTTGGCGCTTGCATTGGGCCTTTGCGAGGGCGGTCTGCGCCTGGCCCAAATTTCCTATCCATATTTTCACGCGCCAGATCCCTATCGCGGCTACGCTTTGTCGCCGGGAGTGGAAGGTTGGTACACGAATGAAAACCGCGCTTATATCCGCGTCAACAGCCTGGGCATGCGTGACCGCGAGCATTCCGTTCAGAAGCCTACGGAAAATTTTCGCGTTGCCGTGTTAGGCGATTCGTTCACGGAGGCTTTTCAGGTCGACCGGGAGAAAACCTTCTGGAGCGTTTTGGAAAGCGAATTAGCTGATTGCCCGACCCTCTCAAATAAAACTCCCGAAGTTCTCAATTTTGGCGTGGGCGGTTACGGTACCGCGCAAGAGCTTCTCACGTTACGCCATCAAGTGTGGCAATTTGACCCCGATCTCATCCTTCTCGCGTTCTTCTCCGGAAACGACGTGCGGAATAATTCAAAAAAACTTCAAGGCGACAACCGCATTCCTTATTTTATTTTCGAGGGAGGGCGGTTGACTCTCGACGCCGGGTTTCGCGACACGGCATGGTATCGATCGCGAACGTCCTGGAAAGGGCGGACCGGTTTTTGGATATTAAACTATTTCCGCACGGCTCAAGTTTTGAAACGCGCCTGGAACCTGGCGTGGAGCGACGCCACGGCCCAGGGCGCGGTTCCCGACAACGTCAATACGATTGAAGCGGGGCTGGACGATACTACGTTCCGGGAGTCCGTGAATCCGGATTGGAAAATGGCTTGGCATATCACTGGAGCCTTAATCTCGCAAATGAACCGCGAGGTTAAGGAAAAAAGCAAACGGTTTTTTGTTTCGACGATCACCTCAGGAATCCAGGTCCATCCCGACAAAAAAATCCGCAAAGAGTTTAAGAAAAAAATGCAGGTTAAAAATCTTTTCTATCCCGGAGAACGTCTTGAAGCTCTGGGCATGAAACAGGGATTTCCCATGCTGAGTCTTGCTCCGCCGTTTCAGGCTTACGCCGACCAGAAACGGGTTTTCCTGCACGGGTTTGGCGACAACCTGGGCATCGGCCATTGGAACGAAAGAGGCCACGGGCTGGGAGGAAGATTAATGGCAAACTTTATATGCGAGAAGCTTTAACGCTTATGGTCCGGATACTAGATATAATAGGATTTTACCTTCTCTTGTTCTTAATCGTTTTCACGCCGCTGGCGTTTGGCGCGGTGCATACCTGGGCCTACACGCTGACCGAGTGCGCCGCGCTGTTGATGATTGCCTGTCCGCTTCTGCAAGCCGCGATCAAAGGCGAATTTGTTTGGGTCAAGGCGCCGTTCAACGTTTTTGCCCTCGTTTTGCTGGCCTACCTGTTTTTGCAAACGCTCCCTCTGCCCGCAAGCCTGATTGCGAACCTGTCTCCGGAAACATTGGCGGAACACGTCCGCCGGCTTGCGCCGGGCGAAGCGCTTTCCTCCATGGGGGCGATTCCTCTTTCCCTGACGCCGAGGAAAACCTGGGTGGATTGGTCGAAGATTGCGACTTATTTTGCGGTCTTTTTTTTCATCGTGAACCGGGTCCGCACCCGAAGTGAAATCAACCTGCTGATTGCGGCGATTCTATCGGTCGCCTGTTTCGAAGTGTTATACGGCCTGTGGGGAAAGATCGAAGGAACTTATACGATCTGGTGGTGGCCAAATAAATTCGGCGGTCCTCACATCAGCGGCACCTACATCAATTCGAATCATCTCGCGGGCTATCTGGAAATGGCGGCCTTGTTGGGCGCCGGATTCGTCTTTAGTTTTTTCAAACGATCGCGGTCGCGCGAGCCGCGGGTAAAAGTCTCCTGGATAATGCGGGCTCTGGAATTTTTTCAAAACCGCGGCAGTTCGTTCCAGCTATTTACTTTCTATTCCACACTCCTTATTTTTTCAGGACTTTTTTTAACCGCCTCCAGGGGAGGCATGCTCGCCTTGATGGGCGGCCTGGTTTTTGCGGGGACGGCGTCTTTCCGCCAGTGGAGGCCTTATTTAAAGCCCGCTTTTTTGGCGTTGATTCTCGGCGCCCTGCTGTCCGCCGCGTGGATTCTTCAGGGGGAGGAAACCCTGTCGATTTTTGATCGATATAAATCTCTTTTAACTATAGGCGATTTGTTTCAGGGCGAGCAAAAAGCCTACTCCAACGATTTTCCACTGAGGTTGAGGCTTTTTCACGATCTGATTGCGGCCAGCCGGGATTATCCTTTTTTTGGAATCGGACTGGGGGCTTTTTCCGAATTGTATCCCAAGTATTATCCTCCGAATATTGTAGGGTCGTTTCAGTACGCGCATAATGACTGGTTGCAGTGGCTGTTGGAAACCGGGTGGGTCGGGTTGGCCTTTCTGGCGGCGGTCGTGATTCTCTTTGTCGGCAATGTCTGGCGTTTGCTGAGAAAGCGCAACGACCCCTACGTTGTGGGAATCGGCTGGGGCGCGCTCGGCGGTTTGACCGCCCTGTTCCTGCACAGCTTCGTTGATTTCAACCTGCACATCCCCGCCAACGCCGTTTTGTTCTCCGTCCTTGCGGGAATCGCTTATGTGGCGATCCACAACCAGGTTCACCAAGGCCGGGAAACCAGCCTGCTCCAGACCCGGACCCTTCGGCCCGCAAAACCGATTCTCTGGTGCGCGGTTACGGGGTTGGCTTTAATTATTGGGATGATGGGAATTCGGGACGTCGCTCATTTGCGGGCGGAAGATCTTTGCCCGACGCAAATCAATTCCACGCTGAAGCTGGACAAAAATCCTCCTCTCGACGACATAAAAAAAGCTTTGATACTGGAGCCAGGCAATGCGGCGTGTTGGGGCAAGCTGGCTCTGCGATTCGAAAAACTGAAAAGTCTGGAACCCAAAAGTTTCTTCCAGAAATATTACACGGAAAAAAACGTTCAGGTTCTGACCGAGGCGTTGCGGCTCAACCCCGTCCATTCCTACCACCACGCCTTGCTGGGCAGGGAGTATTTTCACCTGAGCCTGCTGGAACCCGAGAACTCGCAGAAATGGTTGGACCGGTCTTTCCTCTCTTATGAAAACGCCGTTTATTATGATCGGAGAAAATCTGGAGCCATTCTGACCGCCGCAAAAATCTGGCTGGAGTATTCCCAAGGCGCGCCACGAACCGACCACAAAAAACTGTACGCAGAAAAGGCGTTCGCGCTGATGAAAACGATAGTGCGATTGTGGCCTTTTTTTTGGAAATATGCGCTGGATACGGCATTCCCCTTTTACCCCAGGCTCGGTCTTGTGGCAAAAGTGATTCCCGGTTCGAGCGAATCGGAGGAGTTCAAAAAACTGAATTTAAGAGCGCGGCAAAGGATAATAAAACGCCTGGGCCTCGGAACTGGTCTTTAGGCTTCAGAATTACCCGCGCGGCGGGCGATCTTAAGGCAGGCGAATTTTTTCATTAATCTCCCGCGGGTATTTTTTTGCGATATGATAAAAGAAAAAGGAATCTCAATATGAATTGCAAATCCGCCCAACTAAAATTTCGCCGGCGCCGCGTGGGAGCCTGGTGGGCCACAGTTTTTTTGTTGTCCGCTTGTGCGTCCGGCGCCGTTACCGGCAACCGTTACGTGGACGAGTCCAGAGGTTATCAGACGGCCTGGCCTGAACAGAATTGGAATGTGATTGCGGACGCCTGGTCGTACCGCGACGATTTCGGAACGATCCTGACCCAGACGCCCGGAAAATTTCAGTACTTCAGGGAGAAAAGGCGCGACGGCGTTCCGCGCAACGAACTGAGCCGATATTACGATCCGCCAAAAACAAAAGAGACTTCGATATTCGACGTTGGACTGGGGTTGCGCAGGCTGGGCGCGGACCTAAAAATTCTGGCGGCCACGGCCACCGAAGGCCGTCTGTTTAAATTTGTCCAAAGGCAAACGGGCAGGGGAGATTATTCCCAACGGGAGGCGTTGATCCGGGATTATTTTGAAATCATCGGGGCGTACTCCGGCTCGGCAAAAGAAGCGGTGGGCGCGTCTGGCGAAAAAATTTTAACGACGCAGTGGAAATCCGATCAGGGTTCTCGGGTCCTGCATGGGAGGTTTGTTGGGGATTACGTTTTGCTGGTTTTTCTGCAAGCCGGAACTTCGGTTTCCGACGACCTGCTGGCCGAGGGATTCGCAGTCGCTAAAAATCTGATCGACGAAAACCTGGCCATCCTGCCTTAAGTAGCGACCTAGCTAAAAGAAACTGCGCGGGATGTGGATGATATCTCCCGGTTTCAATCGGATATTTTTTGTCAAGTCGCCCTCAAAAATGACCTCGTCCAGAGGCACGCTGATCCGTTTGATTTCCTTTTTACCGGAAGAATTTGGAATCCTTCGATAGACCTTTGCGGCTTGTGGACGGGCGATATCGGTCAGCCCCTCGGCCATTAAAATCGCGTCGAGGATGGTGATTCCCGCGCGAAAATCGACCACCTGCGGCTTTTTCACCTCGCCCATGACGTTGATCCGGCTGTCAAAATTGTCGTGGATCAAAACGAAGTCGTTGTCCTTAAGGATGACGTTCTGGGAGAAATCGTCCTCGCGAACCAGGGCGTGAAAATCGATGGCCATTTTCTTTCCGTCGCGAAGCAAATAAGATTTTTTTAGATCGGCTTTTTCAGTGAAACCCTCGGCCAGCGAAAAAAGATGCAAAAGGGAGATCGGGCGGTTCACTTTAAAAGTCCCCGCTTTGTCGACCTCGCCGGTTATGGAAATCTTAATGCTGTTGATCTCCTTGACAATGACGGTGACGCTGGCGTCGGTGATAAATTTTCTAAGGCGCACGGTGATCTCTTTCCGCAATTCCGTGGGGGTCCGGCCTTTGGCTCTGACGTCGCCGATCAAGGGAAAGGCGACAAGGCCGTCCGGACGAACGGGCATTTCCGAGGTCATTTCCTTACTGCCCCAGACGGAAATTTCAATGATATCCTCCGGTCCAAGTGTGAAGGCCTCCATATCTGTGGCGGTTGTCGTAAGGGTTGAAGGTTGCTTCGCTGAAGACGCAAACCCCTGAGCTTCCGCAGACGAGGAATGGAAAGAAAAATGCGCCGCAACCAGGAACAACGCGCCGAAAACCACCCAAATATATTTCATGATTCCCCCCTGAATTTTTTAACCCGCGCGAAACTGAAACCCCGCTTCGATCCACGAGAATTCCTAGCCGTCGGTTAAGCGGGATATTTAATAACGATGGATTGTGGCGGCCATTATAACATCGAGACAAAGGAAGCCGACGTTAAAAAATGGAGGGGATTTTTGAAAGCGGCTGTAGCCGCAAATTGGCCACGCCTGCTATTGGAATGAGAGGTCGGGTTTTCTGTTTGCCGAGGTTCGTTGGATCAAGAGAATTTCGTGCATGTTCCAAAAGTAAGCGATCGCCTTGTCGAGGGATACTTTCTTTGTCGATTCGAGGTGCGATAATACGGTGGCGCGAGGCAACGCCTTGCCGTTGTATCCGACCGCCAATACGCCGTTCGGGGCAAGGTAATCCGAGGCTTGGTCGAATAAAACGTCCAGAACCCCGGGGTCTTCATAGTAGGATAAATTCCAGAAAATTATGTCGTAGGTTTTTTCAGGGACGTTGGAAAATACGTTAGAGGTCACAGCGTTTACTTTATAAGAATTGGCGGATATAAAATTTTTGGCGCACTCCACGCGCTCTTCGCGGTTGTCCACCCCGTCGATTGCCGTGGAAATATTTTTGGAAAGACATCCGCTCAGGATCGCAAAACTTCCCGTGCCGATCTCCAACATGCGGGGATTTTCCCAGCGGCGCATGAGTTTTTTTAATTCGTGTCGCAACAGAATCGTGGTCAAGTCGAAGTAACAACTATCGTCGGTATCGACGGGGAAACGCTTCATCCCGAAAATCAGACGGGCGAGCCTGCGGGAGCGGAGACACTCATGCCAGAAGGAACGAAACCGCGACGGAGCCGCACTCGCGTAGTTCTGATAAATTTTATCGACCAGAGTTTTCATTTGACGACCCGTCAATTCATACATTTGATTTTGCGCAACCGTTTCTAAAACGCAAACTTTCCAAAACCTAATTCTATGCTTTAGTAGGTCGCATCAAATGCAATCTTTTGTCAGCATATTAACTCTCCCTTTTTTTAATCCGCGCAACATAGCTTTTGCAAAATGAATTTTCTGTTTTAAAGGCGTTTGAACATTTGGATGCTTTAAAACTGAGGACGGAAGCAAGCATCCATCCTCTTCTGGATCGGCAAATTCTATAATGTGGAACAGATAGGGAGAATATCCACTACGCGACCCTAAATATAGCATCAGATCTTTGAACGGCCGCGGAAAATAAAGATTAAGATTATGGTAAAAGGGAAGGCCAAGGCAACTTGGCAAAGGAAACTCCTTGAATGTTTTACTTTTCAAATTATCCCAATCAATGGGTCTTTGTCTCCTATGACCCGTTGAAACTCCCCGTAATTTGGCGCCCAAATCCAACAAACCAATAAAAGGGGAATAAAACAAACTGGAATCGTATTTGTATCCTGCGTCGATCAAAGATTGAAGCATTTGATCGTTTAGGAAAAATCCCGGAGAACGATAACCAGTAGGTGGGGCGCCAAAAAACACCTTGATTTCCTCGTAACTCCGCCCGACCTCTTCTTCGATATGCGCTCGGGAAACATTTCCCTTAAAGTAAGGGTGGGTGTGGGAATGGGAGGCTATTTCGTGGCCGTTAAAATAAAGTTCCTTGAGTAGTTCAGCATAGCGCCCCAATTTTAAGTCTTGGGTTATGACAAAAAAAACAACCTTCACTTCATTTTCTGAAAAAAAATCGGCCGCCCTTTTCAACAAGGTGTAACAATACTCGTCGTTTACTGCATTGGCTTTGCTGGGTCCGCCATAAAATTTATTGAGAATATGAGGAAGATCTAAGTCGATATGGATTTGTATCGCTTCCTTGGAGTCTGCAGACGGGATCATGAAAATAATTTGGGAGGAGAGATAAAGGAAACGCGACGATTATTGACCGCTACTCAAATGTCTTTCGAGAACTTTGTAGACGTCCTTCAACTGTTGGATCTCAAGGATCTCGCCGGTGGACAATTGGACGCCAAACTGGGACTCCAGACCGGAGACCAGAGACATATGACCGATCGAATCCCATTCTGGAACCTGATCGGGACTCAGGTCGTCGTTTAAATCTTCCGGTTCCAAGTCAAATAAAGCGCAAAAAATTTCGTCGGCTTCTTCTTTCATGTTTGTACTCATAAGGCCTTTTGGGAGTCAGTCCTGGAGGGGTTGAACATAATCCGGCGGATCCGGGAATTTGCCAAGCGCGTATTCCCAAACCTCTTCAGGGGTATCTTCGCGGCTTTCAACATGTTTGAAACCAAGATCGCGATACATGTTTTGACAGACTCCGTTTTTTGGACTGGGAATATAAACGCCCACCAGTTTTTGGGCTTGGCGTTGGTTGGCCTCGGCGGCCAGCTTTGAAATAAAAACTTTTTCCAGCGTAAGACCGATCACCCGGCAACTTAATAGAAAGACGTCGAGCCGCCAGGCGGCGTCTTGAATGTGGACGATGGCCGCGCCAATGAGGCCATTATCGCCGTACTTGTCGACCATTTTCAAGCTGTATATTTTATAATCAGGGGAGTCGACAAACCTGGATATTTCATCTTCAGAATAGCGCCGAGTGGTTAAATTAAATTGATTGGTTTTCTTGACGAGCTGGCAAATTCGGTCGAAGGACGCAGGCTGAATCTCCTTGAACGCGATTTGCATTTTCAGGTTTTTGTAAAACCCGTCCAGGCTCCCGGAACTTTCTTTTAACGAATCGCGGCTCTTTTTCGCCTGGTAATGCGCCTGACGTTGGGAGTCTTCTTCTGTTCGAGTCAAGGCGTCGAAATCGTTCAATCCTTCAAGGGCGGCGCGATACAAGGCGGGGTCTTCCGGCAACTCCACCGTCAGAACTTCCGGGGCCATTTCCCGCATCAATTCCCTTTCCCTGGGGTTGTCGTCGACGAATACGATGGAGTCCATGCCGATTCCAATTTCTTCGCTGATTTCCCGGATATTTTGCGGCTTGTCCTGCCAATTGATTTTTGTCGCCGCAAAATCTTTCTTTTTTAAAAACATGAAGGGATGTTCTTGAAAAACGCGGTCCACGTCGCTTTCATTATTCTTACTGCAGATGGCCAGGATGATTCCCTTGTTCGCAAGCGCTTTAAGGTATTTTTGGAAATCCAGAAAAATATTTCCCGGAGATTGTGGTTCCAATTGAATGCCGTCGATCCCCGCTTCTCCCAAAACCCCGCCCCAAAGAGTGTTGTCCAAATCCAACACCAGGCATTTTTTATTCTTTCCCTTTAGCGGCTTGATGAAGCGCATGTATTCGTGAACCAGGCTGGGAATGCAATCGTTGTGGAACGGCTGTTTGAACAGGTACCACTGCCTCTCGTCCTTCCAGCGATCCCAACCTGTCTTGTTGACCAGCTTGTTGTAGTCCAGACAGTAAACCCCTTTTTTTCCCGAAAGAATATTGGAACTGAAACAGGAGTTTAAAAACGCATAACTTTGAAAAACGCTGCTGGCGCCGAAAGGATCGGTCTGCCGGTCGAAAGGATAATGGAAATTATGAACCAGGAGGGGACATTTGAAACGGTCCTTTAACATCCCCGTTAGGGCGGCAACCTGCTCCAGTTCCTCGCGCGTTTTTTCTTCAAGGTCCGTGCCGTTGGCGGCTCCGGCGTCTTGGTAAATGTGCGGAAAAATTTCATCGCCCAATAATCCGAGGATGATCAGGTCGGGTTGAAACCCGCCTCCTTCGCCGCTTTCGCCCAACCTGGAGACGATTCCGAAATATTCGTAAGAGACCACCTCAGGCGCCAAACCCAGTTTGAAACACTCGACCCGCAAGGCTTTTTTGACCATCTCCGCGGTGAAATTGGTGATGATCATGCACCGAAAAGGTATTCCCGGAATAGGATCTCCGGGAACCGGATCGGGGTTTTCATTTTTCAAAGCTCGGTCGATTTTTTTTTCGAGCAAGACGTAATCGTGGAAACAGAGTTTCCCTTTTTTTTTGGCTTCGTACTCAAGGATCAATTCGCGGATCATAAATCAGAGCGGCATTTTTTCTCCGCCGCAAACGGGGAGGTTGATTCCGGTGAGGTATTTGGCGTAGGGGCTTGCGAGGAAAAGAGCGGCGACGGCTATATCGTCCAACTCCGTGAGCTTGCGCATGGGCGTGTTGGAAACGATTTCCTGAAAAAAACGGTCCGGAAGATTTTTATTCAAATCCGTTTTGGTCGGACCCGGCGAAATCATATTCACGTTGATATTGTGCGGTCCTAACTCCACCGCCAGACTTTTGGAAAAACCCTCCAACGCGGATTTGATCGTAACATAAGGAGCCTGCTGACCGGGCGGAGTTCCCAATATCCAGGAGGAGAGCACATTGACGATACTGCCCTGCTCCCGTTCCTTCATCTGCTTTCCAAACACAAAGCAACAATTGAAAGTTCCTTTTAAAGAGACGTCGACATGGCGCTGGAAATCCTGCCACTCCAAATTGAAAAACCCCTTCTGCTGAACAGACGGTCCAGCGTTATTGACCAAAACGTCGACCGGTCCAAAACGTTTTTCAACTTCTTCAGCCATCGCTTCCACAGCGGCCCGGTCCGCAACGTCCGCCTGAATGCAAATTGCCTCGCCGCCGTTTTCGATAATTTCTTTTTCGATGGACCCCGCCGCTTTGGAATTGGACTTAAAATTCAAAACCACCTTGGCCTTATGGGCGGCGAAATACCGCGCCATGGCGGACCCTATGCCCCGGCTGGCGCCGGTAACGACGACGACCTTGCCTTCTAAGTCGAGCATTTTATCGACCTTGTCCAGCCATTTGAGTTTTTTTTTTGCGGGGGATTAAAAATCACTTCAGCTGTCCCGGAAATCACCTTTTTATCGTTTTGATTGACGATTTCCGTATGGATTTTAAGGATTTTTGTTGCCGAATCGGTTCCGATAATCTTGCCGCGAATGGTCAAGGTATCGCCGACAAAAACCGGCGACAGAAACGAGAGCTTTTGTGAACGATACAACGCGCCGTATCCCGGAAGCATGACGCCCACGAGGGTGGAGATAAACGAAGATGCCAGCATGCCGTGGCAAATACTGCCCGTCGAGAGAATCTCTTGAGCAAAATCGTCGTCCAGATGAATCGGATTGTTGTCGCCGGTCAACTCGACAAAGGCCCGAAGGTCCTTATCCTCGATTTTCTTTTGAAAGCTGGCCTCTTGGCCCACTTGGAAATCTTCCCAGGTTTTCATGGATTGGATGAAGAGAGGGGAGGGGTTAGCGTTTTTTCACATCGAATACAATCAAGGTCAAAATAATTCTGAGAATCGGTTTCGACAAATCCCATATTTCTATAAAAGATGCGGGCGGCGGCGTTTTTGGTTTCCACCATTAAAAAAGTTTTTTTGAAACGACTTTCTTTATGCCGGTCGATCGCAAATTGAAAGAGTTTGTTTGCCAATTTTAATTTTGAAGCCCTATAAAATTCCAAGGATCGAAATTGTTCTAATACGGCAAAGGAAAGAACCTCGGAAACGTCTTTGGGATAGGCTCCGCTTTTTGGCTTTAGAATAAAAGCGCCAGCTTGAAAACAGGCCTTTAAAATCTTTATGTCTCGAAATATAGAACGAATTAAAACCGAAACCAATTTTAATGGATTCTGGACGATCAGTTCCTTAAAAATGCCGTTGGGATTAAGGGAAAGGCCGATGAAACCCGCCGCCTGATTTTCATATATTAGCACAAACCCGACGAAATCCTTTAAATGAAACAAGCCCTTATAATAAAAATCCTTAAGAAAACAATAACCCAAACGAGATAAAATACTGGACGGCAATTCTTGTAGATGAATTTTCGCGACCGCTTCTACGTGTTCCTCGGTCATGGAAATCACTTGGTACTTCGAAGTCGAATTCAATTTTAGCGGTCCATCAAATTTTGGCGGCTGCATTTATCGAAATTAGAATCCACCTGATTTCAAATGTAGGCGCAATTCAAAAATAATACCTTGAGCCGCCTTGAAATAACCAACAAAAAATTTAGTCCAGATCAAGAAAAACCGCCTCATCTTGGTTCCTCGCAAACAATCTTTGAAAAATCCTAGTTTGAATAAACCGTTTTGATGATGACGGCGGATTTACGTATTCCTTTGCACAAGGCCTGGACCGATGCGTTGAACCCCGCAGAGGACGTCGCCGAAGAGAAACCCGACTCCGCGCTTTTCCCTATGAATTGACTGAGAAAAGTTTCCGATACCAATTCGTCCCTCTGCAAGCCTTTGAACTCCAAAACCACGACCTTTTTAATCTTACCGTCGAGATCGAAAACAACCATATAACTGATATCCAACGGATGGGGGCCGGGGTTGACGACCCTGTCAAAATGGGCTAGACCGATTCTTTTTCCGCCCTTAATTCCCACATTCAACTTGACTCTTTTTTGATTGAACGGTTGGCCGGTCAAATTCTGGATCGATTTTTTCTGGGTTTTATCCAACCATTTTTTTTCCATCGTCACCTGATCGGCGTCGGGAAAAACTTTATCCAGCGCCTGTTTTTGCGTCAAATAGGTCTTGGACCGAATTTCTTCCTCTTTCAACATATGCGCCTGGACGGGAAGAAGCCCGACGAGAAAACTACCCACCAGGAAAAACCAAGCAGCATTCAACAATTTCATTATTTACGTCTCCTTTCAAAAAAATTTAACGATATATTTAAAATCCAGGTTTTAACGTCAATCCCCTTTTCTCCATCTAAACTCTAATACCAAAGAATAAATCGCCGGCAGAACGATTAGGGTTAGCAACGTAGCCGAAACCATGCCGCCCACCATGGGCGCGGCGATCCGCTTCATCACCTCGGAACCGGTTCCGTGTCCCCACATGATCGGCAACAGGGCGCAAATGGTCGCCGTCACCGTCATCATGATAGGCCGCACTCTTTCCGTAACTCCCTCCATCACGACGTCGCGGATTTCTTTCTTGCTCGCAAAGCCGCCGGATTTCAATTTTCGTTGATAAGCGTGGTCGATATAAACCAGAACCAACACGCCGATTTCCGACGCCACTCCGGCCAGCGCGATGAATCCCACCCCGACGGCGACGCTCAATTCGTATTGCAAATAATAAAGGTACCAGACGCCGCCCACCAGGGCGAACGGCAGGGACAGCATGACGATCAGGCTCTCGGTCAGATTGTTAAAATTTAAATACAATAATAAAAAAATCAGAACGAGCGTAAGGGGAACCACAAGTTTTAATCTTTCCTTGGCGCGTTCCATGTATTCGTACTGGCCGCTCCATTGCAGGGAATAACCGGAGGGTATCTGGAAATTTTCGGCCAATATTTTTTTCGCGCTGGCGACATAAGTGCCCACGTCGATATCTTTAATGTCGATATAAATCCAGGCGTTGAGACGGGCATTTTCGCTTTTAATAACCGGCGGTCCCTTTTTGATGGAAATCTCCGCCACCTGCGCCATAGGCACATGCTGACCGCGCGGCGTGGGGATCAACACGCGTTTCAGTTTATTGATATCGTCGCGCAAATCCCGACTGTACCGCAGGTTCACCGGATAGCGCTCCCGGCCCTCCACGGTGGTGGTGATGTTCATTCCGCCGATCGCGGTCTGGATGACGTCCTGAACGTCTCCAGTGGTCAGGCCGTAGCGCGCCGCTTCCTCCCGATTGATTTCAAAGTCAAAGTAGTTGCCTCCAACAACCCGTTCGGCGAAAACGCTCAGAGTTCCAGGAACGGTTTTTACGACGGATTCCACCCTTGCTCCCAATTCCTGGAGAACGTTTAAATCGTCGCCGGCGATTTTGATCCCAACAGGCGTTTTAATCCCCGTAGACAACATATCGAGGCGATTCTTGATCGGCATAGTCCAGACGTTGGTGAGGCCCGGAATTTGAAGGGCGGCGTCCATTTCCTCGATCAATTTTTTTGTCGTCATCCCTTCGCGCCATTCGCTTTCCGGTTTGAGCGTGATGGTCGTTTCCACCATACTCAAAGGCGCGGGATCGGTTGAGGTTTCGGCGCGGCCGATCTTTCCAAAAACGCGTCGGACTTCCGGAAATGTTTTAATGATTTTGTCCGTCATTTGAAGCAGTTCCCTGGCTTTGGTGATGGAAATTCCCGGCAAGGCGCTGGGCATGTACAAAAGATCGCCTTCGTTGAGCGGCGGCATGAACTCGGAACCCAGTCGCTCTAACGGAATCAACGTGACAGCCAGGATCAACAGGGCCGCTAGAACTGTTAACAATTTCATTCTGAGCGCGAGCCAGATCACGGGCCGGAACAGAATATTCAAAATCCAGTTGACCGGATTTTTCCGCTCTGGAAGAATTTTTCCGCGAATTAAATACCCCATCAAAACCGGAACCAGCGTCACGGAAAGAATAGCGGCGGCGGCCATGGAGTAGGTTTTGGTGAAGGCGAGCGGGGAGAACAACCGTCCCTCCTGCGCCTCCAGACTGAAAACGGGCAAAAATGAAACCGTGATGATCGACAGGCTGAAAAAAAGGGCGGGGCCCACCTCGCAAGAGGCCTCGTAAATAATTTGCCAATGGTTTTTCTTGCGCTCCCTGTCGCGCTCCAGATGTTTGTGCACGTTTTCCACCATCACGATAGCGCCGTCTATCATCGCGCCGATGGCGATGGCAATTCCTCCTAGCGACATGATGTTGGCGTTCAACCCTTGGAAATTCATAACGATCAAGGCCATTAAAATTCCCATGGGAATTATCAGGATAGCCACCAGGGCCGATCGCAGGTGCAATAGAAACGCCAGGCAAACCAGCGACACCACCAAAAACTCCTCTTTTAGTTTCTCTTTAAGGTTATCGACGGCGCGGACGATCAACCCAGATCGGTCGTAAACGGGGACAATTTCCACTCCGTCGGGCAGACCGCTTTTTAATTCCTCGAGTTTCTTCTTTACCTGATTGATAACCTCCAGCGTGTTTTCGCCAAATCGCTGAATCACCACGCCGCCCACGACTTCCCCTTCGCCGTCCAGCTCCACCAGTCCCCGGCGCAACTCCGGCCCAAGGTGAACGTTTGCCACGTCGCGGACCAGAACCGGGGTCCCCTGGTCGTCCACCCCTAAAGGGATACTCTTGATATCGTCGACGCCTTTAATGTAACCCAGCCCCCGGACCATGAATTCGGTTTCGGACATTTCCAGCACACTGCCCCCGACGTCGTTGTTGCTGTTTTTGATAGCGCTGGAAATTTTGTGCAAGGGAATATTGTAGGCGACGAGTTTATTGGGATCGATCTCCACCTGATATTGTTTGACGTATCCGCCGATACCGGCCACCTCGGAAACTCCGGGCACGGTTTGCAATTCATAACGCAAATACCAGTCCTGGATGGAACGCAACTCCGAGAGGTCGCGCTTGCCCGTCTTATCGACCAGGGCGTATTCATAAACCCAACCCACTCCGGTGGCGTCCGGACCTAGGGTGGGATTGATTCCTTCCGGCAACCTGCCGGCGACAAAATTGAGTTGCTCCAAAACGCGGCTCCGCGCCCAATACATATCCGTCCCGTCTTCGAAAATGATGTAGACAAACGAAAATCCAAAAAACGAATAGCCGCGCACCACCTTGGCGAACGGGACGGAAAGCATGGCCGTGGTCAAGGGATAGGTGATCTGGTCCTCGACAATTTGTGGAGCCTGACCGGGAAACTTTGTGAACAGGATCACCTGAACGTCGCTGAGGTCGGGGATAGCGTCCAGCGGCGTACGTTGCATGGAATAGATTCCGAAAGCGATCAGAAACGCAGTTCCCAGAAGCACGAGAAATCTATTTTTCAGAGACAGGGCTATGATTTTTTTAATCATTTTATTTCAGCGCGACTTTTCAGTTTTTATTTCTCGGGAACGCTTTGAAACTTGCTAATCGCTTCTCTCAAATTGCTCTCCGAATCAATGAGGAACGCGGAAGAGGTCACCGCTTCCTCGCCTACCTTCACGCCCGCGATCACTTGAAAATAGCCCTCCGCAAGCGGCCCAAGAGTGAGGACGCGGGACTCAAATCCGCCGGACGAATTTCGCACAATGCCATAATCCTTCTCGCCGGCATGGATCACCGCTTCTTCGGGAATGGCCGCCGATTGCCTGGTGATTTCCGATTTGAGAGTTACGTTGGCGTACATTTCCGGCTTCAATTCCCAATCCGGATTGTCAAATTCCATCCTCACTTTTATAGTCCGCGTCTTGGATTCCAGAAAAGGATCGATGAAGGTAACCTTTCCCTTAAACGTTTTGCCGGGAAAATAGGATAGGGTCATTTCCACCTCCTGCCCCATTTTGATCCAGGGAAGCTCGTACTCATAGATTTCCGCAAAGACCCAGATGTTCGAAAGGTCGACGAGGGTGTAAAGCCCCATTCCAGGGATAACGTGCATTCCATGATTTGCCTTTTTGTTGATGACAAACCCGCGGTGATGGGAATGAACGTGCATGGTTTTTTTGACCTTCTTTTTCTGCATCAATTCATCGATCTGGTGTTGCGGAACGTCGAACAACTGCAATCTGCGGATGGTGGATTCGACAAGAGATGTGGCGCCTTGGCCGATTTCAGGAAAAGGACTGGCCTGGAGAGTTTCCTGATATTTCATAGCCGTCAATAATTCTTCCTGGGTGGAGACCAGCTCTGGGCTGTAAATGTCCACCAGCAGTTGTCCTTCTTTGACTTCCTGCCCGGTAAAATCGACATACAATTTTTCAATCCAGCCTTCGTATTTGGTGTGGATGTGGTTTTCCAACCGCTCGTCATAAGTCAGGCGCCCTATGGTGCGAATCTGCCGAGTCAATTTTCTAGTCTTAATCTTTTCCGTCTTGACCCCGATATTTTGAACCATGGCGGGGTCGATCCGGATTCCGCTTTCCGCCCCCTCGTCTTCATACACCGGAACCAAATCCATCCCCATGGGGCCTTTCCCCGGGTTGTCGGATTGAAAGGCGGGGTTCATCGGAGCCTGCCAGTATTTGATTTTTCTTTTAGGGGTCTGCCCGCCGGAGGCTTGCTTTGCGGGTTCTCCGGAAAGGTTGGAAATGGTTTCCTCCAAATCCTGGACCACAGGGCGAGCCTTGTCGCTCAGGGTTTGCGACCAACCTTTCAGGCGCTCGATATTTTTATCCAGGGATTCCGGATTTGTGGCGAATCCAATTAAATAGGCCGCGACCAAAAGACCCGCCGCAAGGGTTCCCTTAACAAGAATCGAAGGCGAGCGTTTCATCGCGCCGGGCTTTTCTTTTTCAGCAGGGAAAATAATTTCTTCCTCCTGCAACTCCTCCTCACCCTCTTCAGTCCCCGGAGCGCTTTCGTTGGAAACAATGTCTGGGTCGTGTTGGGTTTCGCCGATCCCTTCCCAGGACTCTTCCCCGCCCTTGTCGGTCCCTTCCTCAAAATCTTCGGGAGGTTTTTTTTCGTCTTCAAAATTATCCATAACGTTTTCCGCTTTTCCGGCGATGCGCCTTAAAAAAGTTTTTTCCCGACCAGGTATTCAATCTTTGCCAGGGTCTTTTCGTGATCTGTTAATTCCCGGTGTTGTTTGATTTTCCAGTTGAACAGAGTCACCTGATTGTCCAGCAGGGTGAGAAAATCCACTTTGTCCACGCCGTAACCGGACATGGCGGACTCCAGCGATTGCCGAGCCTGAGGGATGATCCCTGTTTTGATCAGACGAATCAGTTCGCTTTCTTTTTTCTGCTCGTTGAGCTTTTCTTCTATTCGTAAGAAGACGGCGTTTTTTATCTTGTTATAAGTCGCTTGCGTTCTGTCTATTCTGAACCGCTCTTCCCGAACCTTTTTGCTCTGTTTGGTTTTATGCCAGAGGGGAATGTTGACGCTGACAAAGGCCGAAACGAAATCCGGGTTGGACTGCCGTATTAATTCCTCACGGCGGCCGTATTTAACTCCCACGTTGAAATCCGGGTAATATTCTTTCAACGCCAGGTTTTTGGAAACCCTCGCCTTTTCGATCAACGCCTTCAACTCCTTGAGTATGGGCCGATGATCCTCCGCCTCCGCCTGCAATGTCTCCGATGTAAATTGAAACGGAGTTTGCCGAATACCGTGACGGATGCTTAACGGCGCTTGCGGCGAACGGTTCATCAGCGTATTGAGCCGGGCCTCCTCCACTCCCTTGCGTTTCCGGAGCCGGATCAATTCGTCGATGATCTTCGACAACTCAACCTGAGCCTTCAAAACGTCCTGCTGGATTCCCTTGCCCACGGAATATTTGGTCTCCGCGATGGACACAAACTGCTCCAAAACCTTTTTATTCTGCTGCGTGATTTCCATGGAGGCCAACACAAAGCAAAGCTCGTAAAAGGACAGCTTGAGGTCGCGGATCACTTTCAACTTCCACTCCTCCAGGTTTTCCCTGGCGACAACGACGTCCTGCTTCGCCATGTCCGTCCTCAACCTCAACTTGCCTGGATAGGGAAGCTTTTGAGAGATCGTCAACTGTTTTTGCGTCATCGGTTGATCGGTGAATGAAAAGCTGTCGATCGGCACGTTCATAAATTCGAATTTCATCAACGGGTCGTCGAGAGACCCCGCCTGCGAAGGGATCTGCTTGAACA
>JAJDBB010000100.1 GCA_029261555.1 Nitrospinaceae bacterium | reverse complement strand
GACATCGTCGTCATAGCCCTACCTCCCTTGAGAAAAGGCGGGACGGGGCCTGCGCCAGGCAAGCGCCTGGAGGCAGATACGGCAGGCCCCTGAGAGGTAGGGACTGCCCGGAGGGCCGTCCGGGCGTTGAGGTCGTTATCGGGTTTTGGTTATTGGTTTCCACGCGAAAAATCCCAAAACAGTTATTAATCTAGTGTTGGGATTCTATGCTGGGAGGAGGGGCGGTGCGTTAGGAAGGCGTTCCGGGACAACCCATTCTTTGACAGCTTGTTCTGTAACTTATGGTGATCAAGTTTGGATTTAGATTTACAGTAAAAATTTGCATATTTTATTTGGGATTAAGCCGAAATGGCGCTATGATGTTCTAGAACATTTATTGTTACACAGAGAACAATAATTGCTGGAGGAAGATATGAAAGAAATCGAGGCAAAATTTGCTGAGGTACTTAAAGAGGGAAGAAGAAATAGGGAATTCACTTTGCGCCAGCTTGCGCAACTTGCAGGGTGCTCACCAAGTTATATTTCAGAAATGGAAAACGGGGTCCGTCTTCCACCGAAGAGCGAAAAGGCAATCAAAAAACTTGCTAAGTTGCTTAAAATTGACCCCGAAGTACTTATCCAACTTTCTCAAGCTGAACGCATCAGGCCGGAAAGGTCCCCAGAGATAGTTAAAATTCTCAGAAAAAAAGGGGGGGTAATCTTGGACTTATTGCGGGAGGCGGAAGACGCAGATTCAGGCGACATTCAGCAGACGATTAACCATCTCAGAGAGCTTAAAGCCGTTATGTAAATTCGCAAAAAGAAAAAGCGCAGAACGAAGTCCTGCGCCTTCCCTTGACATGAAATAACTCATGTCGGAGTGCAAATACTGCAAATAAAGCTTTCACCAAGCCAAGATGATAGCAGTTTTCGCCCTCCATTTCAAGGTTTATCGACTTCAAACAAAAGGAGGCCAACATGGCTCCAGGGAAAAAAAAGGGTAAGAAATTAATATTTCGGCCCTATTTTATCCACCCCATTTCCGGGAAAAAGATTTTTCCTCGGAATGGAAGTAAAGTCTTCCCGATATGGGTAGACGAAAAAACCGGCTGATTTTTCAGTGGTTTGAAAGGCGGGGCGCAAGCCCCGCCTTTTTTTATTCAAACAAATCCAACTGGTCTTCGTGGTCGTTTGTGATGTTGCGGATCTCCCGTTCCGTGCATCCGTACTCCCTGGCCAGTTCCTTCACGTTGTGTTTCTTCCACTTATCCCGCACCTCACTCGCCCACACCGGCTTGAAGTAATGGTGGATCACCGGGAAATAGCAGTCCTGCCCTTGCATGTAATCCAGTAACGCCAGCGTTTTATCCCAGCCAATGAGGTCCGGCCAGTCCCGCATTTTCTCCGGGAGGTCGTCTTGCTCAATTCGTGAATACCAGGGCTTTTTCATGGATTTAATTTTTGGCGTTAAATTTCGCCGTAACTCTTTTAGTTTTGGCGGGTTGCGGCGTTTTTTCGTAGTGGTGTGGTTTGGGTCCAGCCTATAGGCTCAGAGCAAACCACACCACCCAGAAATCGTCCAATTTTCACCCTAAGTACGCCCACTGTAGAGAGAGATTCATTTTTCACCCGCGCCTTTGTCCTCTCCTTCTTCGTGAGGCTCTGGATCACAGATCACCAGCGCGTCGTCAAGAGCCTGCTCGACCTGTTCGGTTTTGGACTTCTCCCTCTTTTTTTCGCCTCCAGGCGCCTGCCCGGTCTTTTTCCTCGGGGCGCGATGTTCTTTGAAGTCGGCGTGGACCCACTTGCCTCGATGCCGTTTGATGTACTCGGAATTTTTCAGCGCCAGAAATGCCGGGCCATACTTTTTAAAATCGCCCAACAACGTCTCCCGGACCTCCCGCACCGACATCGGCTGGTTATGCTCTTTGAGAAGCTCAAGGATGCGTTCCTCCAGGGATTTGTCGACCTCCTCTTCCCTGTCCTCGGCAATCGCTATACCTGGGCAATCGTCTTCCACGGTCAACTCCACGGGGAGAGGATCGAGCGGGTGGCGATGTTTTTGGATGAAGCGCAGTTGGCTCTTCCCTGGATTCGATTCCTCTAAAAATATATAGCTGTCGCCAAACCCTTCCAGCGCCGAAGAGCCGCGCATGAACATGCTCCCCCTCGCCATGTGGTGGACGATCATGGTGGAGACCGAATAGGTTTTGGACAGCTTCAACATGAACATCGTCATCTTGCGAACGTCCTCGACGCGGTTTTCGTCGCCGCTCAAACAGTTTGCCAGCGGATCAAAAATCACAAAGCGCGGGCGGCGGTTGTCGATCATCTTTTCGACGATCTCCTGGTCGCTTTTGACGTCGAGTTCAAGTTGATTTTTTTCCGCGACAAAAAGTTCCAGCCATTGGGGATCGACGTCGTAACGCTGGCAGGTTTTGGAAATGCGGTCGTGCAGTTCCCGCCTGGTGCCTTCCGGCGAGTAGAGAACGACAGGTCCCTGCTGAACGGCGAACCGTCCGAGGAAGGGTTTTCCGGAGGCGACGGCGACGGCCATGGAAATTACCAGCCAGGTTTTGCCGATCTTTGGAACTCCGGCGAAGACGCCGTTGCCGCGATCCCACCAGATGTTGTCGATCAGCCAGGGGTGCGATCCCTCGTCTTCTATGACGGTCCCTGCCGGGACGAGGGTGAGGTCTTCGAATTCGAGTTCGAGTTGGATGGGGCGGTCGGTCATTGGCGGTCCTTTTTAAAATTGATCAAAAGAAAGGAGGTGATAGACATAAGATTTAAAAATGTATTAATTTTGATTTTTCGGATCGTGAAAATGTTGTTGGAGGTTTTCACGCCGTGCCCGGAATAGGCGTAAGGCCCTCGTCTCTTTTGGAGACGGGGGTTGCCTTTCATTTCAACGCCTCGATGGCGCGTCTGATTTTTCCGACGTCGCATTTTTCAACAAAACGCAGGTCGGAGACGCCGACAATCCGCATCAGAAATTTTTGCAAGGCGGCTTCCGTTTTGACGCGCACCGCCTTACTGTCCATCCATATCGCGTGGAGCATGTTCAGTTGTTTTTCCGTGGCCATGTGGGTTCCGCGATCTCCGATGTTTTCAAATCTCTTTTTGCCCTTCTCCCTCCGGCTGGGAGCCGGTTTCGGTTTCCAGCCTTTCGATTCGAAGTGTTTAATCACGACGACGAGTTCGCTGTAATCCATATCCTTTGAACTCTCCTTGCCCGTCGCGGCGAACAATGCGGCCTTGTACTCCTCGTCCGTGAGACCAAGTTCCTTTTTGGCAATGTGGATTTTGGCTTTCAGCTTTTGCATACTTTTCTCGCGACTGATTTCAATATCACCGCGCCTTGCTCGGTGGTCGCGTAGACGTAGTCCATACATCCTGAACGCTTGTCTTCGATTTCTTCACGGCTCAACAATTCCCGGCGAAGGAGCCGCGCAAAAGCGGCATCAACGGAAACGCTGGAAAGAGTTCGGTACGTCCCCGTCTGATTGCGATATTCGGCAATAAATTCCC
>JAJDBB010000099.1 GCA_029261555.1 Nitrospinaceae bacterium | reverse complement strand
CGGTTTGGCACCTCGATGTCGGCTCACCGCATCCTGGGGCTGAAGCAGGTCCCAAGGGTTGGTCTGTTCGCCCATTAAAGCGGTACGCGAGCTGGGTTTAAAACGTCGTGAGACAGTTTGGTCCCTATCCGTCGTGGGTGTGAGAAATCTGAGGAGAGCTGCTCCTAGTACGAGAGGACCGGAGTGGACGAACCTCTAGTGTTCGGGTTGTGACGCCAGTCGCATTGCCCGGTAGCTACGTTCGGAACGGATAACCGCTGAATGCATCTAAGCGGGAAGCCAACTCCAAAACAAGATTTCTCTTCTTCCTTCGGGAAGACTAAAGACTCCTTATAGACTATGAGGTTGATAGGCTGGATGTGTAAGCGCAGTAATGTGTTTAGCTAACCAGTACTAATAAGTCGTGAGGCTTGACCTTTATAATTTCCCGGCGGTCCGGGTTTACTCGGATCGCCAACTCGGTTGCTTTCAAACTATATTCAATTGTTCAAAAAAATAAAGCGTTCCTCTTAATTGAGGTTCCATAAAGAATTCTCGGTCTCGATAGCGAAAGGGCCACACCCGTTCCCATTCCGAACACGGAAGTTAAGCCTTTCAGCGCCGATGGTACTGCATGGGCAACTGTGTGGGAGAGTAGGTCGACGCCGAGTTTAATATTCCACGCCGCCCCGGTTATCCGAGGCGGCGTTTTTTTTTGTAAAAGGCGCCAGTGCTAGTAGGCACATCTTATACGGGAACCGCCACAAACTACGGTGAGTTTGTCTCTCCCCCTCCAGCACTAAGGCTAAGTAGCCGAGTAACCCGCCTCGGCTAATGAATATGTTAAAAATAGAGAGGTTTCCCAAAAAGGTTTAATAATTTTGGCAAATTATTTTTTAGGATTCGAGGGTGATAAATTTTCTTAACAAACTTCCAATAATACTAACGGATATAAAAATCCAGCACACGGTGTTTGCCTTGCCGTTTGCAGTGATGAGCGCTTTTCTCGCGGCTGAGGGTTTGCCGGCCTGGAGTACCCTGGGCTGGATTTTTGCGGCCATGCTGGGGGCGCGTAACGCCGCGATGGCGTTCAACCGCATCGTCGACGCCCGCTTCGACCAATCCAATCCCAGAACGCGAGCAAGAGCCTTGCCGTCTGGTCGGGTTTCGCAAAATCAGTACTACATATTCCTCGCCGCGTCTTCGGCTTTTTTTATATTTTCCAGCGCCATGTTGAACGATCTGGCTCTCTGGCTTTCGCCCGTCGCATTGGGAATTGTGTTTTTCTATTCTCTGACCAAACGGTTCACATCGTATTCTCACGTGGCTCTGGGTTTTGCGCTGGCCTGCGCGCCGGTGGGTGCCTGGGTGGCCGTGCGCGAGGAGATATCCATGGTGTCGCTGGTCCTGGGCACGGCGGTGGTGTTCTGGCTTGTGGGATTCGATATTATTTATTCCAGCCTGGACGTGGACCACGACCGCGAGAATGACCTGCATTCCATTCCACAAAAATTTGGGGTCGAGCGGGCTTTAAAAATTGCCAAAATCTCACACGCGATGATGCTTGTTTTTCTGTTGGTGTTGTCTGTGTCACCACTTTTGAGCTTCGTGTACCTTCAAAGTGTGGCGCTGGTTGCCGCATTGCTGTGGTATGAGCATTCATTGGTCAGCTCTCAAGATTTATCGAAAGTTAATGTCGCCTTTTTCAACGTCAACAGCGGGATCAGCGTGGTGTTGATGCTTGGCGTGATGATTGATTGCGTTTGGAATTGAATTTGGAATAGGAAATTTAAAGTGGATCGCAAACGCTTTAATTGTTACTATTTGAGGCTCAAAAATTTAAGGAATCGTGCGCATGTTATTTGAATTTCAAGATCCAGTTTTGAAGCCTATGGAAAAAATGGTCAGGGTGGGGAAGCGCCTGTCTTTTGAAGACGGCGTCGCTCTGTTCAATACTCACGACCTTATGGGCGTGGGCTATCTGGCCAATCTGGTGCGGGAACGGATCAATGGCAACCAGACGTTTTTTATCAACAATCGTCACATTAATCCGACCAACATTTGTGTTTATAACTGCCGGTTCTGCGCTTTTGGCGTTAAGGCCGACGACCCGAAGGCGTATGAAAAATCGCTGGAGGAAATTTTCGACGACGCAGGAAAATACATGGAAGGCAAGGTCAGCGAGTTTCATATCGTTGGCGGTCTGCATCCAGACTATCCGTTTCAGTTTTATGTGGACATGGTGGCGGGTTTGCACGAGCGGTTTCCCAAAGTCCATATCCAGGCGTTTACGGCGGTGGAGATTCATTTCTTTTCCGAAATTTCCGGATTGTCTATCCGGGAGGTGTTGCAAGAACTTAGAGACGTAGGTTTGGGATCTCTTCCCGGCGGCGGCGCGGAAATTTTCGCCGATCGCGTGCGCAAAAAAATCTGCGGCGAAAAAAGCGCGGCTGATGAGTGGCTGGAAGTTCACGAAACCGCCCACTCAATCGGAATGAAAACCAACGCCACCATGCTTTACGGCCATATAGAAACGGCAGAAGAGCGCGTCGACCATCTCGTGCGATTGCGGGAGTTGCAGGACCGGACAGGCGGATTCGTTACTTTTATCCCGCTGGCGTTTCATCCCGAAAATACTCCGCTGGAAAAATTGCCGAGCGCCACGGGGCAGATGGACTTGCGCGCGTTGGCTGTTTCCCGGCTCATGCTGGATAATTTTCCGCACATCAAGGCGTTCTGGATCATGGTGACTCCCAAAGTTGCGCAGTTGTCGCAGTGTTTCGGGTCGGACGATATGGACGGCACGGTGGTGGAGGAAAAAATCATTCACGCGGCGGGCGCGGCCACGGACCAGATTTTCCATAAAAACACGATCATCGATATGATCCGCGAGACCGGGCGCGTTCCCATGGAGCGCGATACGATTTATGAAAGCCTGGAAGAGGTTGTGGCCTGATAAAAGGATTCGGTTCGAGTTTTTATGAGTTTTTTATTTCCCTTCGATTGCCAAAAAATCCCCTGTTGAAAAATGTCTTATAAAGAAAAATTGGTTTTGGTGGTGGACGATTCGACGGTGATGCGCAAGATCATCAAATCCAATCTGAAACAAATGGGGTTTGTTTCAGATAATATTGTCGACGCCGAAGACGGGGAGGCGGCTTTGAAAAAAATTGGCGAAGCCAGCGTCGATTTGGTGATCTCAGACTGGAACATGCCCAAAATGAAGGGCATCGATTTTTTGCGACAGCTACGCAGTGAAACGGGACACAAAAACCTTCCCTTTTTAATGGTCACCTCCGAGGCGCAGAAAGAAAAAATTATCGAGGCCGTTCAGGCTGGCGTCAGTCAATACATTGTCAAACCGTTTAACGCCAACCAGTTTGAAGAGAAGATCAAGCAACTCTTTCCCTGACTCAAGCGAGTCGGTTTTTTCCCGCTAGGTATTTTCCATACATAACGCTAATAAACTTTTTAGAGCCGGGTCATTGATTTTTGCTTGTATATTACATTGACTTTCAATTAGGGTTATAATACCCTTGCAGAACCCATTTTAGTTACAACATGTGAATTTTTATCAAGCCGCGATCCAAAGACGCCATATGGTCGACGATACCAAAAATTCCGATTTTTTTTCAGATTCAGAACTCACTCCTCAAGAACCACGAGTTCCCGATCCTGCCGCCGGGCCGGAGTCCGGTTCGGCCGGTTCCCAACATGGACTGGACAGTATTGTCGAGGAATTTCTCATCGAGAGCCATGAAGGCCTGGACCAATTGGATCGCGACCTGGTAAAGCTGGAGCAGGATCCCTCGGATCCCGGCCTGTTGTCTGGAATATTTCGCGCGGTTCATACCGTCAAGGGAACTTGCGGTTTTTTTGGATACTCCAAGTTGGAATCCATCGCCCACGTCGGTGAAAATTTATTGAGCAAAATGCGCGACGGGCAATTGATTTTCAACCAGATGATTGCCAGCGAATTGCTGGCCATGGTGGACGCCGTCCGCCAAATTCTTTCCAGCATCGAAACCACCGGAAACGAGGGGGACGTAGATTATTCAGAATTGGTGGAAACGCTTACCCGGCTTAATCAGGGCGAGTACCTGGCTTCGTCCTCTCTGGTTGAACCCTCGTCCTCGACGGAGCAGGCAGGCGCGGCGGTTGATGAAAGTATGGCTGATATTGTCGATGAGTTTCTGATTGAAAGTTACGAAAACCTGGATCAGTTGGATCGCGATCTCGTGGAACTGGAAAAAGCGCCAGGCGACGAAAATCTGCTGGCCAGTATTTTCCGGACCATTCATACGATCAAGGGGACCTGCGGTTTCCTGGGGCTTGTAAAATTGGAAACCGTTTCCCATGTAGGCGAAACCCTGCTCAGCAAAATGCGCGATGGTGAATTGATTTTCAACCGGGAAATTGCCAGCGCCCTGTTGACTCTGGTGGACGCTATTCGACAGATTCTTTCCAGCATAGAGGTCAGCGGACGCGAAGGCGACGCCGATTATACAGAGTTGGTCAAGACTCTTGAGAGCATGGTGATTGACGATAGCGTATCTATTTCGCCTCCGCCGGATCGGGAAGACCTTAAATCGGACGAAAGGAGAATTTCAATTGAAAGGCGTAACTCCGGCGACCGACGCATTACTTCTGAAGCTTATGGTGAAATTGAGAGACGGGCTTCCAGCGATCGGCGGACAGAGGTCAGGGGACGCCGGACCGTAGATTCCAGTATCCGCGTCGACGTAGGTTTGCTGGACGGTCTCATGAACCTCGTGGGCGAACTGGTTTTGGCGCGCAATCAGATCCTGCAATTTACCGAATCCTCTACGGACTCCAAATTTGCCGCGAGTAGTCAAACTCTCAACCTGATCACGTCCGAGCTCCAGGAACGTGTGATGAAAACCCGCTTACAACCTATCCGAAATATTTGGGATAAATTTCCGCGAGTGGTGCGCGATCTGGCTCTTTCCTGCGGCAAAAAAGTGCGCCTGGAAATGACGGGCAAGGAAACCGAACTTGATAAAACCCTGATCGAGGCGATCAAGGATCCTTTGACCCATATTGTTCGCAATGCGGTGGACCATGGGATTGGGTCGCCGGAAGAAAGAGAACGGGGGGGAAAGAACCCGGAAGGTTTGCTGGTTCTGAAGGCCTATCACGAAGGCGGAATGGTCAATATCGACGTTTGCGACGACGGCGGCGGAATCGATCCCAAAATGCTAAGGGCCAAAGCCCTCGCCAAAGACCTGGTCACAGAAAAACAGGCTGAGCGTATGAGCGAACGGGAGATGATGAACCTTATTTTCCTGCCTGGATTTTCTACGGCGGCGGCGATCACCAATGTTTCCGGGCGCGGCGTGGGGATGGACGTCGTGAAAACCAACATTGAAAAAATCGGCGGGACCGTCGACGTTCAATCCACAGTGGGGCAGGGAACCACTCTGAAGGTTAAAATTCCCCTGACGTTGGCGATTGTACCCGCTTTGATCATTACCTGCGCGGGCAATCGCTACGCCATTCCCCAGGCCAGCCTGGTGGAGCTGGTGCGATTGGAAGGGGATAAAGCTCAAAATGGGATCGAGATGATTCATGACGTTCCGGTTTATCGTTTGCGCGGGAACCTGTTGCCGCTCGTGGAACTGCACAGCGAATTGAACGTTCCCGCTCCGGAAAACAAGGAAATCGTCAATTTGGTGATTGTGCAGGCGGACGACCGCCAGTTCGGATTGATTGTGGAAGGCGTCAATGATACCGAGGAAATTGTCGTGAAGCCTTTAGGAAAACAATTGAGCGGAATTTCAGTGTATTCGGGAGCAACCATAATGGGAGACGGAAAAGTGGCTCTCATTTTAGACGTCATGGGGATCTCCAAAAAGGCCCGTTTGATCGCATCCTCCCGGCTTGAAACCAAAGAAGACGTCGAGAAAAAAACCGCCTCCAGGGACGACCAGCAGACTTTACTAATCTTTGGTATAGGAACCCAGGGAAGAATGGCCATTCCTCTATCCAAAGTGACCCGGCTGGAGGAAATCAAACGCGACTCCATCGAGCGCTCCGGGGAGCAAGACGTGGTGCAATATCGCGGCGAAATCATGCCGTTAATTTTTCTTTCGTCAGTTTTTGGGAACCGCGAGGGGAAATCTGAAAAGGATTTAATGCCGACGATTGTTTATACTTCGCTAGGACGTAGCGTGGGGTTAGTGGTGGATGAAATCGTCGATATTGTGAAAGAGAGCATTTCGGTCAAGAGGGATTATAAAAAGGAAGGCGTGGCAGGCTCGGTTGTCGCGCGCGGTCGTGTGACGGACCTCCTGGATTATGAAGGCGTGATTCGCAAGGTCGATTCCTCCTTCTTTGAGGAAACGGTTGAGGCGGACGTTAAACTTTTGTCCAGTGCGCGTTAGGGAAAAAGGATTTTATCCAATTTTGGATTTAAAACGGAATGGGTTCCATGGCTGTTGAAAAACAATTTTGCACATTCACCCTGAACGGTTATTTGTTCGGCATTGAGGTGTTGGCGGTTCAAGAAGTTTTCCGCTACCAGGAGATGACTTCCGTTCCCCTGGCGCCGCCGGAAGTCCGAGGTCTGATCAATCTGCGTGGGCAGATAATCACCGCCATTGATTTGCGGAGCCGTTTGAACTTCGAACCCCTGCCAGGTCATCGCCTGCCCATGAATGTTGTGGTGCGAAACGGGAAAGAGGCGACAAGTTTGTTGGTGGATGCAATCGGCGACGTATTGAATTTACCGCTGGGCGCCTACGAACCTCCTCCCGAGAATTTAAATGAAACTATCCGGGATTTGGTTCAGGGAGTCTACAAGTTAAGGGACAAACTTATGCTGGTTCTGGACGTCGACAAGCTGGTCGGTATGGATTCTGGAAATGAGCCGATCCCTGACGCCTTGGTTTCAGCCGGGGAATAAGCTTAAGGCCTGACCGTTGAGTCGTTGCGTTCAAGTAAATTCCGGCTCCCAGCCCGGCCTTTGAAGCTTGACTCTGTTGATCAGTTCTTCGCCTATACTTGCAAGGGGGAGGATTTTATCCGCCAGACCGTTGCGCGCAACGTAGCCCGGCATTCCCCAGATCACGCTGGTCTGCTCGTCCTGAACCATTACCCGTCCGCCCGCCTGGATAATATGTTTCGAGCCTTCCAGTCCGTCTTTGCCCATTCCTGTCAGAACGACCCCAAGTCCATGGTCCCCGTAAACCTCGGCGACCGACCTGAACAAAACGTCCACCGCCGGTCGGCAGGAATTTTCCTTCTCATTCTGATTGACATGAATTCGGACTTTTCCGTCGCGTTTTTTTAGCTCCATATGGAAATTCCCTGGAGCCACATAGACCTGGCCGGGTTCAAGAAGCATTCCTTCCAGGCCTTCGTGAAACTTCAGGCGGGCGCATTCATTCAGTCGATCTACCAGATGTTTGGTGAAATATTTGGGCAGGTGCTGAACGATAGCAATGGGCACGGGAATATTTTTTGGGAGAGTTGGCATTAAGTCGGCCAGGGCGCTGGGACCCCCGGTAGATACGCCGATGGCGATGATTTCCAGTTTGGCGGCGGGTATTTTAAAGGGCGGCGGTTTGAGGGTCGCCTTGGGAGCGTGTGGGGCTTGTACGTCTCCCGACACTTGTCCCGATGCGGGGTCAACTTTTTCCGCTTGGACGTCTCGGCAGAAAATTTTTATCTTTGGCACCAGTTCCGCGCGAATGTAATCGTTGGCCGATCCGACGACGTCTACGTTAGACGGTTTCGTTACATAATCGTTGGCTCCAAGAGACAGCGCCTTCATGGTGGCCGAAGCGCATCGCTCTGTAAGCACGCTGAACATGATGACAGGGAGCGTGCCGTAAGATTTTCGTATCTCCACGAGGGTTTCCAGCCCGTCCATTTCTGGCATGTCAATATCGAGGATGACAATGTCGGGATCGAGCCGCGGGATTTTTGCCAAGGCGATTTTCCCGTTGGGAGCGATTCCGACCACTTCAATGCCCGGCGATTCGGTAAGAACAGTCGAAACCGTTTTTCGGACCACGACAGCGTCGTCAACTACCAAAACTCGAATGTCGGCCATGGTTCCGCCTGGGATTAAAGTGTTGCCGGTGAAGGCTGGTTTCAGAAAACCCGGAAGACGCGACGGACTCAATTATTCCGAATAGTCGATTTGTGGTCAAAATTACGAATCGATTTTATTGTCAAAGCCGTCAAATCCAAAAAGCATCTTAATTGAGGCAGGGATTATAGCCAACAGTTTTTATAAATTGAAATAAGCGGCGTCTAGCTTAAACTTTTCTTTGGAAATAATGACTTCAAGACCTTTCGGCAGAACCGGTTTGAATTTTTCTCCCATCGGATTGGGAACTTGGCAATTAGGAAGCGATTGTTGGGGGAACGTCGGCACGGCAACCGCCCGAGAAATGTTGGATGCCGCTGAGGAGTCGGGCGTTGATTTTATCGACACGGCGGACGTCTATGGCGCAGGTCTCAGCGAAAGACGGATTGGCGAGTTTTTAAAATCGAAGAATTCAAAACCGTTTGTGGCGACCAAGCTGGGACGGTTTCCCGATCCCGGAAACGAAAAAAACTTTTCTCCGGAGGTTTTTCGTCGACACACCGAGGCGTCCCTAAAGCGGTTGGGGTTGGAAACCCTGGATCTCACTCAATTGCATTGCATACCGCCGGAGATTCTTTATCGCGGGGAAGCTTTCGAGTGGCTGAGAGTTTTGCGGAAGGAAGGAAAAATCCAGAATTTCGGCGCCAGCGTGGAGTCCATGGAGGAAGCGTTGTTTTGTCTGGAGCAGGATGGTTTGGTTTCGTTGCAGATTATTTTTAATATTTTCCGGCAAAAGCCCATCAAGGTTCTTTTTCAAAAGGCGAAGGAAAAGGGGGTCGCCATCATCGTTCGCCTGCCGTTGGCCTCCGGTTTGCTTTCCGGCGCCATGAAGGCGGATCGCGTTTTCCCTGAGAACGACCATCGCAATTTCAATCGCGACGGCGCCCAATTCAATGTGGGAGAAACGTTTGCAGGAATTCCATTCGAAAAAGGGGTGGAGCTTGCCGAGAGTTTGAAATCGTTGGCGCCTGCGGAGATTCCTCTGTACCAAATTGCTCTTCGTTGGATATTGGATTTTGACGTGGTTTCCGTTATTATTCCCGGAGGCGTCCGGGCCGATCAAATTCGAGGGAACGTAGCCGCGAAAAACCTGCCTCCCTTGTCCCCGGCCGTGCATGAGCAAATTGCGAAATACTATGAGGAATGTGTAACCCAACACATTCGCGGGCCTTATTAAATTGTAAGGAAATTTAAAAACCTGAGACTTTAATATATGATTACTGAAAACAGCCTTTCATTATTCACTAAATGGGAATTCCAGGAAGCCGAACCGTTGGACTTAAACCAATCTTTAAATATTCGCGACGGGCTGGTGTTGGAAACTGGCGTATGGCCCGATCCGATGGTGCAATTTATCCATGCGAAATCCCGGAATCATGGACAGAATTTTATTTCTAACAATTAGCGGCCCTATTAGTCAATAGTTAGGACGGGAAATGAATTTTATGATAATTTGTACGGGTGAAAATTGCGGTCTTTTTAACGGGCATGCGGCGCTCACGCCCAAAAAGGAGGAGTGAACCTTGAAGACGATATACGGGTGGAAAGGGTTATTGATTTGTTTGTCGCTCGGTTTAATGCTCGGACCTGCAGGCTCTTTTGCGGAAGAGGTGGATTTTGAACTGAAGAAAAATATCGAGCCTATGACGGGGGATTCACAGGGCCAGGGCGTGCCCGTTGAAAATAAGGAAGCGGAAAAGTTTGACGACCTTGAAGACCCGTTTGCCGAAGAGACCAAGGAAGCGCCTACCTTGAAAGATCCGTACGAACGCTATAACCGGTTTATGTATAAGGTAAACGATTCCCTGGCGGAATACATTCTCAATCCTTTCGCCAAAGGGTACACAAAGCTCGTTCCGAAAAAAGGCCGCGTCGCGGTTCGAAACGTGATCACAAACGTGGGGGCGCCGGTGCGTTTTTTCAGCAGCGCCTTGCAAGGCGATGGGGGAAAGACCAAAACGGTGTTGAACCGGTTTTTAATCAATTCCACCCTGGGCCTCGGAGGAATGAATGACGTCGCCGGCGACCGCTATGGTCTGAGTCCCGCCAACGAAGATTTTGGCCAGGCCCTGGCCCATTACGGAGCCAAGCCGGGCGCCTATCTGGTGCTTCCATTGTTTGGCCCGTCAACGACGCGCGACGCAGTAGGCAGGGTTGCTGACAGCTTGTTAAATCCGGTGAATTACGTCGCCCCCGGCGTGTCCACGGCTCTCACCGGCGTGGAAACGGTGAACACCTACTCACTTTATAAGGACGACAAAAAGGCGCTGGACGAGTCCACCCTGGATCCTTACGAAAGCGTAAAGCATTTCCACGGTCAGCGTCGCCAGCAACAGGTAGACAAGTAAAACCGACTGGACTCAATTAAAGCCCGACGTGTCCCGCCAAGGCGGAACGTCGGGCTTTTATTTTTGTCCGAATTCTTTCTCTAGTTGCGCCCGAATCCACTCAATGCGTTTTCTGTTCGCCCCAAAATCGCTGTGACCCACGCGGGACGCGGAACGGAAGTGAAGGGCTTTGTTATTTCCATCCATAAAAAACTCTACGTCGTCCACGAATCCCATCCATTTTGAGGCCAGTTCCACGTGCAGGTAATTTTCCGATTGGCTGATAGTTTTTGCGTTTCCCAAACTGGATAACAGGGGTGGCAAACGCTTCAAAACCTCTTTTGGAGAAACGTCGAAGCGAAAGGGTTCTACGCGCCATTTCTTTTTTTCGGCAAAAGAGGACACGCAGTTGGGCGAGGCGGGGCAGGGGGCCAGCCGTCCGTTTTTTAATCCCAGGTCGTCTGGACGCATTTTAGAATCGCCGAATAAAAACGTCGCCAAGCCTTCAAATATTGGAGTGGATTTTTTTTTCATAACGCTTGTCCGATTTGGGGTTTTCAGGTTAGAAAACGGGAAACCTGTTCTCCAATAAATTTATAGACTCTCAATTTTATATTTTTGGAGCGGCGAAGCGCAAGTTTGTTGACCAGGTTTATTAGAAAAAATCGAGGTTTTAAAATTAAGGCCCTTTTTCGAAACATAGAAGCAAATTGACAAACCTTTGAGGTCGCCTTTATAATTTAGGTAATTGTTAACCTATTAAAAATTTGGGTGTTACTTGCAGAAGCTGAAACTTGTGGATCTCAAGCAGGGAATGGTGCTGGCCCAGAAAGTAAAGGACCAGAACGGTCGCACTTTGCTTTTGCCTGAAACGGCTTTGTCGGACAAAAATATTCGCGTCTTTAAAGCCTGGGGAATTTCCGAAGCATTTGTAAAAAGCCCAGGCGATGGGCCGATCAGAAAAATGGAAGAGGCTGTTTCGGGAACTGAAGAAAACAAGGAGTTTGAAAAAGAATTGATCGAGATTTTTATTCATACCGACCCGCGACATCCCGCCATAAAGGAACTCTTTAGCGTTTGCTTAAAAAACAAACGGGCCTCAAATATTTAACGGGAAACTAGATGACGATAAGCGCTGAAACCCTCGTAAATGTTTCCCCGGACATCTCGTCCTTACCGACAATTTTTCACCAGATAAATCAGGCGGTGGAAGATCCAGAAATCACTTTTTCCGAAATTGCTAGAATCATTAGCGGGGACCCCTCCCTTTCCGGGCGCTTGTTAAGATTAGCCAACAGTTCCTTTTACGGTTTTTCATCAAAAATTGAGACCATTTCTCATGCCATCACTATCATCGGAATGGGGCAGCTGCGAGATCTGGTGTTGGCCACCACGGTGGTGAGGCAATTCAAGAACGTTCCGGGTTCCATTATTGATATGGAATCGTTTTGGAAACACAGCGTCGCCTGCGGGCTGACGGCCAGAATCATTGCGGTTTATAAAAAGGAATTTAACTCCGAGCGTTATTACGTGCTTGGAATGTTGCACGATCTGGGGCGATTGTTGATGCTGTTGAATATTCCGGACGTTGTGAAGGATTCTCTGGATTCCTGTGCCAATGATAAAAAGCTTCTCTATAAAATAGAAAAGGAAACGTTGGACTTTGATCATGCCGAAGTGGGCGGCGAATTGTTAAAAAAATGGAACTTGCCCGCCAGCTTGATTGAGCCCGTACGCTATCACCACAACCCATCCGTCGCTCGACAATTTCAAATGGAAACCTCCATCGTTCATACGGCGGACCTCATCGTCCACGCGCTGGAACTAGGCAACAGCGGGGATTCCTTCGTCCCTCCCCTGGACCCCAAAGCCTGGGAAAAAATTCAAATGCCTTCGAGCATGATTTCTCATATAGTGGATCAAGTTAACGTCCAGTTCCCCGACGTTGTCAGAACCTTTAGCGAAAACAGTTAATTCATGAGCGTTGACGAAACTTCAAAAGATTCCAATAGCAAGGAACTGCGGGTCAAATATCTGGAGGGCCTTGTTCAATGGTATCTGTTTGGAATGGAAACCCTGACCTCCCTGGGGGAATTGCAACACGAAGCCGGGGTGAAGGATCCCAGGGAGACGTTCCGGATTTGCCAAAGCCATTTGGAGAGAATTCTCAGGTTTGAGGTTTTTGGTTTTTTTCTCGTGAACGACGGGGACAACGATTTTATTCTAGAACAATGGACGCCGGACGAAGCTAAAGCCAATATCCAAAGCGAAGTGGATCGTTTGATTGAAGACGGAACTTTTTCCTGGGCTTTGAATCAAAACCGTTCTGTAGTCGTAAAGTCCAGGGAACGGGACAAATCCATTATCCTGCACGTCTTGACAACCAAGTCCAGGATTCGAGGCATGTTTTACGGGGTAGTTTCCGATGAAACGGATAATATAAACGAAGCCATATCTTATCCCCTGTCGATCATTTTACAGAACACTGCATACGCGCTTGAAAGCTCGTATTTATACGGGCTGTATTACGAGCAAAACAGAAGCCTGGAGGAAAAGGTTCGCTTGCGCACTCTGGAGCTCGAGGAACAGGCGCGGATAATGAAAGAGGAAATCTCCTATCGAAACCTTGCCGAAGAGGCCTTGATGGTGGCCAAGGACGAGGCGGAGGTCGCCGCGCGGGCCAAGGGCGAGTTTCTCGATAATGTCAGCCATGAAATCCGAACGCCATTGAACGCCATTTTGGGGTTTTGCGAAATATTGCAATATGAGATGGAGGAGGCCGGGAACTCGGATTTCAAGGATGAATTGAAATCCATAGATTCCGCGGGAAAGCATTTATTAAGCCTCATCAACGACATCCTGGATCTTTCCAAAGTTCAAAGCGGCAGGATGGAATTGCACATAGAAAACCTGGATATACAATCCCTGGCTCAAATGGTAGCCGGTTCCCTGCGCCCTCTCGCTGAAAAAAATGAAAATCAATTGTTGCTGGATTGCCCCAAGGATATCGGTTACATGATGGGAGATGAAACGCGCATTCGCCAAATCCTTCTGAACCTTTTGGGGAACGCCTGCAAGTTTACCCAGGCGGGGGACGTTTTACTTTCGGTAAGGCGTAATGCGGTCAGGGGAAGGCAATATGTCTGCTTCGATGTTTCCGACACCGGGATTGGAATAGATATGGAAGACCAGGAGGGATTATTTGACGAGTTTACCCAGGCCGACTCATCGACCACCCGCAAGTACGGGGGCTCCGGGCTGGGCCTCGCCATCAGCCGCCGGTTGAGCCGGTTGATGAAAGGGGATGTTACCGTAAAAAGCGAGCTTGGAAAGGGTTCCACTTTTACCCTTACGCTTCCTCTCGACGTCTCCCGCTCCGTCAAAACAACTCCCGATTTTGCGGATGAACCGGCGCGCGCGCCTTTTGATTATGAATGGAAAGAACCTTCCCTCTCTCCGGAGGAGCCTCGCACCCAATCGAGCGATGAAAAAACGCTTCCTGCCGAGAGGGAAAGAGACGTGATTTTATTGATCGACGAGGATCCGATGGTCCGGCACTTAATCACGCGGTTTTTGAAAAAGAACGAGTTTGAGGTGGAAATGGCGTCCGTTCAGGAAGGAATTCAAAAGGCTTTGGAAATCCGGCCCTGGTTGATCGTGATAGACCTTAAGACGGACAGTCTGGAAGGTTGGTCTACATTGAATAACTTGAAAAACAATCCAGCCCTGACCACCATTCCCGTCATCCTGCTTTCCTTGCAGGATGAAAAACCAAAGAGCGAGGCCTCGGGCGCCGCCGAGTGTTTGCGCAAACCGCTCGATTGGGAGCTGTTCCTGAAAACCGTGCAAACCTATCGTAAACCCCTGGAATCTTCCGCCGCGCTCTTGGTTCAGAACGATTTGATTTGCCGTGAAATGATGCGGAAAATTCTGGTGATGGAGGGTTGGAAAGTCCTGTTGGCTGAAAGCAATAAAGTAGCTTTCACTTCCCTGGAAGAAACGATTCCGAAAATGATCATCCTTGATTTGACTTCTTCGCAAGCCGATGGAATCCAGTTTCTCCAACAACTGAGTAAGATCGAAGAATTGAAGGACGTCCCGGTTCTGGCCTTATCGGGAAATGAGTTGTCTCTGGAAGAGCGCTCCGACCTGGGAGATGGAGTGGTGAAAGTTTTTCAGAAAGGCAACTATACAAAAGCCGCTCTGATCTCCGAAACGCGGAAGTACGCCTCTAAATCCTAAAAGATATTGACCGCAAAACGTCCGGGATTCCCTGCCCGCATTCAGGCGTATTACTGCCGGGTTTCCCTTGGCCCGTCTGGGTCTTTTGGCGGCGGAGCGGGTTCTATATTGAGATAAAAGATAGATTTTGGACTCACCCGCAAAGTGTATTCCTCGTTCCCCTGAGCCGTTCGACGCCGCTTCAAAATTTCAAAACGCCATTCACGGATCAGCCCCGGCGGATGGGCGCCGCCCTTGACGGTTACTGAACCTCGGTGAGGATTATTGACGAGCAAAAAACTGCCTGGGACGCCTTCCTCGCTTTCCTGGAACCGGTAAACCCAGGCGAACATGGAGCTGATCGATCGGCTGGTGTTATTGCGGATTTTGAAAGTAATGGAGCTAAGGTCTTCCTGTAATACATAATCGGTCGAATAGGAAATCAGGCCCAGGTTGATGTAGGTGGAGTCGGTTTCCTCCAGAAAAGCCTGGGCGAAGGACGCCGACGCCGGAATCGCTAACATCCAAAAAACAATCGCCGCTAAAATTTTTTTATTTGCCATCACGTTTATCCAAAGTCTTCCCCCGTTCAAAGGCGCTCCTATTATAGTAAGAAATCCGGGTTGACGTAAGCGCGGTTTGCCGTGAATGTTGAAACGTCCATTCAATCCCTGACTTGATTTGAAAT
This sequence comes from Nitrospinaceae bacterium, assembly GCA_029261555.1. Lineage (GTDB taxonomy): Bacteria > Nitrospinota > Nitrospinia > Nitrospinales > JACRGP01 > JAJDBB01. Next base: position 8,152 of record JAJDBB010000099.1, on the reverse strand, counting down.
CATGCTCTGCAATTCGCCGGAACGTTCCATCTCCCGGACCTTGCGGATCGCCGCCGGTTGAAAGTCTTTTTTTAAATATAATTTGCCTTTTGCGGGGAGGGGAGCCGCTTTTATTTCGCCGCCTTGCCAGTCGCGAATGGTTCGGGCCATTAGTGTGGTTCCCTTGATAAGAGGTTTGGCTATCAAGGACTGGAGACAGTCGGACGCTTCAAGCTCAATCGCCTCGCGCGCGAAATAATCGCCGCCGTCAATTTCCGCGCTCACCTGATGCACGGTGGCGCCCAGTCCTTTCAGGTCGCGGTTGTGGATCGGCCAGAAGTTACACGAAGACCCGCGATATTTGTCCGCAAGGCCGACGTGCAGGTTGATAATGTTCCCGCTGAAAATTTCTATAAAATTTTGGCTCAGGACGCCGGTATTGAAAATAGCGATCAGATCGGGAGAAAAGGTCAGGATTTGGCGTTGAATATCTCCATTCTCCAAACCGCCGCGGGCAACGTTTATAATCGGCGTTCGATTGCCTGCCTCGATGTGCGTTTGTTCGACGAGTGCGCTTTGCTCGTAGCTGTTACGGCGCTCAAAAAACCAATCCCAATCCGCCCGCTCCTCCGCGTTATTAATTATCGGCGGCGGATAATGGGTAGACTCGATAAAAACCGCGCTCAATGGAAACTGGCGACTCAACCGCCCGATGAAATAATCCCCCTGTAATCCTTCCCCCGCAATGACCACAAGGTTTAACAGTTTCATAGCTTGGTGATCGTATAAGTTCTTAATAGGAATGAGAATTGTAATACAATTGGTTCGCCCAATCTGGGTTCATTTTACCGAAAAGGAATTGTTTTGTTGAATATCATTTGGATGGGATTCTTTTTTGTCGCGTTCGGCGCGGCCTTGTTCCAGTGGCTGGCGCTGGGGCGGGGAGAGGTCTTCGTCCAAATCATGCAGGCCGTGTTTGACATGGCCAAACTCGGGTTCGAAGTATCCTTGGGGCTGGCCGGGGTGATGGCCTTTTGGATGGGGATGATGCGCGTAGGCGAGAAAGGCGGGGCGCTTCAGGTTTTGGAACGTTGTATCGCTCCCTTGTTCTCCAGGCTTTTTCCCGGCGTTCCCAGGGGGCACCCCGCCAACGGGGCGATGTTGATGAACCTGTCGGCCAATGTTCTTGGGCTAGACAACGCCGCTACGCCTCTGGGACTCAAGGCCATAAAGGAATTGCAAAGCCTCAACCCGGACAAGGAAACTGCCAGCGACGATCAAATCATGTTTCTGGTAATCAATACCTCTTCGGTCACACTTTTTCCCATTGCCGTATTCACCTACCGCGCCCAGCAGGGGGCGGCGGACCCGACGGACGTTTTCATTCCAATTTTAATCGCAACATTTATTTCCACGCTGGCGGGAATATGCGCCGCCGCTTTTTACCAGAAAGTGAAATTGAACGATCCCGTGGTCCTGCTTTATCTAGGGGGAGCCTTCGCATTGGTCGCCGGGACGGCGGGTTATTTTTCGGCTTTGAGCCAGTCGGTCATGCAAGCGCAATCCGCGTTGTTCAGTAATTTTCTTTTATTTCTAATTATCGTTGCCTTCCTGGCGATGGCGCACAAAAAGGGCGTGGACGTTTTTGCCGCCTTCATTGAAGGCGCCAGGGAGGCGTTTCAAGTGGTCCTCACGGTGTTTCCCTATTTAGTCGCCATGTTGGCGGGCGTGGGAGCGTTTCGCGCCTGCGGGGCGCTGGACTTTATTTTGGAGGGCGCGCGCTGGGCTGTGGAAAGCGTTGGGGCGGACTCGAGGTTTGTCGACGCCGCGCCCACCGCTTTGATGAAACCGCTGAGCGGAAGCGGCGCCCGCGGCATGATGGTGGAGACCATGTCGACTCACGGAGCGGATTCTTTCGCGGGCCGGTTGGCTTGCATTTTTCAGGGAAGTACGGAAACGACCTTTTACGTCCTGGCGCTGTATTTTGGGTCCGTGCAAATCCGTCGCTCCCGCCACGCGTTGGCGTGCGGTTTGTTTGCGGATTTTGCGGGAATCGCAACGGCCGTTGTTGCCGCGTACTGGTTTTTTGGATGAAGGGGGGATTAAAGGCGGGGACTATTTCTTTTTGGCGGACACGTACACTCCGTTTGCTCCCGCCTGTTTGATGACCCCGTCCGATATGCCGTCGTTGAGGACCTGGTCGGCAATGCTGCTGTTGACATTGTCGTTGGAAAAATCGCCGGGACCGACGCCCAATTCGGATTGATACCAGTTTCTCAGTGAAGAACTGCTTTTGAGAATAAAGTGAACGGCCTCCAGCTTCTTCATCCCGCCTGCCGGTCCGCTCAGGCTTTCACAGATTTGAGGAATCTGGCTCTTTGCGCTGGTGGCAAATTGATTCATGTAATCCAGCTTTTTCTGGATGAGCCGGATTTTTTCCTGTTTATCGCTGCCTGGAGATTTTTGGATCGCCAAAAAATCATTCTTAATTTCAACAACGAATTTTTGGATCGTATTTAAATGATTCAGGCAATCGTTATAATTCATGGTATTGAAAAGGCGTCGCTAAAAGTTTCCGAGGGGTCTGTGTAAATGAACGATGAAACAAATAATTTTGAATGGATTTATTTTATCGGGATTAACATTTAACCCATCGCGAATTGTCCCCGCCTCGTTTTAATTTATTCAGACGATCAAAAAACTCCGGATCGAAATATTCCACACGGGTATCTGGCAATCCCTTGCAACCGGAATAAACTTCAATTTCCCGCAGGACGATTTTTTTGATCAACTCTCCGTCGGGGTCGGTCAGGGTGATATGGATGGGCACCTTAGCGGCCCAGCCATGGCAGGTCACCTTGTACTGGTAGCTGGCAAAGCACAGGGATTTTCCGTCGACGTCTTCGGTTAAAACGATAACGACAATATTGTTGGTTAATGTGGCCAGCTTTTGCCCGTCGGTGGAAACCAAGTCGATATCGTTATAAAAGAAAGCTTTATACTTGGATTCCGCTTTTGGTTTTACCTTTTTGTTGCTGGCCAACAAACCGTCCATGTCCACCAAAACGTATTTGTTGGAGTTGAGTTCGGTGTCCTGATTGATCAGTAAATTAAAATGTTCTTCGGCCATGAAAAAGATCCCTGTTTCCTGTTGGCGTTCAGGCGAGTTGTCGATGGGCCGCAAAATTTACGCTGAATTAAAAACGTAAAATATTTATGCCGAGCTTTTAGAATTATTTGTAGACTTTCTTTGAAGCCCGAATCAAATAATTATAACAAATTCAAACGTCAGGAAGGCGAAAAACCTGTGCGCCTCCCTAAAATTCAAGGGGTTATATGAATTTATAAAAGAATAAGGAATTTTGCGCCAAAATGCAAATTCGCTTTGAAAATTTTCGCAAAAAATTTGGCCAGGAGGACTGCTAAACAGGGATCAAAGGTGGGGTTTCCCGAACCGTTTTCGCGGTTTTAATGTCTTGCCTTTTGACTGTTTTTAAGGCAAAAGATAGATTTACCAATCAAGAACGTCTAATTTTTTCGGAATTTTATGCCCGACGAAATCAATACAGAATCCAAGCGGGATTTGGAACTCGAGTTTTTTAATAAGCTGAGCGCTTATTATCAGGATGGCGCTGGAGGAGGGCTCAGTGACGTCAAAACTCCCTACGCCAAGGTTCTATACGTGTGGTTGGCATTTAATGAAATGCGCCAGAAGGACGACGTTGGCGGCGGATTCACGTTTCACCGCATCATTCCTCAATGTCCCGTCAATTCTGAAGGCAAGATTTTTCCGTCCGACAAGTTGGAAACGGGCGAGTGTAAATATGTTTTGGATTTTTTGATTGAGACGGTCGGCTTTTATCACGACCCGGAGAGGAACTTGAAAATCGCCCTTGAAATTGACGCAATGGAATTTCAAAAGAAAACTTTGGACCAAATGGAAAAAGCCAAGGGAAAGGAAATCTTTTTAACAAAACACGGATTTGTTCCCATGACGGTTAAGGGCAGCGATATTTTTGAAAACCCCGATAAAGTCATATGTGAAATTGAAGAGCTTTACTGGGGAACTGAAAAAGATGAATTGAAACGGCGGAAATCCAAAAAATAGGTTTTTGTGATTTTCATCGGAATGTTTTAGAATATGGAATAGCGATAGTTTTTAACCTCCCTTCCTGGAATCTATTATGTCTCAATCCGCAATGTATTCTAAAATTCTGGTTGTCGACGACGAATCGGAAGTCCGTTCCGTCCTGAAAGAGTTTCTTGAGAGCGAAAAATACCTTGTGGAGGTAGCCGGGGACGGCGAAGAGGCGCTTATCAGACTGGAAGAATTCAAACCTCATTGCATTCTCCTGGATATTAAAATGCCTTTTCTAACCGGCGTTGAGGCCTTGAAAATGATAAAGCTTCGCGATTCGGACGTGGAAGTCATCATGGCCACGGCGGTGGACAATTTGAAAAAAGTCGAAGAGTGCATGCAATACGGGGCTTATGGATACATTCACAAACCGATAGACCTGGACGATCTTGTGAAAGAAATCCGGGGTTGTTTGGAAAAAAGGAAGGAAACGCTGGCGCAAAAACAGATATCCAAGGAAGAGGGACGCCAACAAGAGAAGTTGAAATCCAAAGCCCAGCTTTTGAACAAGGAGATGTTTCACGCCCTGAGGTTTCCTTTTCATCTCGCTGATTATTTCGATCCGGAATTCGCTTGTCACGCAAAAAACGTTTCCTGGCTTTGCGAAAAACTGGCCGCCCAAATGGGCGTCTCGCCAGCGGATTTATGCAATTTTTCCGGTTTGTACCACGACATCGGCAAGCTGTCATTTCCAAGCCGTCTACTAAGCGCCGACCCGGAAAAATTGACCCCCAACGAAAATAAAATTTTTGAAATGTTTCCGGTTTTTGGCGAAGAATTTGTCGGATTCCATTTCCGCTTGAAGGGGTTGGGCGTTATCATCCGCCATCAATGCGAAAAAGTGGACGGAACCGGTTTTCCCGACGGATTGGTCAAGGAAGATATCCCCATGGAATCCAAAATTCTGGCCGTCGCAAACGCCGTGGACGAATCGCTGGCAAATGAAAATTTGCGTTCCATCGAATTCGACATTAAAAAAGGAACCCAGTTTCTCGACGTCCTTTCTCAAAAGGAAGGGACATATTTTGATCGTCAGGTTGTCAGGGCATTAAAAAAATTCGTCCTTAACTATCAACCGCCCCAGGAGAGCCAGATTGACTTGCCGGACCTGAAGGAAAAAATGGTCCTGTCCCGGAGTCTGTTCACCCAACAAGGAAAATTGATCCTGCCGGGAGGGTACTCGCTGAACCCCATGGCGCTTGCCAAAGTGCGACACATTAACCAGATCGACCCTCTGGCAGAAAAAATCCATATTTATTCAAAGTAAGAACGAACCCGCGGCCATCTCTACGAGCCGCTCTCTCCTGGCGGATTCCCCATCGCGCCGTTATTTCAAAAAGAAAGGCCGCCGCCCCGGCGCCCGGTTTGTGGACGTCTAACGGATCAACAGGTCGAAACCTGGTTCTCATAAAAAAGAGCGATATTGTAAAGAAACGGGCATTTTTCCTACCACAGAGTATCTATATAGGAAGTTGGCAAATAAGGAATATTCCGCCAAAACCCTGATTTTCCTTAGATCTCGGTTTTTTACTCCCGGTTGGCCCTGAATTGGATACCAAATCCCGCTATGGACAAACAGATTAAAGAACAGGCCCTTTACCCTCTGTTAAAGGTTTTTGCAACCATCGTTGCGCTTGCCTTTATCTGGGAGCTTGGCTTTGAGGATTGGTTTTTTCAGACATTTTTGGATATGCCAGAGGCGTCCGACACGACCCACTGGGAACATATTCTTACCATATCGGCCATTTCCTTCGTGGCTTTGATTTATCCCTTCCTTACCCTTTGTAAACAAATCTCCCACCGCAACATGGCGGAAAAATTGACAAGAGAAAGCGATCAACGCCTCAGGGAAATCTCCGACAACGCCAGCGCCTCCATTTTTATTAAAGATATGGATGGGAAATATATTTTTATCAATAATCAATTTGAAAGGACAAGTCAAAAAACCGCTTCCCAGATTATTGGGAAAACGGATCACGAGGTTTTTTCAAAACAAGTTGCCGATCAATTTACGGCTAACGACCGGCAGGTTTTTGTCTCCTTGAATCCGATTAATTTTGAAGAGGTCGCAGATTTTGGAAATGGGGTCCAGCTTTACCTATCGACTAAATTTCCCCTTTTGAACTCAGAAGACCAACCACACGCCCTTTGCGGGATTTCCACCGATATCACAAAATTCAGAGAATTCGACGAGCAAATTCGCGTAATGTCCCTGGCAATGGAGCAAGTCAATTCATCCATTGTGATCACGGATGAAAAGGGCGATATCGAGTATGTGAATCCATTTTTTACTCAAGTGACCGGGTATTCGCTCGAAGAGGTCAAGGGCAAAAATCCCCGGGTTTTAAAATCGGGAGAAATACCGCCGGAGGGGTACAAAAAACTTTGGGAGACGATCACGGGCGGAGAAACCTGGCGCGGCGAATTTCATAACAAGAAAAAGAACGGCGAATTGTACTGGGAGTCGGCGACCATTTCCGGCATTGAAAATAAATCCGGCCAAATAGCTCATTTTATCGCTATCAAAGAAGATATCACCGAGCGTAGAAGAATTGGGCAGGCTTTCCGAGAGCAGGAGCAGTTGACTCAAACCATTTTCGACAACGCCTACGACGCCATTATTTCCATCAATGAAGCTGGAGAAATCAGCCGTTGGAACAAGCGGGCTGAGACCATATTCGGGTGGGAGGAAGAAGAAGTTCTCGGCAAGCCTTTGCAGAAACTTATCATTCCAGAGCGGTTTGGGAAAGCGCATTTGGACGGGATGCGCCGGTTTATAGAAACAGGCGTAGGGAAGATTTTGAACACGGTTGTCGAGGTGCCCGGACGCAGAAAGGACGGAAGCGAGATCCCCCTGGAACTGACCCTTTCCGCCGCTAAGTATAAAGCCGGTTGGATTTTTACCGGAATTGCGCGCGATATCACCGAACGCAAAAAAGCGGAAGAATCCCTGAAGAAAGCGGAAAGACAATTGATCGCCTCGGAGAAGCTTTCGGGCGTGGGCCGCCTTGCCGCCGGGGTGAGTCATGAAATATTGAATCCGCTCAATATCATTTCTCTGCACGTGCAGATGTTGCAAAAAGGCCAAAAAGATAATCCCGCTCTTTTGGGGGTTCTCGAAAAAATGAGAAATGAAATTGGCCGCATTCAAAAAATCAACAAATCGCTTTTGACCTTCGCCCGCGCGGGGAGCGTTCAGGAAAAAATGATGGACGTTCACAAAGAAATTCAAAATATTTTGGATCTCGTCCGACAGGACATGACGGTCAGCAACGTTAAACTGATTGAGAACTACGTCGAAAGTCCGGTCGAAATAATGGCGGACCCAGACGAGTTGCGGCAGGTGTTTTTGAACCTTATAAATAACGCCCGGCAAGCCATGCCGGAGGGCGGGAAGTTGACCCTTGCCACACGCATCCATAAATTAAACGATCAGGATCATGTCGGGATAAGCTTGTCGGACACGGGTTGCGGAATCCCCGAGGGAAATCTGAATAAAATCTTTGAACCATTCTTCACCACCAAACCGGTGGGCGAGGGCACGGGGATGGGGCTTTCAGTTTGCCACACACTTGTAGAAAAAAACGGCGGAACCCTTCGCGTGGAGAGCGAAAAAGGTCAGGGCGCGACCTTTATCATCGACTTGCCGCTGGCCGCCAGGCAAGCGCCGGGAGGAAGTAGTCGCAACTGATATGAGGAGAACCGCATTGCTTGGGAGCATTTGTAAATTGTCAGGCTGAACGGCGAGGCGCCTGATGGTTGCGCTTGAATAAAACCTCTTAAACTGCCAACCGCCCCGGTTAACGGCCTATCAGGTATTCCTTCATTCGCATATCCTCGTTCAGAACGTGATTCAACAACCAGTCCCGGAGAATTTGGATAAATCGGGGAATGTCGGTTTCGTAGGATTCCGTATCGGTGTGGGCGACCAGGTCTTTCTGGAGGATGGTAAGGCGCTTGAGCAAATGTTTGTGCTCCTGGCAATGGTGGTCGCGGTAGGGAAAGGAAATATCTTCCTGGATTTTCTGTTCGCGC
>JAJDBB010000098.1 GCA_029261555.1 Nitrospinaceae bacterium | reverse complement strand
AAGTTTGAATCCTCATTAGAAAAAACAGAAGGACTCTAACGGACACGCCCGCCAATCCCTTGGACCGATAAATAGACCGCGCGGCTCGGTAAAAATAAAACGGACTACGCACGCTCCAGGTTTCCACTCCAAAGTCGCGGTCAATTCTTTTGAATGGGGAGCGGCAAAACGCTTCCAGGGGTTCCACCACCTGTTCCCAGGAATAATCCCCCTTGGCCTGGCGTAAATTCTTCTGAAACTCGTCGAGCGGCGCCCGGCCTTCTACCATGTCCAGTATTTTTTCCGCCAGGCCTTCCGCGTCGTCGTAATCGACCGAGCAACCCAGTTTTTTTTCCTCCACCATGTCGGCCAGGGTTCCTCCGCGCGTGGTGAGGATGGGAAGCTCCGCCCATAGATAGTCCATGATGCGGGTGCGGAACGAGTAATCAGTTTCGATGGATTCCTTGTGCAGGCTGAGGCCGACGTCCGCGTCCAGCAAATAATTCGCCCGGTCCTCGTAGTCGACCCAATGGTCGTTGAACAAAACGGTTTTCCCCGTGAGGCCCAAGGCCTCGCTGAGGCTTCGCGTTTCCTTGATAACATTCATCTCCACCGACGCCATTGGGTGGCGGCATCCCATGAAGAACAGCTTTACGTCCTGGCGTTTTTTGCCGACGATTTCCATCGCCCGGACGCCGACGAGAGGGTCGAGCCAGTCGTACAAGCCGCCGCCCCAAAGAAGAACAAAATCGTCTTTTTTAATGGCCGGGTGAGCGCCCTTGAGCGCACCCTGGTTTTTTTCCGGCGGGTGGCCCGGCAGGCCGTAGGGGACGACGTCGATCAACTTGCGCAGGGTCGCGTCCATGGCGAAGGTGTAAGGGTTGATCCTCCCCGCAGCCATCAGCATGCCCACCCACATGTCTCTTTGTTTTTCGCCGGCGCAGATAAAAAAATCTCCGGCTCGAAGTTGTTCCTGAAAAATATCCAGAACGGTGCGACACAGCGGAACCTGTTCGTCCAAACCCTTTTCCCGATAGCTTCCCAGCGCTTCGAAAAAGGTCGGGCAATAGACGTCCACCACCAGCGCGGCGGCGATTTTTTTCAGAAAGGGAAACCTGCGGATTTGAAATCCGAAGACGTAAACCACGTCCTGGTCTTCGACGATTTTTTTAAGCCCTTGGTAATTATAAAAGGCTGTCTCGAAGGATTCGCCGGGAAGGTCGACCGGGTTGGGCGTGGCCAGGGTGACCTCAAAATTTTTCGCCAGGGCGCGCGCCAGCTCCAGGGAGCGGATCCCCGGTCCGGCCATCGTCTTTTGGATAGCATCGTGAGCGACCACGCAAACTTTTATCATGACTGAATTTCCCATTGGTAATCCATGGCGACGCAACCCCGGTGTTTATACCATGAAGACTGTTCCACCTCAAACTCATAAGCCAATTCGTCCCAGTCGTAAGCGTGGGTGTGGGTAGAATCCCAAATGGCCAACGATACTTTGTAACGCCCTGGAGCGAGCGGAACGGAGGAAATTTTTAACCAGACGGTTCCGCGCCCTTCGACGACGCCGGCGCTAAAACGGCACTCTTGCGTGTTCGGTCCGCAAATATGCGTCCCGTCTTCGTGGTGAATGGCCAAGCCGAAAATAGGGTTTTCCACTCGCTGTTTGGCGTGGTATTCCCAGCGGATCGCCAGAGGGTCGTGGGGTTTGAAAGTTTCCGCTGGCTCCAGGTTTTCTCCGCAGAAGGCCAGGCCGAGGGTGGCGACCACCTTGCCCTTATCATCCATACGTTCCTTTTGGGCTTTTTCCGCGGCGGCTTCCGCGCGTTTTTGCTCTTCCCTTATCTCGCGATAATTTTCATCCGTGTGCATCAGGTAGCGTTCCGTCGCTTCTTCCGCTGGACCCAGAAATTTTTGCCGGCCTTCGTGTATCCATAAAACAGACTTGCATAGTTCTTTCACCTGACCCAGGCCGTGCGAAACAAAGAGGACGGTGACGCCGCCATCGTTCAGTTCTTTGATTTTATCGAGGCACCTGCGCTGGAAAACCTGGTCGCCGACGGCCAGAATCTCGTCGATCAATAAAACGTCCGCCGGGCTGTGCGCGGCGATGGAGAATCCCAAACGCATTGTCATACCGGTGGAGTAATGCAACAGAGGCGTTTCGATTAGATCGCCCAGGCCGGAAAAGTCCACGATGCGGTTGAAGCTGGCTTCGATTTCCTTACGCGGCATGTTCAGCACGGCGCCGTTGAAATAAATATTTTCCGCGCCGGAGAGGCTGGGTTCAAATCCGGTGCCCAACTCCAGAAGCGGGGCGATGCGGCCCTGGACGTCGACCGCGCCTGCGTCGGGTTGCAGGAGACCGCTCAATACTTTCAGCAGAGTGCTTTTGCCCGAGCCGTTGGTCCCTATCACTCCCATGACCCCGCCTTGCGGCAAGGAAAAATTCACGTCCTTCAACGCCCAGAACTTGCGCTCAACGTCCATTCTTCTCAGACGGTGCAGGATGAAATCCTTGAGCGACTGTTCGCGG
>JAJDBB010000097.1 GCA_029261555.1 Nitrospinaceae bacterium | reverse complement strand
GCGGCGGGACAGCAATACACCAGAACCTTTGCAGCAACCCCCTCCAGGCGAATTTTTAAATCGCCGTCCGGGCGGCGATTATCGTACACCGTGACAAAACCCAAAGAGCGCGTGTAAATCAAAAACGGCAGGTTGTCGGATTGATGTCGCCGTTTCCACTCCGCCACCGTTTCCTGCAATTTCCCGATTAGCGCGGGATCGACCTTCCGTTCGGTTTCAAACTCGAAATCGTACGCAATCTTCATCAAGTCCAGTTTTTCTCCGTCGTAAACGTAGGGATAGGCCTCGCCCGGTCCGGTGATACGCACCCCATACTGATCGGGCCGCGTGTAGTAAGGGCTGAACCGCTCCAGCCAGATATCGCCGACGGAGATCGGCGGCTGGAGGTGGATGATTGATTGGATCAAGTCGATTTGCTGGCGGTAGTCCTCGTCGGTTTCCTGCGGAAAGCCGCTCAAAATGCTCCAGGTGACGTCCATCCCGTAATACAGCGCCCATTTTAAACAAAATACGTTTTGCTGAGGACGCACCCCCTTGTCCATTTCTTTTAGCGTATTCCCGCTGAAGCTCTCTATCCCCGGCTGGACGACGTTGACCCCGCCGTGCGCGAGTTTGCGAATCTGCTCCTTGGTCAGGTTGCTTTTCACCTCGATAAAAAATTCCAGGTCCAGGTTTTGGTCGGCCAGTTTCCCGAACACGCCGTCGACATATTCCCGTTCCAGAATATTGTCCACCAGCCGAAAGCGGTAGGTATCGTATCGCTGGGAAAGTTCCGCCAACTCGGCGAGCGCCTGCTCCGAAGAACGCGAGCGAAATTCCATGGTCGACGCGTTGAGACCGCAAAACGTACAGTGATGTTTCTCGCCCCACCAGCATCCGCGCGCCGTTTCATAAAGGATGATCGGGTTATCCAGTAGGGGGGAGTTGGCGTCGATCTCTTTCAACTGCGAAAAATAATCGTCGTAATCAGGCGCCCCGTATTTTTTGAAATCGGCGAAATTTTCGAGATTTTCCTCGAAATAAGTTTCGCCGTCGCGGCGGTGAACTGTTCCCTTGGGAATGGATCCGCCGGATTCAATCGACTCCACAAGGGCAGGTAAAACGTGCTCCGCCTCGCCGGAGACGACGTAATCGATCCAGTCGAACGCGCGGAAATATTCCAGCCCCATTTCGGAATCGAAATTTGAGCCGCCAAATAAAATTTTCAGCGAGGGAAATTTTTCTTTGATTAGTTTCGCCAGAGTCACGCTGGCGATATTCTGATTGAAAGTCGACGTGAAACCCACCGCGTCAAATTGGGCCCAATCAACCGCCCCCGCGGCCCAATGGAGAAATTCCGGAACCATCTTGGTTTTGACGTCTAGTAAAAATGATTCTGGACGGTCGATGCTCTGGTGAATATTTTTCAGGTGAGATTCAAAATGAACCGGGTAGTCCCGGTTTTTTGCAGAGTCGCCGAACAGCAGGTGGGAGAACAACCATTCTCCGATAAGGAAACGCTCTTCGCAAAGTTGTTTGTAAACGTCCAGACCAATCTGGTGGGCGAATTGCAGATTGAGGTAAAAACTCGTCGCCTCGTGCCCGTGGGATTTGAGCAGGGTGGAGACCGTCCCCAACTGAATGGAAGGGTAAATATGAAACCCAAACGGCATGTTGACTAAGGCGATCCTGGCAGACATGGTTTTTGTGGGGGTCTCAAATAATAGGATTTTTTCTCATTTGGCGCCTCGCGTACCCTTATTTTATAAGGGTCGCTCACGTCAGGGAGAGCTATTTTGATTTAAGCTTTTTCCATTTGATCTCGACGAGGCCCTTTCGGACTGCCAATTGGCAACCCAGCCGCATGCCGATTGCCAGATCCTCCTCCAACAGGTAATTCTCCTCCTCTTCGGTGACGCGGGAGAGATTTTTCATGCCGCTCACCACCGTCAATTCGCACACCCCGCAACTGCCTTCGGTACAGCCAAAGGAAAGGGAGGAGTCGATCTCGTCGCAAAGCTCAATCAATCGCGTGCCGTCTTCAACTTCGTGTTTAATACTGTCTGGAATAAAATTTATAGTAGCCATGGGTTGTATTATCAATTCTCCAAAGTGGTTTCCTTGAATTGTTTTAACAGATTTTTTTGTTCAGCGGTCAGGCTTTTGGGCAGTTCCACCTTCACCTGAACAAACTGGTCGCCCCTGCCATTACCGTTGGCGAGAGGTATTCCCTGGCCTTTCAACCGGAGCCGGGCCAGGTTTTGCGTGCAGGCCGGAACGTGAACCCGTTTCTCGCCATACAACGTAGGCACGGGAATGTAGGTTCCCAGAAGGGCGTCGGTCAAGGAGATTATTTTTTCCATGTGGATATCGTTTCCCTGGCGCTTAAAAACCGGATGATCCCGAATATTGACCCGTAATAACATATCACCGCGTCTGCCGCCATGCGGATGGCGATAACCTTTTCCGGACAATCGTAACTTCTTGCCTTTTTCGATACCCGCTGGAATTTTAATTTTTGTCTCCTGCCTGTTGTTGCCAAATTGAATGTTAATATGTTTTTCAGTTCCCAGACAAGCTTCTTCGAAGGTAACTGAGATCTCATTTTCGACGTCGATATCAGGTCTGCGCTCAGGACCTCCGAAACCTTGGCCGGGGAAATTCGATCCCTGCTGTTGGGAATAATCCTGAAAACCGCCGCCTCCAAAGTTTCCACCGAAACCGGAGAAAGGATTGCCGCCGCTGAACCCTTGGAATATATCATTGACGTCGAATCCATGGAATATATCATCACGGCTGTATTTTTTATGAAAGCCGGAGTCTCCAACCTGACCATATTCCTGGCGTTTTTTGGGATCGCTGAGGACGGCGTAGGCTTCGCTTAATTCCTTGAATTTTTCTTCGGCCTTCGGGTTGTCCTTGTTGCGGTCCGGGTGAAATTCCATAGCCTTTTTACGGTAGGCCTTTTTTATTTCCGCCTCGTCCGCGCTTTTTGCAACCCCGAGTGTTTGGTAGTAATCCTTCATTTCGCCTAACCAATTGATTTAACGTGTTTTTTAAATTAATATGAAACAGTTCTCATTTCAATTATATATCAAGTTAGATGAAATCAATTTTTCATAATTTTATTTTTTGCATTTTTATTTTAACTTTTTCCGCTTGTGCGGGATATGGTCCCGTGGTGGTGGGCGCCGAACCCGACGCAAACCAGGCGCTTGCCTGGGAACCGCCCGGTGAGGAGGAACTGGATTCCCGGCGGTTGCGGCAAATGGAGCTGGACAGCATTGCCGCGGACATTGAATCGATTTACCTGGAGGCCGAGCGGGAGATTCCCAGCGTTGGAAGGTTTCAATCCCAGGTAGAGCAAATGCCCGGCAAGTTTTCTGCCATGGAAAAGAGCTCAGTGGAAGCGCTTGCCAAAGAAGAAAATAAAATCGACAAACTTCATGGTCAAGTGGCCGGTTTAAAAAATTCCGCGAAAAAAGCCAACGACGATATACAAACTGGATTTGACGACCTGGCGCAGGCCGAAAAGGACCGTGGAGCTTCGTTGGACCATTACGACGCAGCCATCCGTTTTTTTAAAAATTTAAAATATAAGAAAAGCGTCGCCAGCTTCCGTAAAGCCAGAAAGCTCAATCCCCCGCACTCTTTGTTGGACCGGATTTATTTTGGATTGGGGTCGGGATATTTCCGCTTGAAAGATTATCCCAAAGCTAAAAAGAATTTCAGCGCCGTCGTCAAACAATTTCCCTCCAGCGACAAATGGTTCATGTCACATATCATGCTGGCCTGGGTCCATAACCATCTTGGAGAAAACAGCCAAGCCCTATACATCCTGGATCGCGCTTTGGCAAACGACCCTCCTAACAATATCCGCAGACTCATCGAACGCCTGGACCATGTTATTCAGGGCGGAAAAATTTATGTCGGCTCTTAATCAACCCGCTCCCGAGTTAGTGGTCGATCGCTGGTCCCAGGGCGAACCCAGTTCGCTTGCCAATGAAATTGGCAACGTCGTGCTGATTGAAGTTTTTCAGGTCAACTGCCCCGGCTGTTTTATTGGCGGACTCCCGGAGGCAATAGGTTTATTCCAGAAGTATGGGGCGCAAGGATTGACCGTATGGGGACTCGCTACCGCGTTTGAGGATTTCGATAAAAATAACCAGGGAAATCTGGAGAAACTTTTATCCAGGGGCGAGGTGATTGGCGAGACGCTGGCGCATTTGGGCCGGGAAAACCAACTGGACTTTAATCGGCTTCGTTATGAAATTCCTTTCCCTGTCGCGTGGGACAAATTGGAAAAAAGCGCTGGGGCGGGAGAGGAGGCGATGCAAAAAATTATCGCTAGAGATATCCCCCATTTCACCGCGTTGCCTGCGCCTACTCAAGAGGCCGTCAAGAAACAGGTTGCGGATTATCTGCGAAAGAAAATTTACGACGCGCAAACTTTTGAAACCTACCAGTTGAAGGGAACCCCTTCCGCTATCCTTATCGATAAGAAAGGCTTGTTGCGGCACAAAATATTTGGATTCGGGCAGGGACTGGAAGAATTGGTTAGAAACCTTTTGGATGAGTGATTGAGTATGTTGACCTACGATCAAATTATAGAAAAAATCGACCAGTTGGAAGAGGTTCACCTGTTGCTTGCGGCCATTGAGCTAAAAGTTTATACGCATCTGGGGAAAAAGCATTTGACGGCCGGCGAACTGGCTCGAAAAATTAAATCGAATTCCGAAGCGACGCAAGTGTTGTTGAACGGTTTGGCTGCGCTAGGCGCTTTGCGTCTGGTGAAAGGCAAATTCGCCAACACAAGTGAAACGTTCAAGCATTTTTGCGAGTCCAGCCCGGATTATAAAAAAGGCATGGTTCATCTAAGAGGCGGGAACCGGGGAGAGTGGGAACGCTTGGTCGACGTCGTCAGGCAGGGCAGGGGAGTTCCCTCAAGCCCTCAGGAGGACGACTCGGAAGGGCGCCACTTGTTCAGCCATGCTATGCACGAGAGAAGCGAAGGCCTGGCACAAAAGATTGCTCGTCAAGCGGCGTTACAACCGGTGGGGCGCCTGCTCGACCTGGGCGGAGGCCCCGGTTCGTATAGCGCCGCCATCCTAAAAAAAGATAAAAAGGCGACAGCCGTTTTACTGGATAGGTCCTCCGCCGTTTCCGTGGCCAAAGAAATTACCGGTAAAATGAAATTAAAGTCCCGGTTTGATTTTATTGAAGGCGATATGTTTGAAACTCCGTTCGGAGAAAATTATCAGACGGTTTTATATTCCAACATTCTGCATATTTACAACGTCGCGCAAAACCGGACGCTGTTCAAAAAAATCCATCGGAGTTTAGCCGTAGGCGGCCGTTTGATCATTGTGGATTTTTTACTGAAAGAATCGCGGACCGAACCCTTGCCGGCGGCGATGTTCGCCCTCACCATGCTCCTCTACACCGATACCGGAAAGGTGTATACCCAGGTTGAAATTTTGGAGCTATTGAAGAGCTCCGGGTTTTCTAAGATTCAAAAATTCCCGATAGTCGACGGCGCCTGGGTGATTGAGGCATTCAAAAAATAAGCGCCGACAGATAACGTATTCGGTTCAGTTTTTCTCCGCTGAAAAAAAATACAGTTCCCAGGTTGAATAAACTCCCTGACTGGAACCGAAAGCCGCGTCGTAGTCCCGCGCCAGTTTTCTCAACTCTCCCGGATTAACCATTCTTAATGGGGTCGCGCCGATTTGGCGGAGGTTGCGAACCATGGAAAGGGCGTCCGGGAAAAATGTTTTTCTGATTTCTGACTGGCTCTCCAATAATTCAAAACCGGACTGATGAAGGAAATCCTCCCATTCTTCAAACCCATAAAGCTGATTAGGACTTTTCAGGTTCCCTGTTTCCCGGAATTCGCTAAGGGTTTTTGGACCAAAAACGCTGAAAGCCAAAACGCCGCCGGCCTCTAAAGACTGGCCAATATTGATCAGCGCCGAAACCGGGTTTTGGAACCACTGGAATACCGCGTTAGCGGCGGCCAGGCGGACCTTGGGGAATTCTATATTCTCGGCGTTTCCAGGCACAACGCTTATGGGGACGCCCACCTCGACCGTATCCAAAAAATGTTTGATCATGGCGGGAGCCAGATCGTTCAATATCAGTTCCTTTGCTCCCAACGCCAACAAATGCCTGGTGAACACCCCGGTCCCGCAACCGATTTCCAAAATGCGATCGGGTAGCGGGTCGGGTAAAAAAGAGGCCAGCCGTTCGGCCATGGACTTTTGCAACTGGGCGTGTTTGTCGTAGGTTTTTATATGTTTTGAAAAACTTTCGACGAGACGAGCCGCATGTTCGTTAGAAAAATCTTGTGTTTTCATGACCGGTATCCAGGAGCGTAAACGTTGTGCAGATTCATGTTTTTTTGACGTCCGAAGCGCGGCGCCTGGGGTGGGCGGCAAGGGAAGAGACTTTTGCGGGGAGACGAATGGAAAACGTGGAGCCTTGTCCCAACACGCTTTTAACAAGAATATCTCCGCCCATCATTCGGCAAAACCGTTGGCTTATGGCCAGTCCCAATCCGGTGCCCCCATACTTGTGGCGGGTCGAGGAGTCTGCCTGAGAAAATTCGACAAACAGGTTTTTAATTTGCTCCGGATCCAACCCGATACCCGTGTCTATAATATCAAACGTCAGCCAATCGGCGCCGTCAATGGGCTTCCTGTCCAAAGCCAGAGTGATACAGCCCTCTGTGGTGAACTTGCAGGCGTTGCTTAATAGGTTGATCAGCATCTGCCGTACGCGGGTGGGGTCGGCCGTCATTGACCCGATTTTTTCGTCGCAAATGATGTCAAACTTGTTGTTGTTTTTGGATACCAATGGACCAATATTTGTCGACACATCGTCGATCATTCTGGCGATGTTGAACGTCTCTAGATAGATATCCATTTTTCCTGCCTCTACCTTGGATAAATCCAAAATATCGTCGATCAGGCCCAGCAAATACTTTCCCGAGCTGGAAATTTTTTTCAAATCATCGGTGAATTCGCTCAACCCCTGCTCTTCGCTTTCCTCTTGCAACAGCTCGCTGTACCCAATGATAGCGTTCATTGGCGTGCGCAATTCGTGGCTCATGGTAGCCAGAAAGCGGGTCTTTGCCCGGTTGGCTGCCAGCGCCTGATCGCGCGCCTGAGCGATCTCCAGATTGGCCTTTTTAGCGTCGGCCAACAATAGGAGATTGGAAATGGCCACCGCCGCCTGGGCGGCCAAAGATTCGATCACTCTTTCATGATTTTTCGTGAAAGGGACGACCGTTTTGCCGGTTTTATCTTTTGCATTTAATAATTGGATAACGCCGACCACCTCGCCCTCATGATTCTTTAGAGGCGCGACAAGCATGGATCGGGTCCGGTAATTCATTTGCCTGTCAAAATTTTTGGGGCCGGTAAAATCAAATGGGTGGTAATTATAAACGTCGGAAATGTTCGCAGGCTTCCCGGTCAGCGCGACGTAGGCGGAGACATTAGACTTCTTCATTTCCAAAGGCGGAAAACCTATGGGAACCCCTGAGGAGCCTCCCATATTTATTTTTAAAGAATCATTTTGCACAACGCTGAATTTCAGGGCCCCGTTTTCCAGCGTGTATAAAGTCCCGCCGTCGGCCCGCGTAAATTCCCGACCCTGAGTTACAATTTTCCCCATGAGCTTGTTGATATCCAATTCACCGGATAAGGCTCGGCTGATCTCCGTCATGCGCCTCAACGGCTCCTTCAGAATATTCGTTTGAGAATCGCGCTTCAACAATACCGGGACCGGCGCCAAGAGCTTTCTTGCCGTAGAACTTGAAGGAAATTGAGGGCCGACAATCCACCCTTCCGTTTTTAAAAGTGGATTGCCTTCCAATGGGATTCCGTAGCGCGGTTCCCCCTGACGCCAGGACCAGGCAGAAATAATGGCGCACAAAACCGCGTCCAAAGAGTCTCCGGATGCGTCGTCAATAGCGGAGAGGGAAACAGCTTGATCCAGTTCAACTTCAAATCCATAAGCCTCTTTGAATTTAGCGGAGTTCAATCCTTTTAATATTTTTTTTCTGGCGCTTTTAAGTTCCTTCGAGGCGGCGGATTTACTACCGTCCGATTTGTAGCTCCCCGCAAATACCCTGGCGATAAGGGCGGGATAAGCCTCGATAATTATTTGGGTCGACTTTGAAGGACGGCAGGGCAGGATCGACGTTTTGGATTTTTGCAATCGAATTGCGCCCTCGAAAAACATTTTGGCAACGGGCGCTCTTGTCAATTTGGTTGGACTTTGAGCTTTCGCCAGGGCGTCGGTCAGGCGCAGAGGTTCTTTGGCTCCTGCCGCCTCCCGGGACTTATACTTAATCAGACGTTCTTCAAATTTGCTTTTGCCCCATTTATCTATAGCCCGAACGTAGTCTTTCCACTGCAAAGGCAATTTCCATTTTTCCAGCAGGACCGCAGGCAAACCAAACGGGAAATCCATCCCGGCAAACCAAGGTTCTTTGTTTTTTAAAAATCTTTCAAAAGCTTCAAAACTTCCCCAAAATTCTAAAGTATGAATATGAAGAATTTTTTTGCGCTTGAAATTCGCGCAGGCGAGGGCGAGTCGTTTTTTGGAATTTGGGGCGCTGGTAAAATCCAATCCATAAATTTTCATATTGCCCCGGATCACTTTGCCGACGTCGCCGCCCGTGCGCCGGCTCCCTGCAATCGGCGTATTTCAGCTTTTATAAGCGGGGAGAAATGTTTTAGAAGAGGAATTGGGTTGTGTCCCTCTTCCGGAACAATTACCAATTCGGGGAGAATTTTTCTCAGCGCCATGGGATCAAGCAAATCGTCTTGTTCTCCTACAATAAACTCATAACGATCGGGGACGTCATTTGTATAAGAAACCGACATAAGGAAATCGAGACCATTTAACAGGCTTTCGTTGTCCGGCAATTGGTCCAGCAGCTTGTTGGGATCTTGCAAATCCCAGGTTGAAAAAAAATTGATTATCGGTTCGTAATTATTTCTTCCGGATTTAAGAATTTTCTTTAAATATTTCAACTGGACGCTGGAAATTTTTCCTCCCAAATTTTTTTCTTTTGGAAACGCCAGAATGGGGGAGAGTAGAAACACTGAAGTATTTTTTACAATCAAACCTTTATGATGCAACAGCCACAAACTGCCAAGGGAATGTCCCAGATAAATATCCGCCGAAGCCCTGTCCAGAAGCCTTTTGGCTTCGTCCGAGCAGGACGGGTTTTCAGGGTAAATCGCCGAAACCTTGGCGCCTGGTAAAAAAATTTGGGACTGATCTTCAAACCAGTCGGCCCCCACAGCCCATCCGCAAACTGCCGCGATTTTTATTTTCTCCACGATTTTAAAACCTCTAATACTGTTTTCAGGTCGGGTCGGTCTACGCCCGAATGAAGAGAAAGACGCAACCGTGCCGTTCCCTCTGGGACGGTGGGCGGCCTCACAATACCGGTCTGAATTCCTTTTTCTAATAGTGCGTTTCCTATTTTGATAGCTTCCCGCTCGTCGGCAAAATGAATTGGGATGATGGGCGAATCAAAGGCGTCGCGTTCCCAACCCATTTCGGCCAACTGCTCCCGAAACCAAATGGAGTCGACCTTCAACCGGACTCTTTTATCGTTCGCAGATTGAACCACACCGATAGCGGCGCGGGCGGCTCCGGCCTGTGACGGCGCCATGAAAGTGGAATAAATAAATTCGCCCGAAAAGTTTATCAGGTAGTCAATGACCGGCGGAATGGAAGCCAATATATAAGCGCCCATGCTGGCCAGAGATTTCCCCAAGGTTCCGACGAGGATATCCACTTGCTCCAGAACGCCAGCTTCTTCGGCCAACCCGCCGCCCGTAGGGCCGTACACTCCCGTGGCGTGGGCTTCGTCCAGGATCAATATAAACGGGAATTTATTTTTCAGGTTCACCAAGGACTTTAAATCGGGATAATCGCCGTCCATGCTGAATACGGTTTCCGTAATAACAAAAACCGTTTCGTATCTGCCCGACTTTTTTTCCAGCAATTCCTCTAGATGAGCCAAATCCAAATGATCGTACCGCTTGAACGCGGCGCGCGATTGGGTCAACGCCTGGGCTATCGAGTGATGGATTAACCGATCGGCGAGTATCAAATCGTTTGGTCCCGGCAAATGCCGGACCAAGGCCTGATTGGCCATGAAGCCGGAGTTAAACAACATTCCGGCGGGCTTGTTTTTCCATCGCAAAAGATCGTCCAATAATTCTTGATGGCAGGGGAGAAAGCCGAATAGCAGGGGGGAGGCCCCGCTCCCGGAACCGTAGTCTTCCATGGCCTGATGGGCGCCGGCTAAAACCGCTGGGTCGCTTCTCAGATTCAAATAATCGTTTGAAGAAAGATCAATCCTAGGTGGGAGCCAGGGCTTGATTTCTCGCCAACGATTTTGCGCTTTACGTCGCTTCAGATCCTCGCCTATACGGCGGTAAAAAGGGTCTGCAACCATTTGTTCCAAGCAAGGGTTTGGCTTTTCCATTTCAAGATTATGGTATAAATAATTTCGCATGTCAAAATCCCAAAATGGTTGTTGGAGAGCCGCTTAAATGAATATCGAAGACAGTGGAAAAATTTGGTTCCGAGGCGAAACCCGACCGGTTTACGCCGTGCGGATTGGCGATCTTTTTCTAGCTCCTGGACTTGTGGACGGGGACGACATTGAATGTTGGGTCCAGGACGGCTCCTTATGCGTGGACCTGCACACGCCGGGAAATTACAGGAGAACGGCTCGGAAATTCGATTTAAAAACCACTCCGAAACATTCAGGCTCTCTGTTCAACGGGTTTACAAAAACCCGACACGCGGACATTCTGGCGGTGAAATGGGACGACGATGGGGTGAATGAATATATTTTCGAGGGAATGGTTTATAAAAGCGAAAAGGTCGGAAGTCTGGAGAGCGGCGAGTTTTGGAAACGCGCAGGACTTTAGGGACGCGTGGGGGAGGCTTTGCGAACCAGCCGGGCGGCTATAAATTCGCTTTCGCTTTTGTCGCTGAATTCCGCGGATCCGTCCCGAAAGTTTAATACCAGCGCCTTTCCTGAATCGTCGGATTCATTGATCCAGATATTATAGGAACCTTTGGAAACGAAAACCGGGTGCAGGTGGATGGGTTCTTCCTCAAAATCGATGGAATCATATTCTTCGTGATATAAACCGAGCGCCTCCTCCTTCGTGGGAAGACGCCAATCGCCATATCCCCCGGCATAAACAGCGTTCATGGTTTTAATATATCCCTGGACGTCCTGCCAGTTCATCCATTTACCCAGATCGCCATACGAGTCCTTGGGCAACCAATGCAGGCCGGCCCCGGCGTCCTCAATGACCATGCTGGGTGTGTCCTTGAATTTATCTAACGGCTCCATAAATATTCGTGTCCCGGCTGATTTGAAAAAATAGGGGAAAGATTAACATTTATCGGTTTCTTCATCAACGATTTTTAAATAGGCCTTGTGCAATTGTCGCGTCATGGACCCCGGTTTTCCGTTAGCGACTATTTTTTTGTCCACTCGGATGACGGGCAATACTTCCACGCCAGTATTGGTTATAAAGACCTCGTCCGCGGTATATAGATCGAAGGCAGACAAGTTCCCTACGTGAACGGAAATCCCAAGGCTTTTCGCCAAGGCTATTAATGTCCGGCGGGTGATTCCCGGCAAGACATATTGGTTGAGAGGCGGAGTTTTTAATATCCCGTTTTTTACCAGAAAAATATTGCTGGTCGTGCCTTCCGTCAATCTACCCTGGTCATCCAGAAGGAACGCCTCCTCATGGCCGTTTTTTTTTGCCTCCATTCTGAAAATGATTCCCGGCAAAAAATTGCAGGACTTCACTCTATGCGCCAGATTTCCCGTTGGCGTCGCTCCATGGGGAACCAACATTACTGAAATTCCTTTTTGATGTTTTTTAGAGGAATGCAGGTTGAACGGCTGGACGAGAGCCGTAACGGTTGCGGGCAAACCAGCGTCGTAAAGAAGACCCGGTGGCGCCTCGCCCCGGGTTACCGTGAGGCGGACATAGGCGGATGGCCAGGGATTTCTGTCGACCGTCTCACGAACAATAGCGGCCATTTCCTTTCGAGTGACCGGCAGGTCCATGCCGATGAGAGGGAGCGAATCAAACAACCGCTCCATATGCCAATCCAAACGAAAAACATTTCCTTCATAGGCGCGCATGGTTTCAAACAAACCGTCGCCATAGCTAAACCCACGATCCAAAATGGAAATTTGGGCCGACTGGATGGGGATGAAGAATCCATTAAGAAAAACGATTTGCTTCGACATAGCTCACCCAGTGGAAGTTAGGACCTGCATCATGGCGGCGGCCTTGTCGAGAGTTTCCTGATATTCCTTTTCGGGAATGGAATCCGCCACGATCCCGGCGCCCACATGGAAATAAGCCTTGCCATTTTTAACGAGGATGGTCCTGATGACAATATTGAAATCCATGTAGGGTCCAAAACCAATATAACCGAAGGAGCCGGAATAGGGTCCGCGTCGATGCGGCTCCAACTCGTCGATGATTTCCATGCAACGGATTTTTGGGCAACCTGTGATGGTGCCACCGGGGAACAGGGCCTTTAAAATATCCGCCGCCGTGGTTTGAGGCTTTAGGAGACCCTTGACATTGGAAACAATATGACTGACATGGGAGTATTGTTCTAAAGACATAAACTCCGTCACTTCAACCGTGCCGAAACGACAAACGCGACCCAAGTCGTTGCGCTCCAAGTCGACCAGCATCAGGTGTTCCGCCTTTTCCTTTGCGCTCAAAAACAATTCAGAGGAAAGCTTTTGGTCCGCTTCCGGCGTCGCGCCCCGGGGCCGAGTTCCCGCGATCGGGCGGGATTCAAGGTCCGAGCCGTCGACGCGAAAAAGCCGCTCGGGCGACGAACTGACGATGGCAAAATCATCAAACTCCAAATAGCCGGAAAAAGGGGAGGGGTTCAATCCACGCAATTTCAGAAACAGATCGAAGTGATCGCCCGGATAGTCGCCTTGAAACCGTTGTGCCAGGTTGGCCTGGTAGATATCGCCTTCGGCGATATACGTTTTGGCCCGGTTGACAATTTTTTCGTATTCGCTTTGCGTGAGGTTGGATTTTAAAGAAGAAATTTTTGATGATTCGTCGGGATAAAAATTTTCATCACTGGCGCTTGCGGGTTGGTTTCTGAACTCCTCATGAAACCATTTCCAGAAATCATTTATCTCATCAATACAAAGTTGGAATTGGTTTTCCTTTTCTGTGGGCGCCGCGATGATGTATTTCAATATTTGGGTTGAGTGATCGTAAATAATCACCCGGTCTGCTTGCACAAAATAGACGTCCGGGACGTTGGGTTCGCCTGCGTTTTTAAGCGGTAAGTTTTCAAAAATTCGACCCGTCTCATAAGCCAAGTAGCCCACCCACCCGCCCCAAAAGTGGTTGACATAATCCAACGCTCCAACATTTTGATCCGAACTCATTCGATCCAGGATTTTCTGAAGCTCATTTTCGGAGGAACTGGAAGCGCCGTTTTCCGACGACTCTTTATGAGGGAAGTTAGCGACTGTGCGTTGGCCGTTGGAGGCGCCCATGATGGAATATCGCGCCGAAGAGTTGTGCTGTCCCTGGCCGCTTTCAAACAGAAACGAGTCGGGTTTGTTCTTAAACCAACATTGGTACAAGTGGGCAGGGTCTAGCGAAGGCGCGCGTTCTTCTCCCAAAATCGGGATGCGTGGGCGGCTTTGCCTTAGTTTAAAAAACTGGTCCCGACCGGGCTTGATATTCACAATGGACCTGTAAGCGAAAAAACGGATTGTTTAATTTACTTATTCGTAACGCAGGGCTTCGATGGGGTTTAGTTTAGCGGCTTTGTTTGCGGGATAGAATCCAAAAAATACGCCAATAGCGACAGAAAAACCAAAAGCGAGCAAGATTGTCTGGAAAGAGACTATGGTGTCCCATCCGCCGATTTTGGAGACTGTTTTAGAAATAATGATTCCCAATCCAATTCCGACGCCTCCGCCCAAGAAGCTGATGAACACGGATTCGATCAAAAACTGTTGAAGTATCTCTTTCCTCTTGGCTCCGATGGCTTTGCGAATTCCTATTTCACGGGTGCGTTCAGTGACGGAAACCAACATGATGTTCATGATGCCGATACCTCCCACCATGAGGGAAATGGCGGCGATACCTCCGAGCAGGTAGGTAAAGGTTTTGGCCGCGTCGCCCCAACTGTTCAACCATTCCGAGGAGTTTTGTACAAAAAAATCAGAGTCCTTGCCTAGGGGAATATTGTGGCGTTCCCGGATCAATTGTTTGACGTCCTTTTTTATGGCTTCGATATCTTCAATATTTTTGGCCTGAACGTCGATGGCTTCTACGTGATCCATGCCAAAAATTCTTTTTTGCGCGGTGGAGACTGGAACGAATATCTGATCGTCTGGGTCGAACCAACTGAGCGCTCCCTTGGGTTCCGTGCTGCCTATCACCACGTAATTATTTCCTTCGACCTTTAAGATTTTTCCAACGGGGTCGGCGTCTTGAAATAAATTTTTAACCACGGTAGCGCCAACCACGGCGACCTTGCGGAAGGATTTGACTTCCTGCTCGGAAAAAAACCGACCGCGATCGATCTTGAAATTGGCGAGCCGGGCGTAGGCGGGTCCCACGCCCCGGACGAGGGAATTGGAGTTTTTGTTGCCGTACTTCAACTGTTTGCTTTGGTAAACCTGGGCCGCCACGCCTGTGATGCGGCGAATATGCTTGTCTATCGCGTAGGCGTCTTCAAGCGTCAGGGTCTCCACCTTGCCGGAACGCACATGCCGGTTTTTCTTTTGGCCGGGTTTGACGGTGATGATGTTGGTGCCGAATTTTGCGATGGTGGTGAGGGTTTGGCTTCTGGCGCCTTCGCCGATGGAAATCATGGAGATCACCGAAGCGACACCGATGATGATTCCCAGAGCGGTCAGAAAGGTTCTCAGTTTATTGGCGGCAAGACTGCGCATGGCCATTTTGAATAAATCCCAAATCAGCACGGCGCGTTTTCTCCAACGACGGCGCTATCATCAACAAGCAGGCCGTCCTGCATTTTAAGCGTTCGGCGGGCGTGTCCGGCGATGATCGGATCGTGAGTGACCAAGATTAGAGTCGTGCCGTCGCGGTTCAGGTCGCTAAAGATTCCCATGATTTCCTCGCCGGTTTTGGAGTCGAGGTTGCCTGTTGGCTCGTCCGCCAGAATAATTGCAGGCTTGTTGACCAGCGCTCTGGCGATGGCGGCGCGTTGACGCTCCCCGCCGGACAACTCGTTGGGTCGGTGTTTTGCCCGGTCGGCAAGCCCTACTTTATCCAAAGCATCGAGGGCGATTTCCCTGGGATTGGGAACGCGACCATACAACAGGGGCAATTCAATATTTTCCAGAGCCGTAGCGCGGGGCAGAAGATTGAAATTTTGAAACACGAATCCGATGCGTTTGTTGCGCACCCCGGCAAGCTGGTCTTGATTCAAATCCTGAACGTCGGTGGACTCCAACCGGTATTTGCCGGAGGTGGGGAGGTCGAGACAACCCAGCAAATTCATCAGCGTGGATTTGCCGCTTCCGGATGGACCCATGACGGCGACGTATTCTCCCGATTCGATCTCAAATGAAACGTCCCTCAAAGCCGCTAATTCATGACGGCCTAATTGATAAATCTTGCCAAGCTGTTCAACTTGAATCATCCAGCCTTACCTTGAGCGAATGATCCACAGGATTCGACCTACGGTGGACATTCCCTGGTTATTCTTTTTCATCTGTTCTTCTACCGTTTCCCAATCGTCCAAAATCACCGTTTGCCCTTTATCGAGTCCGGCCTGAATTTCTACATGCGTCAGATTGCGAATGCCGATCGTCACCAAGGCTTTTTTCGGTTCCTCGTCCTCAAAAATTGCGGCGTATCTTTTGTTTTCCTCGACCCACACCGCTTCCCTCGGCAGGAACAACACGTCGCGCTTTTCATTGGTAATGATATCAACATTCGCGGACATCATGGGTTTCAAAATATCTTTTCCCGATCCCACGATTTCGATTTTCACCTTGAAAATGGTGATGCTGTTTTCCACTTTTCCCTGGGGAGCGATACGCTTGACCTTGCCGGTAAAATTCTTTCCGGGAAAAGCGTCCGTGGCAACGGCCACTTCCTGGCCGGTTTTAACGGAGCCGATATCGGTTTCGTCGACGTCCGCCGTAATAAACATTCGGACTAAATCAGCAACTTTTGCCAGCGAGGTGCCGCCAGACACGTTGGATATCCCTGATGAAATGATTTGCCCTTCCTCGACCAGCTTTTCGGTGAGAACCCCGCTAACCGGCGCAAAAATTTCCGTTTCCTCAAGTTTTTCCCTGGCTTCGGCCAGAGCGATCTCAGCCCGCGCCACTTCGGCCTTTGCCAATTCGATTTCCTGTTCTTTAAGTGCGATATCATGAACGCCGTTTTTGGCTCGGACCAACTGGGCCCGCACCTGCTCAAGGGTTTCATGGGCCACGATAAAAGTTGTCTGAGCGGAATCCAGCGTTTCCTGAGCGGCCACCTGTTTTTGAAACAAATCCTCCTGGCGTTTCAATTTGTCTCCGGCGTCTTTTAGATTGGCCGTTTCGGCCTCAACCTGGGATTCTGCTTCGCGCAATTCGGTTTCGTATTTGGTTTTTTGCAAAATCAAGGAGGACTCAGCTTTATTAAAATTAGCGACGGCGCTTTGGAGGTCCGCCTCCGCCCGCGCTACGCTTCGCAACTCGTCGGATTTGTCGAGTTGCAAAAGCAGGGTTCCCTTTTTAATGAAATCGCCTTCTTCAAAAGCAAACTTTAGAACGCGCCCGCTGGCCTTGGATTTGATTTCAACTTGGGAATTGGGTTCCACCACTCCCGTGGCGGATATCCGCACAAGGAGAGGGCCTTTCTGAACTTCGGCGGTTCTAAAATCGTATTTGGGCGAGCCTTCCGGAATGTCGGGTTCTTGAAAGTAAAAATAAAGACCCGCTGCGCCAATGAGAACTGCCAGGAGAACCAGGTTTTTTTTCATTGCATACTGCGAGTGGATAATTGAATCGAGTAATCGTCGAAGGTTGAGGCGAGAGTCTTGCGCAATTTGTTGAGGGACTTATTGTAGTCGACGCGCGCCTGAATTTCCCGGCTCTGTTCCTTGGCCAGATCTTCCTGGAATTCCAGAACGTTGAAACTGGTGGACAGGCCGACTTTAAACTTCTTTTCCTCGGCGGCGAGTTTTTCCCTCGCAAATTTCAACGCTGCCTGGGCGGCCCGGACGCGGTTGATGTCGGTTTGGATCTGGCGTGAGGCTTCCCGAACTTCCAAGACAATGATCTTCTCCAGATCCTTCAATTCAAATAACATTTGTTCCGCCTCAAGTTTGGCGGCGGTCAGGCGACTTTTGGCCGAACGGTTGCCAATCGGATATTTTAGTTTCAGCCCCACTTCCCATTGAAAAAAATCATTGTCTGCGAGATTGTCCAGCGCGTCGCCGTAATTGCCGTCAAAAGGACTTCTAACTATGGGGCCGCCGCCGCCCAGGGGAACGCCCCGCGCTTCGCCCGCTATGCCGTTCAGTCCCAGGCTGGCAATCAGGTCTAGGGCAGGGTAGAGTTGGTTTTTGTTGAATTTTATTTGAATGTTTTTATTCTCCAACTCCTTTTTCTTGGATAGATAATCGGGACGAGCCACCAGGGCGCGCCGAATGGATTGGCTGACATTGATTCTGTTTTTAGCGTCCACTCTGGGCCGGTCCAGCGGTTGAATGACCCGGTCGCTTGCCTTTATATCCAAACGAATGTTAACGGTGTTTTTGAGAGCGTCGTCGCGGTCCTTTACATTGTCCAGCGCCTCGATCACGTCGACTTCCCGCGAGGCCACTTCAGCCTGGGCCTGTAGCATCTCCAGCGGAGCCAGAGTCCCGACGTCCACCTGGGCCTTGACTCTTCTTTCCAGGTCCCGCGCCCGCTCAAGAGATTTTTTCTTGACCTTCATATCTTCAATTCCAAAAACGAGATCCCAATAGGTATCTTCCGTTTCGTTGACGACGTCGATGACCTTGCCTTTGAATTCCAACTCGGAAATATCTCTATTATTGTTGGAAATGTAAATGTCGGACTTGTTGACGTCGATTCCGAAATTTTTCAGCAGGGGTTGGGTGAGGTTCAGGTTCACCTCGGAGGAATATTGCGGGTTCAAGCCGGCAAATGCTGAATTGGTTTTATTCCGGGTATTTTCAAAAACAGCCTCCCACTCCGTTCCAGTCCACAACTTTTGCTCAATGCCCGCTTTCCAGTTTAAATTTTTGTTATTTGAAACGCTGGGCGAGGCAAAGGCGCTGGACACTTGATTGGCTCTTTCGTCTGCCGTGAACTCCAGAGAGACGGAAGGATCGAAGACCGCTTTTTCGTCGATTATATTTTGCTCGCCCACTTTGGATCCATACGAGGAAACCGTGATGGCGACATTATTTTTTAATGCGCGTTCAATAGTCTCGGATAAAGTGAGGGCTAAAGTTTTTGGATTATCATTTTTTGCGTTTTCAAACTGCGTATCCTGAGCTGAAAGCTCAAAAACACCTAACCCATTGATAAGAAACAGGGTAAGAAAAAAAATGCAAAACAGGCCGGTTGACCTCATAAGGTCGTTTCCTTTTTCATCTATGAAGTGATTTTGGATGGAACTTATTATAATACAAAGACTTGTTTAAGCAAAATTAAATATGGATAGTTTTATCCCGGGTGCAACCAGGTTTTTTGTGGCGCCGGCGGATAAAAAAAATAAAAAAAAGGTTGGCCAATTTACATTAACTGTGTAAACTTTTGATAGTAACTAACTTTAATTTTGTTGAATGGAAAGTCGCCCACAATGACGAAAATTACCGCCGCAGATATTTTAAAGGTTGTGCCTATCACCCGAAAAACGCTTTGGTTGTGGCAGAAAAAGTATAAATTTTTTCCTGATCCGTCAAAGGAAGCGCATCCGGGCGGCAAGGGAATTGTGGGTTATTATCCGGATTGGGTGAAGCCTCATTGCGAGAAAATATACGCCTTGCAAAAAGAGGGCTACACCATCGCCATGATCAAGGACATCCTGAAGAAAGAGGC
The DNA here is from genome assembly GCA_029261555.1 of Nitrospinaceae bacterium. Taxonomy (GTDB): domain Bacteria; phylum Nitrospinota; class Nitrospinia; order Nitrospinales; family JACRGP01; genus JAJDBB01. The sequence continues at coordinate 29,080 of JAJDBB010000097.1, read as the reverse complement.
GGAGGATAAGGCGACGAATAAAGTTCTTGTGGTTGACGATGAAAAAAAATTCGCCGCGCTCTTGAAAAAATATTTAACCCGAAACGGTTTTCTGGTGGAAGTGGCAAGCGACGGCCTGGAGGCTGGGTTGAAGGCCGCGCAATTCATGCCGTCCATCATTCTGCTCGACATTACGATGCCCGGACTCAATGGATTGGAAGTTTGTAAAAACCTGAAGAGCAATCCGAAAACCCAGCAAATGAAAATTATCATCATCACCGCGCATGTGAATTATTCTGAAAAGATGGTAGAGGCGGCGGGGGCCGATTTGTTCTTGAGAAAGCCGGTGGACTTTAAAATTTTACTAGACGAATGCAAAAAGTTTGTCGCCGTTCCGGAAAACGCTTAAGAGCGTTCCGACCTCTCCCCACACTCATTTTCTTGCTTGTTTAAAGACCCTTTCCGACTTATTTTTGCTCTCCTCGTTATTTGTGGTATAAAGTATTTCCAAAATTTCTGGCAACGTTTTAAGGAACGTGACTTTCTATGAATGGAACTAAATTGGACAATCCGGACGTTGGCGAGTTGACCGCCATTGCCCGAGAATTGCGCAAAAAAAGTCTGGAATTGATTTATCGCGCCGGATCGGGACACCCCGGCGGTAGTCTATCCGCCGCAGATTTGATGGCCGCCCTGTTTTTTGCGGTCATGAAATACGATTCAAAAAACCCCAAGTCTCCGGAAAGAGACCGGTTCATCCTTAGCAAGGGGCACTGTACACCCGTTCTTTATTCCACTCTGGCGCGCGCCGGGTTTTTAAGCGACGAGGATTTGTTGCAATATCGAACAATCAACAGCGCGAAATTTTTGTCCGGTCACCCTCATCCCAAAACGCCCGGCGTAGAAATTGCCACCGGAAGCCTTGGCCAGGGTTTGAGCGTGGGACACGGGATAGCTCTTGCCGCCCGGCTGGACGGTTTGGCATACCGCGTATTTGTGCTTATGGGAGACGGGGAAATTCAAGAAGGCCAGGTTTGGGAAGCGGCCATGTCGGCGCAAAAATTCAAGTCCAACAACCTGATCGCTATAATCGACAATAATAAAGTGGCCCAGGACAACATGACCAAGGATTTAAAAGATCTGGAGCCTTTGGAAGATAAATGGGTTTCATTTGGCTGGGACGTCTATCGGATAGACGGTCACGATATGGGTCAAATCCTGGGAGCTCTGGAAAAACCGCTTCATCCGGAAAAACCGCGCGTCATAATCGCGGACACCATTAAAGGCAAGGGCGTTAGTTTCATGGAGGGGAAACCCGGATGGCACGGCAAGGCTCCGCCCGAAGATCTATACAACCAGGCTATGAAGGAGTTGGAAGCATGAAGGATGGAGCGACAAGAGACGGTTTTGCGGACGCCCTTTTGGACCTAGCGGACGACCCCAAGCTGGTGGTGTTGGACGCTGGAGTAAGCGACAGCACGCGAACCAAAAAATTTGGCGATAAACATCCGGATCGATTCTTCAATATGGGAATCAGCGAGGGCGATATGGTGTGTACCGCCGCTGGATTCGCTACAGCGGGTAAAGTTCCGTTTGCTACAGGTTTCGCCTGTTTTTTATTGGGCCGGACCATGGACCAGGTTTTGGTCAGCCTGGCTTATTCCAATACCAACGTTAAGCTGGTTGGATCGCATGGCGGACTGGCAGTTGGCGAAGACGGACCCACGGCCCAAATGATCGTCGATCTGGCGTATACCCGGGCCATGCCCAATATGACCGTCATCCAGCCCGCCGACTGGGAGGAAGCGTATCAGGCCACCAAGGCTTTATTTGAGCACAGCGGCCCGGCCTATTTTCGGCTTGGGAGGCCCTCGGTAAAAGGAGTTTACGATTCCTCGTACAAATTCCAAATAGGCAAGGGCCACGTTTTGAAACCCGGGGCTGATTTAGCAGTTTTTGCCACTGGAATCATGGTCCAGGAAAGTTTGACCGCACTGGAATCCCTGGAGAAAGATGGAATCAAGCCGACGCTGGTAAATATTTCAACCATAAAGCCTTTGGATGAAAAACTAGTTATAGAACAGGCGCGGAAAAACGGAGCGGTTTTGGTTGCGGAAGATCATAATAGGATAGGGGGCTTGGGCGACGCCGTGACGGAGGTATTAATGGAAAATGAAATCCATGTCCCAGTTAAAAAAATCGCCGTTAACGATACTTTTGCCGAAACGGGAACAGCGCAGGACTTATTTGAGAAATACGGTCTCTCGGCAAACCACATCGTCAATGCGGCAAAATCCATCCTGAAGAAATAATTCCATCCGAGTGTCACCAGGCCAAACCAAAACATCGGTTTCACAAAGGCTATTTAAACCCAAAGCAATCCCATTGAAGTATTTAAGAAGCGTTCTCCGTTATGCTGAACACAGAGGGAGAGACGGGACACAGGTTGCATATAAATCGCCTCGCTTCTACTTGACATAATATATCTTATGGGAACCAATGGATTTTTAAAGATATAGGTAACTCATTGATATGTGTGGTATTGCCGGTATTTTTAGCCTGAACAATGTGGCCCCTGAAAAATACAGGTCTGCATTGGCGCGGATGCTGGATTCCATGCGGCATCGTGGTCCTGATAACCGCGACCAAAAGGAATTTTCGGCGTCTGGATCAAATGGCTCTCGACTGTTTCTTGGGCACCAGAGGTTGTCCATTATTGATTTGTCCGAGCGCGGTCACCAGCCCATGGGCAACGAGTCCGGCTCCATATGGATTTCCACCAACAGCGAAATATACAATTTTCGCGATCTCCGGGATCAGCTCAAACTTCATTATAATTTCACTTCTCAATCCGATACCGAGGTTTTGTTAAAAAGCTACGAGTATTGGGGAGTCGAATGCCTCGAAAAACTTCGCGGAATGTTCGCTTTTTCCATTTGGGATTCCAGAGAGCAAAAACTCTTCCTTGCTCGCGACCGTTTAGGTATTAAGCCCCTTTACTACTACAAAGCGGACGACGTTTTCATATTCGCCTCTGAGTTTCGCGCCCTTCTGGCTTCAGGTTTGATTCCACCTAAAGTCGACCCTTTCGGGATTTTCCAATATTTGTCGTTTGGCCGTTTGGGTGCCGGCGCCGGCATGGTCGACGGCGTCCAGGAACTCCCACCCGCCCATTTTCTAGTTTTTGACGGTCGAACCGGCGGAATCCGTTTAAAAGAATACTGGAATCCGGCCTCCAATGCGGCCGACGGTGAAAATACGTCCATCGAACAAATCCGCGAAAAGATTAAAGAATCCATTCGCCTCCGCCTGGTCAGCGACGTCCCAATCGGGTCTTTCTTAAGCGGCGGAATCGATTCAAGCGTTGTCACCGCCACTATGGCCCGGTTTCACGACCAACCGGTGAAATCCCTGGCCGTTGAATTTGAGGAGGAAGAATACGACGAATCCGAATACTCGTCGCTGGTCGCCAGGCAAATCGGCGTCGACCATCACCGTATAAAAATCTCGGAAACTGATCTCCTGGATACCCTACCCGGAGCATTGTCCGCAATGGACCTGCCGTCCATCGATGGAATCAACACCTATATCATTTCCAGGGCGGCCAGGGAGGCAGGATTGACCGTGGTCATGTCGGGTTTGGGCGGCGACGAGCTTTTTGCCGGTTACGATTCCTTTCGGACATTGCCCGCGTTGGAGAAATTGAACGGCCTTTTAGAAAAAACCCCCAATTGGATAGCAAACTCCCTGGCTGGTCTTTTGTCCTCTTCCGACCGCGACGTCAAACTGGCGCACTTGCTTCGTCAGAGGAAAAATGGATGCAATAACTACTTTTTGTTCCGTGCGCTGTTTTGCGAATCCGACCTGGAAGAGCTGATAGTTGATTCTAATGAAATTAAAATTTCCTTACAAAAACAATTAGAAATAACAAAAAATATTATAAATAACATTAAGTTATTGGATCCCGTCAATCAAATATCTTACCTGGAACTCAGCCAATATATGGGCAACATGCTTCTGAGGGACGCAGACGCCATGAGCATGGCGCATTCCCTGGAAATTCGCGTTCCGCTCATAGACCACGAACTGGTTGAATTGATGTTTCGCATTCCAGGCAATCAAAAGTTGTCCCCAAAAACTCCCAAGCCACTATTAATAAAAGCTTTGGGGCAAGAACTTCCCGATGGACTGGTTCAGAGAAAAAAAATGGGGTTCACGCTTCCTTTTGAAAAGTGGATGCGGAATGAATTGAAAAATGAAATGGAGGCGGTTTTACTCAGCCCCTTGAAGGGATTCGATGAAATGATACAGCGGCGGGCTGTCCAAAATATCTGGCAACGGTATTTAGACGGAAAAACCTCCTGGTCGCGGCCCTGGAGTCTTTATGTGCTAAAAAAATGGTGGGATCTGAATATCCAAAATTGATCTAAGCGGTTTTCTTTTTGCTATTTTTGGCGTCCTTGACGGTCAAATAAACGCAGGTGGAACATTCGTGTTCGGCGTCGCGGGAGCACATGAGGCAGGCGACAAAACCTTCGTTTTCGCGCGTCAGGCCGCCGCAATGGTTGCATCTTCGGGAAGAGCCGCCCCCACTCGGCTTCTTCCCGGATTTTCCGGAATAACTCCGGCTGTTTATCAGGGCTTTGCTTCTGGAAATATTTACGAACATCCCAACTACCTCCTGCCTTAAAATAGAACCTAAGTTATGCAACTAAGGTCTATGATGTCCAAAAAAACAAAAGGTTTTTTATTTTAGCCAATTATTTTTTTCCGGCGATATTATAATTTTGCCAACACCCCGTCGTTTACCGTATTCACCCGCTCCCTGCCGAACAGGATTTCCACCAGCTTGAAGGCAAATTCCATCGCCGTCCCGGGGCTTTGGCTGGTGATAATATTGCCGTCCACCACCACCCGGCTATCTGAAAAAAGCGCCCCGTCCAATTTGTCCTTTACGGAAGGATGACTGGTAAAGGTTTTGTTTTCAAGGATACCCACCGCTTTAAGGACCATAGGAGCGGCACAAATCGCGGCAATATATTTTTGCTTAGCGTGCATTTTTTCTAAAATTTCCCGAACCTGCGCATCGGCCTGGAGATTGGAAGTCCCCGGCTGGCCGCCGGGCAAAAACACCATATCGAAATCTTCATTTATTGCGTCGTCCAGTAGGCAATCCGGCAATACCTTGACCCCGCGCGACCCTTCCAGGACGCCCTGCTGGGTTGCGGCAAGAGTCACTCGCCCACCCGCCCGTCTCAATATATCCACTACGGTAATAGTTTCTATTTCCTCAAATCCGGGAGCCATAAGCGCCAATACTTTTTTCATAAACGTCCTCTGCAAAAACTACTAAACATCAACGAAATTCGATGGTAGTTTAGCGGAATCACCCTGTCAATTTCTTTAATAAAGCGTTATGGTCGCACGTAAAAAAATACTGTGAACTCCCGGACCTACAGTTATGGGTTGGCTTGTCTGTTGGCGCTTTTTTGTTTTCGAGTGGGGGCGCAGGCTTTACAATATTTTTATCCCGTCGAGTTTCTTCCACCCTTCGAGGATTGGCAAAGCGGAGCCCTTCCCTATGGCGTTCTGGCGTTTTCCCAGGCGCTGATTATCGCGGGGTGCCTGAAAGTCATATCCGATTTCCGCGAAGAACGAATCAAACCGCGAAGAGCCGCCGACAAAATCTTACTCGGTCTGGGCGGATTGTATTTTTTCATCATGTTGATTCGGCTGATTGTCGGATTCACCATAGCCCCGGATCACCCTTGGTGGGGCGCAAGAATTCCACCCTCCTTTCACTTGGTGTTGGCGATGTTTTTAATACTTTGGGGCCAATTTCATTTCAAATACAGCTTGGGCAAACGAAAAACAGCAAGCCATGACTAAAATTGAAAATGTCGTAGCCTGGACCGCCTACCCTGCCTTAATGGCCCTGTGTCTGTGTTTGCATAATTATTTGCTGCGCCTTGGGTTTGATATGAAAGTATCAAGTTATGTTCCGGTGGTTTGCGGCGCCCTGGCAATTACGCTTTTGGAAATTAAGTTTTCGCACCGGAAAGAATGGAATCCCGACGGCGAAGACGTCTTTAACGACGCGGTTTTTATGGCAACGGTTCAGGTCGTCCTTCCCGCCTTGCTGACAATTCTTGCGTCCCTGACCCTGGTGGAATTTTTAAACTCGCGGCAACTGACTCTAGACAGTTTTTGGCCGCACCATTGGCCTGCGTGGTTGCAAGCTGGAGTCATGGTTTTGTGCGCGGATTTTTTTCGCTACTGGCTGCACCGCATCGCTCACGAATGGCCCTTGCTGTGGCGATTCCACGCCGTCCATCATTCTCCTCCAAAATTGTACTGGGTGAACGTGGCTCGGTTTCATCCCGTGGATAAATGCCTGCAGTTTTTGTTCGACGCCCTTCCATTCATAGTTCTTGGCGTTGGCGAGGAGGTGTTAGCCCTGTACATGGTTTTCTATTCCGTCAACGGCTTCTTCCAGCACTGCAATATTGATATCCGCCTGGGATTATTAAACTATATTATCAGCGGACCCGAGTTGCACCGCTGGCATCACTCCAAAATCGCCGAGATTTCAAACCAGAATTACGGCAACAACCTCATCATCTGGGACTCCCTTTTTGGAACGCGCTTTTTACCAAAGGAAAAACAAGTCGGAACTCTGGGCCTGCCCCATCCTAGATATCCCATGAAGTTTCTCGCCCAGATGAAAACCCCGTTCATCAAAGGGATCGAACAAGCTTGAATCCTCCAGGCCGTTTTAAAAACGCTTTCCTGAATGTCTGGATTGCCGCGGAATTATTTTTTCTAAAAAAAATTCTATGGGATCCGTTCATAGAAAAAACAAGCGATCTTAAAACCGTCCAGGAAAAACTGCTTGCCGACATAATATCCAGAAACAGCGAGACGGCGTTTGGCCGCGATCATGGCTTCAGTTCCATTCGAAATTACCAGGAGTTTTGTGCCTCGGTTCCAACCCATAATTACGAGGATCTGCGCAGTAAAATCGACGATCAGGAGGAAAACAAAAAACCGGTCTTGAATACAGAACAGCCTGTTATGTACGCGCAAACCAGCGGCACGACGGGTCAACCCAAATACATCCCTCTGGTTCCCGGCGGCATATCCCAACTCAAAAAAAGTCAGGCCTTATACGCCTGTGCCCAATATCTGGCCGTCCCATCCATTTATCGCGGAAAAATTCTTGCCGTGGCCAGTCCGGTGGTGGAGGGTTTTTTAGAGACCGGCTCGCCTTTCGGTTCCATGTCCGGACTTATCGTCGACTCCATGCCCCGGTCGGTAAAATCAAAGTATCTGGTTCCCAAAGAGGTTTTGGCGCTTGAAGATTATCAACTTAAATATTTATTGATCGCCGCGTATGGCGTCCGGGAAAGAGACGTTAGTTTTTTGGCCAGCGCCAACCCCTCTACCTTTTTAATACTGCTGGACACAATCAAGAGTAATCTGCCCCGGCTTATCGAATTTTTGTCTACAGGAAGTTTTTCTTCCATATTGTCAGGGTCGAATCCCAAACTAAAAAAGGCAGCGCAAAAATTTGAGCCTGATCAAATGCGGGCGAGGGAATTGGAAATTTTTCTGAAAAGTAAGGACAAACTGAGTTTTAAAACTCTGTGGCCAAATCTTCAGGCGGTGGCAACATGGACAGGCGGCAGTTGTAGCGGCCTGATTCCTAAATTGACGACCTTGTTGCCGGAGTCCTGCCGGGTGATCGAAATGGGCTACCTTGCCAGCGAGTTTCGTGGGACTCTTACCGTCGACCCGATCAACGGCGTCGAGGTTCCAACCTTCCATGAAAATTTCCTGGAATTCGCGAGTCTGGATGACTGGGGGAATTCCAACCCGCGTTTTTTGACTCTGGATCAAATCGAAATAGGTAAACGGTATTACCTGATCGCCACCACGCTAAACGGCCTGTACCGTTATTTTATTAACGACGTCGTCGAAATTGGAGAGCCGTTCAATAATACACCCACGTTGCGTTTCGTTCAGAAAGGCAAGGGAACGACAAACATCACCGGTGAAAAATTATACGAAAGCCAGGTTGTAGAAGCCATGGCGCTGACCGGAAAAGAACTGGAAATTGCGTTCGATTTTTTCATCCTGCTGGCGGACAAGGAATCCAGCCGTTACACTCTTTACTTGGAAGAAGCGCCTGTAAAAAACCTTGGCCAACTTGTTGAGGAATTTTTGAGCTCCCTGAACGTCGAGTATTCTGCAAAGCTCAAGAGTGGACGACTCAAACCGCTCGAAATTGTTTTCTTGAAAACGGGAGCCGGAACCGCGTTCAGGAAGCTCCAAATCGACCTGGGAGCGCGGGAAGGACAGTTCAAACAAGCCCGGCTCAAATATTCCGACGATTGTTCATTTGACTTTTCAGGTTACCAGCGCAAGACCGATGAAAATAAAAGACCTGACGCTAAAAAAACTTTCCATTCCTTTCAAGGTTAAGTTCAAGCACGCCTCGGCGGAAAGGATGCAAACCGAAGCCGTGATCTGCGTCGCGGAATCCGAAAAGGGGAAAAAGGGCTACGGCGAGGGTTGCCCTCGGAGTTATGTTACCGGTGAAACTCTGGATACGGCGTTTGAATTTTTTGCCGCTCACCGGGAATCCTTTCTGCAACTTGAAACCCTGGAGCTATTAAAATCGTGGGCTCTGAATAATGTAAGTGTACTGGATAAAAATCCAGCCGCCTGGTGCGCTGTCGAGCTTGCCCTGATAGACTTGCTGGCCAAAGGATCGGGTCAATCCGTAGAGGCCCTGCTTTCACTGGCCGAATTGAACGGAAAATTTATCTATACGGCGGTGCTGGGGGTTGAAGGCCTTTCCGGATTCAAAAAACAGTTGGAGACCTACACCAGGATGGGGTTTTCAGATTTCAAGATCAAAGTCTCGGGAAACCTGGAAGAGGATCAAGCCAAATGCGATACCCTCCGGTCTCTCGACCTAAAAAATTTAAGAGTGCGTTGGGACGCCAACAACCTTTGGAGCGATTCAACAGCGGCCATCCAATATATCGGACTCTTGCCTATTCAAACATTCGCCGTCGAAGAGCCTCTCCAGCCAGAGAATTATAAGGGTTGTCAAACCATGTCGGAGGCTTTGGGAGTCCCTGTAATCCTGGATGAAAGTTTCCAACGCTGCGAACAATTTCAGCGCATTCGGGAAATGCCCGGTAGATGGATCATTAATTTACGCATATCAAAAATGGGTGGAATCCTACGCTCCCTCGAAGTGGCCGAGCAGGCGCGGCAATTAAAAATCCCATTAATCATCGGCGCGCAGGTGGGCGAATCCAGCCTGTTGACCCGCGCCGCCCTGACGATTGTTAACGCCTGCCGGGAAAATATTCTGGCGCAGGAGGGCGCCTTTGGAACTTATTTACTGGAATACGATCTAGTTACTTCCTCGATCATGTTCGGGCCAGGCGGCGTCTTGAAGGTTGCGGAAGGCGATTCCAATCCAGGGTTTGGCCTGGATATTGATGAGGGTATTTTGGATAAAGCAGTTCTATGAAATCCAAGGCAGAAAAAAATTCCAGCGAATTTGGCAAGCAGGTGCAAACCATGTTTTCGTCGATCGCGCCTCGCTATGATTTCCTGAACGCGCTCCTGAGCCTGGGTCGAGACAGTTACTGGAGAAAACGCGCGATCAATACCCTAGCGCCGCAACCGGGCGAACGTTTTCTGGACTTGGCGACGGGAACCTGCGACCTGGCGATTGAAATTGCTCCGCGACACGGCAATAATATTCGAGTGTTTGGCGCAGATTTCAGCCTTGCCATGCTGAAATTGGGCAAGCAAAAAGTAGACGCAAAAAGCTTGCAATTAAAAATTGATTTACTCGCCTCTTGTGCAGAACAAATTCCTTTTGCCGACGGAGTATTTCATGGCGTTGTCACTGCATTTGGGATACGTAATTTTTCCGATCCGGAAGCCGCGTTGCAGGAAATGCGCCGAGTATTAAGGCCAAAAGGCAGAATGATTATTCTGGAATTTTCGCCGCCGCCCTATCCGGTTTTCAGGGAAATTTTCGCATTTTATTTTCAACGCCTGCTCCCCTGGGTCGGTGGACTTGTCTCCGGCCATAAAAACGCCTATTCCTATTTGCCTCAATCCGTGGCGGAATTCCCTCATGGCGACGGGTTCGTCAAAGTATTAGAATCGGCGGGATTCAAAAATATATCGTATAATAGCCTCACCCTTGGAATCGTCACGATCTATGTAGGTTATAAAAATGGTTGAACCTCGCAAGAGAAAATATCCCGCCATTTTATTCGCCGGAATTTTTATTTTCTGCGCCGCGCTCCCGTCTTTTCTTCAATCCGGAGAACAGCCGCCCCCTGTCCCCGAAAAACCGGAAACCGCCTCGCAAAACCCATACGAACGACTGCCTGGATACCAAAAGGTTTTAGCCCTGGAAAACGCATTTGTTCTACATTCCAAAAACATTAAACCCTCCGTTGTTGGGATAAGCGACGTCCAACAGGCAAAGAATATAGCAGAGGATTATAAATTTCAAAGCAACCAATGGCGTTTTTTGCGACACCGGGTTACTCGCTGGTTTGAGGAAACGTTCAGTCGCGAGTACAAAGCAGAACGTCTTGGGTCTGGGATCATTTACAACCAAAGAGGCCATATCCTGACTAATTATCATGTCGTACAGGGAGCCGAACGGCTGTTGGTTCGCTTGTCCGACAAGCGGGAATTTTGGGCGAAAATTGCGGGGGTCGATCAGCAAACAGACCTGGCCATATTAAAAATATTCTCTTTTAAAGGTTTTCCGGTTCCCGAGTTCGAGACGGAAAGGGATCTGGAGGTCGGCGAATGGGTGATGGCTGTTGGCAATCCATACGGCTTGCAGGGAACCGTTACGGTGGGGGTGATCGGAGCCAAGGGTAGGTTTGGGCTGGGGATAGCCGATCACGAAAATTTTATTCAAACCGACGCGTCCATAACCCCCGGCAACAGCGGCGGGCCGTTGGTCGACATGGAAGGCAAAATAATTGGGATCAACACGGCGGTGGAAGAAATTGGCGCCGGTATGGGTTTCGCCATTCCCATGGAAATGGCCGTTCGCGTGGCGGACGAATTGATTCAAAGAGGCAAGGTGGAACGCGGCTGGGTGGGCCTGGAGGCGAAGCCGCTGACGCGAGACATGGCGCGGTTATTGGATGTGCCGTATAAAAGAGGAAGAGTCGTCGTCGAAGGCGTGGAAAAAAAGGCGCCCGCCGAACTGGCTGGAATCCAAAAGGGCGACGTTATTCTCAGCTACGACGGCCGGGAAATAATCGGCGTCCGAAAATTGAAAACGCTGGTCGCCGCCACCCAGGCGGGGAAAACGGCCCCCATAAAAATTCTCCGAAAAGGCAAAGAAAAAACCCTCCGGATCGCTGTCAAACAATCGGCTTTATAACTCCAGACTCATTGAGCGGCGATCTCAAAACCTGCCACTCTGATCGTATCGGCAACCGCGGAAAGTTCCGTCCGCTCCCCTTCAATTGCCACGGTCACTTCTTTCGTATCCATGTCTACTGAAACATTTTGCACGCCCTCCAACCCTCCTACGGCGTTTTTAATGGTTTCCACGCAATGCCCGCAACTCATTCCTTCTACATGAAGAATATGTTCAGTCATTTTTAAATCTCCCGTAGTTTCTAAAAAAATTATAGCGAGTATTTTAGCGAACAGCAACGCCTACAGAGCGGTTAAAACGTCCCTGTTTGCTTCGTGTGAGATACAAATGCGAGCGATTGAGGAGCCTAAAACGTGAACCGCCTGCCTGGAGGGGGAGGATACCAGACAAGCGGTTCTGCTAGAGAAGAGGATAACCTAACTATTATTATATGATAAATTTAAAAATTAGCAAGCCTTTTATATGGAATTTACAACTTTTTGTTTAAATTAATATGTGTTTTAAATTCCCTCGCTCCCGCCCTGTTGAACCCATGATCTTCAATGCGGGCTGTTTCTGAACTCCAATTGTTAACATTACCGCGTGGATTGATGGATTGGCAGGGAATGCCACCCCACCTGCTTCGCGCCCAGTATCCGAAAACGTAGGTACCGGGAGTATTGATCGTTAAATTGATTGGCTTGTCGTCTTTGGAGACCAGATATTTCACCTATATTAGGCACTGGTCTTCCCATTTACGAATCACCCTGTCAAACAATGAGGCATTTAAACGGTTTCATTAATGGAACTTTTAAAAACGCTCTAAGGCCAGCCCCTTCAATGATTTTTCAAATTAGATCTCAAGTTAAACAAGACCCTTGCCGTAATGGAGTGTAAGCAAGGGTTGGAGGCCCGAGCGGAGGTTTTACATCAAGGAGGATACAATGGATATTCGAATCTTCAATCAGTTTTCTACGCCCATTTTTCGTCAAGGGCCGGGAAACGCCGCCTCTTCCGGGCAAACGCCCAAAGGCTCGCGTTCGCAAAACGACGCGACCGACGTTCTGGACTTTTCAGTTCAGGATTCAAAGTCACCCCGAACGGTTCAAACTCAAATCATTCCCAACCGCTTTGCAAACGCCTTTGTTAGCTTGATAAAGGCTATCGAACATTTGCCGGTGGTCGGTTTGGAAAAAGAACGTTCCGGAAAAGTTGAAGAGTTGGCAGTCCTGGCAGGAAACCAGATTTTGGATGAAACGGACAAGGCCGTCGAAGGTCAATCCGGCAGACTTCATCCTGAAGAGGTTTCAAATTTAATCAACTAAATGGGGCGAGAAAAATGATTAACAAAATTAACCAGTTTGAAAAAACTTTAGGGCAAGAGCGTTTAAACAAGCCCAATCCAAACGCGCCTGCGGGTTTCGACGGGAAAACAAAGTCGGCGAGCGCCGCTGACCAAGTCACTCTGTCGACAACTCGAAAAACCGAAGCGTCGCCCGGAAAATCCCAAACCGGCGTGCGGGACCATCTGGTGAGCAAATTTCGCGGTATCCTGGAGAGCGAGGAGTACAAAATCAAGTCCGCCGAAATCGCCGACAAGATCGTTCAAAAAATCGGCGAACGAAAAAATCATACTCTGCTGTTTTGACGTTGGACCCAATAGGCGCCCTATCAGGGCGCCGGAGCTGGAAGGCCATCTTATACGGTAAATGCCATATCTAGATTTGGAGCATCAACCCAAACCGTTGTCGCCGATCCCACCTCCAGGCGTTAGCCTGGTTAAAGTATCCTGACTTCTTTTATGTTTGGAAAACTCGGACTTTGTTTTATTTTATTTGCCCAGCTTGAAGCGAGCTGATTGCTCCTGATATCCAGGCTTTCCAGTTTGGAAAAGTTTTCGGATTCCATGAAAGTTAAAATCCCCTTCCGGGTGATCCGGTTGTTCCTTAAATCCAGCGTCCTCAAGTTCTTCAATACCGGAGATTGGGCGATGCACTGAAAGCCAACGTCCTCAATATAATTTTTCCTCAAATCCAAAACTTCAACCGACTCCAGACCCGGATAAAGGCTTAAATATACAGCTTCATCCGGAGTGATTTCCATTTTTGGCATTTTGAGAATTTTAGGATTCATATGGATCCGACTTTTAATATATTCCCCAAAGATTGAAATTTTCCGCTTGGGATGAGTGTTAAAGCGTTTGTCCAGCAAATCGTTAATCTCGTCGATCTTGCCACCCTTGGAATAAAATAATTCCAAGATAATTTCTTTATTCATATTTTCACGTCCTAAAAATTAAGTCGCTCGTCGAGCGTCAAAGAGCGACATTCTCCCTCAGCTGAGACGGCAAGTCAATGCGTCCAATTAAACGATTGGATTCTGGGGATTTTCTGGTATAATTCGGCGCTTAATTCATCCGTTTTTCAACGCGTTATAAAAAACTTTTATCGAGGTTCTCGCTATGATGGGAATAGGTTTTCCGGAATTGATGATCATTCTGGTGATTATCATGATTATTTTTGGCGCGGGCAAGCTCCCGGAAATTGGCAGCGCGTTCGGCAACAGCATCAAGAATTTTAAAAAGTCCATGAAGGACGCCGAAAGTGAAAACCTTCCCGAAGGCGAAGTCTCCGCCGAGGAGACCGCGGAGGACGTAAAGGAAGTTCCCGAACAGGCCGAATCCTCTGAGGAGGAGTCCGCCCCGGAAACGCAAACTCCCGTATCTGAAGCAACGGAAAGCAAATAGCAAAACGTATTTCATTTCCACAGGTTTTATAGGGGGTAGCCAGTCTGATCAACCAAAAATCAGGCCCTCCCCCTTCATCCCTTCCTCGCGGCTCAAACGCTTCTGACAATTCCATGTAACTCCAGGCTCCCGAATGAGCAAGGCTGTTAAACTTTTTTTAGGCAAATTAGCGAGCGCCTTCTTTGACGTATTGCCTATCCTTTTGGTCGTCGTCTTTTTTCAAATTTTTGTCGTCCAAAAACCGTTCCCAAATTTGCAATCCGCTATCGCCGGATTTGGACTGGTCGTATTGGGCCTATTTTTATTCATTCAAGGCCTGGAGACCGCGCTCTTTCCCATAGGGGAAAGAATGGCCTTTCAATTCGCTGAAAAGGGTAACGTTTTATGGGTTGTCTTTTTCGGGTTTGCCCTCGGGTTTGCAACTACCATCGCGGAACCCGCGCTGACCATCGTTGCCAAGAAGGCAGGCGTCCTGGCCGCGCAAGCTGGAGTGATAGAAAACTCTTCCCCCTCCATCGATCAATATGTTTTTAATTTAAAATTGACGATCGCATTGTCTGTCGGTTTTGCCGGAGCCTTGGGCGTCTTCCGAATCATCAAAGGCTGGCCGCTTGTCTGGTTCATAGTTAGCGGCTATGGATTGATCATTCTCGCCACCGTTTTTGCTCCGCAGGAAATCATCGGAATCGCTTACGACGCCGGCGGCGTGACCACCTCGACAATCACCGTCCCCTTGATCACGGCGCTGGGCGTGGGGCTGGCGACCTTTATTCAAGGAAGAAATCCCATGGTTGACGGTTTTGGATTAATTGCCCTGGCAAGCCTGACGCCCATCATGTTTGTGATGATTTTTGGAATCGTATTTCACGGCCCCGCCCAATGAATTCTCATTCCTGGATGGACGCTGTCGTCGTTTCCCTGCAGGGAACCCTTTGGGACATTCTGCCCATATTGTCGGTTATTATTTTTTTTCAATTGGCGGCCATCAGAAAAAAAATACCTCATTTAAAACAGTTGGCTCTGGGTTTTTTTATGGTGGTCGTGGGACTGGCGATTTTCCTGGTTGGTTTGGAACAATGTATATTTCCCGTGGGAATCGAAATGGCCAATCAATTGACCGACCCCAAGTTTTTAATCGGGAACGACCTGTCGGATACTCAGGCCTTGAGCGATCCAGCAATTTATTTTTGGGTTTATTTGTTTGCTTTTTTTATAGGTTTTTCCACCACTCTTGCGGAACCCACTTTGATAGCCGTAGCTCTCAAGGCCAGGGAAATATCTACCGGATCAATTTCGGCTTGGGGTTTAAGGTTCGCCGTCGCTTTTGGGGTGGCTATTGGCGTGTCACTGGGTGCCTACAGGATCGTTACAGGAACTCCCCTGTATGTTTACATCGTCGCCGGATACGCCGTTCTTTTGATCCAAACTTTTTTCGCGCCCAAGACGATTATTTCTCTCGCTTACGACACGGGAGGCGTGACCACATCCACGGTGACCGTTCCTTTAGTGACCGCTCTGGGTATCGGGCTAGCCTCAAACGTGCCGGGGCGTTCCCCCTTGATGGACGGCTTTGGCCTGATCGCCTTTGCCTCTCTTTTCCCTATAATTGCCGTGTTGGGCTATGCTATGATTTCCGAACAAATTGCCAAGTCAAAAAGCGGCCATTGAATCGTTTAGAAAGGTTTTTTTATCATGCGTTTTAAAGTCATTCTTGCGATGGTCAACGACAATTCCCAGACCGAAGTTATCGAAGCGGCAAAAAAGGCCGGCGCCACCGGCGTCACAATTCTGAACGCTCGAGGCGAAGGCATTCACAAGCAAAAATCCTTTTTTGGCATGCAAATGGAAGCTCAGCGCGACATGCTTTTGTTTGTGGTCGAGGATTTTGTATGCGATGAAATAATGGAAGCGATATCCCAAGCAGGGAATTTTAACAAACCCGGAAACGGCATAGCTTTTTGCTGGGCCGTTGACCGCGCCATTGGATTGGAAAGTCAGATTCCGGTTATGGAAAAAGACGCCAAAGATAAATATTTTTAATTTTTTGTTTGGAGATTGAATGGAAACGAATTTACCGTTGGTCCGCAACGTGATGAAGACGGATTTCAAAACGCTGGAAGGCGTCACCCGGGTGTCGGACGCGCTCTCATTAATGACCGAACAAAAGATTAACGCCGTTCTGGTCGAGCCGCGCGACGAAGGCGACGTTTACGGGATATTGACTTTAAAAGACATTGCCCGAAAGGTCATTGCGGAGAGAAGAAAACTTCACGAAACCCACGTTTATGAAATCATGTCCAAGCCCGTTCTTATGGTGAGTCATGATATGCCAATTCCTTACGCCGCCAGATTTTTAACCAACTTCAACGTTTCATACGCCATGGTCATGGAAGCGGACAAGGTTGTGGGCCTGGTTTCCCTGAACGGCATGGTCACTCAATGGAAACACATGTGATGAAAAAAAAATTTAGTCTTGTAGAAAATGAAATGGGTTGGGATCTTTGAATGGGCCAGGAATCCGAAGAATTAAGAACCCAGGTGGTGGAAGGAGTGGTTGAACTATTGGAGCACCAGTTCGGCCGGGCTGAAATCAAAAGCAACAAGGAAGCTAAAAAACGCCTGACGTCGACTTTCGCTCTTGGATATATTTACGGCTTTTGCCTGGCGGCCAATGCGGCCATGGAAATTGAGGAGCAACAATACCAAATCCTGACGCTCACCAGAATTTTCGATAAGATTTTTGGCAAAACTATAGGCTCTACCCGTTTAAAAGAAACCCACGCTCAACTGGAATTTTCCGAATTTCAGGAAGCGCAAGATATTGGCGGAAAGCAATTTGAAACCGCTCTGGAAACCGGAGTGGAAGCCGAAGGCCTCGCAGATTATTTGTTGAGTGGCGATTAGCCAGCGGTCGCCCGGCGTGTCGCTGGAACCCAATAAGCATATCTTATACGGTGAATACCGCAAGCCGCAGTGGGTTTGCAGACCCAAACCTCTGCAACCAGGGCGCTACCCGGCCTGCTCGCTATCCTTTTTTCAACGAACTTCCCGATTTCCCTTTCCAGGTCACCTTTTCCGAGCTGTACACATGGCTGGCCGTCGCCGACCAATCATTGCCTGAAACTTTCAACTCAAGAATTCTGACGCAGGGATCGACGCCGTGGGCGCCTGCCAGATGAGAATATAATTTGTTTAGATCTTTAAGGTAGACCCCCATTTCATCCTTATAGCGGTCCTGGCCTTCCGCCAAGTTTGCCAGCGCGCTTTCCGCTGCCACGTTATAATTAAAAAATGTTTTATTTATATGGGCGTAATCAACGATAAAATTAGCGTAAACCCAAATCCCAAGCGGCGCTAGGGCGAAACTCCAAAGCGAAAGCTTTACGGGTTTCTTGTCCAGAAAAATTCCGCAAAAGAAAAGGACAAACCCGGCAATCAGGGAATACAGGGAAAGTGATTTGTAAAACTCAGGCGGTCGGACTTTTTCGCCGCAATCCGCGCCCTCCCCTGCCTCAACCAGATTATTCGAAAGGACGCTTCCGGCAAACAACGCGCTGTTTTGAGCCTGCACATTCAGGGGAGCCGCCAAAAAAAAGATAACGCCGCAAAACAAAATGCTCCAAAAAAGTTTTAACGTCGATAGTTTCAAAAACGGTCTCCTAAAAAATATACAATGAAATGATGGATTAATTGCCGCTGTCGAAATAAGCGCTTAACACTGTCGATACTATAATTTAAAATGGGCGTCCAAAAAAATTAAAAATAACGGGCGCCTCTAAAAACTTATCATGGCCGTGAGCGGCCCTTATGAAATAAGGGTCGGCGAATTGCCCAAAGCAAAAACATCCAATCATTAGAGATACCCAAATAAAACTTAAAAACGGAATATAGATTCATGAACGATCAACCAAGATTCGAAGACCTCGGCGACGGAACGGCAAAAGACAATGAAACAGGTTTGATCTGGAGTCGAAAAGACTCTTTTCAAATTGTTCAGGACTGGATGGACTTCGACGAAGCGATGGCCTTCGTTGACGACTGCAACCGCAAGGATTTTCTCGGGTTTCACGACTGGCGCATTCCTGAAAACCACGAAGCCTTAAAAATTTTCAATCCGGAATTCAACATCAAGGGAAGATCCAACCTCGATTTGCATTTGCCCGACGTTTTTGAAACCGGAGGCGGCACGGGGAGCTGGGCCTTGCCCTTTGACCAGCAGGCCGCCTTTTACATTTCCTACCAAAACGGAAACTCACAACATTTCGACAAGGACTTCAGCCAGGGAGTTGTGCGCCCGGTGCGCTTATGGGGAGACGAAGATTAGGTTTTCTCGCCTTCCCGACGCGCTTTGGAATGGCAGGATACGATTTTAGGCATTTCCTCCAGAGGCCGAATCAACTGACGAATCACCGCGCTGTCTCCCTCGTATTCGATGGCGTCTATTTGATACCTGTCGCGGTCCACACTCTCTTCTCTTCCCAGATACTGCGCCAACGCGGCAACCAAAGCGTCCCATTCCATATAAAGAAAAAACTCGTCCTCGACGTTTGACGGTTTCAATACCCCCAGCAGGACGGAAAACTCAAGTTCGATGATTTCTTCTGCCCGCATTTCCCGGCAATAGTCCTGCAACCCGGATTCGCCGCCGATCTCTTTTGAGCAGGTCAATTTAAAAAAATCAAACCCGGTCAAACGGTCGGAGCTATCCAGGTAAACGTTTATTCCGGACGTGGGATCTTTACAAGGCATTTCAGTCGCGCTCCTGAATCAATGAAGGCTAATCTTTTTATTGTATCATTCAATCGACAAAATTCATGCTGACGTCCGCCGCAGGGGCCGAATGCGTGAGAGCGCCGACGGATATAAAATCAATGCCGCACCGGGCCAAATCTTCCAATCGGTCCAGTCCCACGGAACCGGAAACTTCCACCTTGGCTCTGGAATCTATAATCGCCACAGCCTCCTGGATGGTTTGCAAATCCATATTATCCAGCATGATGATATCCGCCCCGGCGGCAAGCGCCTTGCGGACTTCGTCCAGGCTTGTGGTTTCCACCTCGATGGACATGTCCGGTTCGTTCGAATTCTGCCGCACCCGGCGAACGGCTTCGGCAATGGAACCTGCGGCTTTAATATGGTTGTCCTTAATCAAAACGCCATCGTATAAACCGAAACGATGGTTTTTTCCGCCGCCGCATAACACAGCGTATTTTTCAAAGGCGCGCAGGCCGGGAGTGGTTTTACGCGTATCCAGTATCGAAACCCCAGGCGTTTTTTTTACATAAATTTGGGTCAGGGTGGAGACTCCGCTAAACTGCTGAAGAAAATTTAACGCCAGGCGTTCGCCTTTCAAAAGAGTTTTGCAATCGGAGCGGACGGTTAAAATAATTTCGCCTTTGCGGATGCTGTTTCCATCGGCAACGCCTTCATGAGAAAACTCGGTTTCCGGGTTTAAAAATTGAAACACCCTTTTGGCGAATTCCAGCCCGCACAAAACCAAGGGTTGCTTGGCCGTGATTTCCGCGCGGGCGGCGGGATTCTCAGTTAATATGGAATCGGTAGTAACGTCTCCCGTCCCCAAATCCTCTTCCAGGCCTCTTTTAATCAATTCGTCTACGGCTTCCTGTGTAATATCTTTTATATTCATTAAACCTAGGGCTGGCGAAAAATTTCCGCAATGTTGAAAATTTTTATTTGCTAATATAATCAGCGTTGAATTGTATCTTATATTATTGCAAACCTGATCGAATATTTCTCCCCTGTCATGAAGCGCCCTCCCCCTCCTATCCCTATTACTCCTCCCAAGCGCTTGATATTGGAACCTGTCGAATCGACGGATTCAAGCCAGCGGTTTTCCGGCGACTCGAGCGCCCGTCCTCAGAATTCATATGTGGTGATGGATCCCGTTTCTGGAACGGCCTGGGGCTATGTGGTGGTAGACGACGTTCGGCGCGGACCCGGCCTGGGAGGCCTTCGCATGGCGCCCAACCTAAGTTTGAACGAAGTCATGCGCCTAGCGCGGGTGATGACGCTCAAAAACAGCGCGTCCTGTATTCCCTACGGCGGTGGAAAGGCCGGTCTAAATGTCGACCCAGCTTCTTTGTCCGCTGGCCAAAAGCGTGAATTGGTTTCCCTGTTTGCAGAGGCCATTTTTCCACTCAATACTTACGCACCGGCGCCCGATATGGGAACGGATGAAAACGACATGCAAATCATTTCGGAAGTATTCAGCCGAGAAACGTCTCTTTCAAACCATCCCATCCGTGCCGTCGCCGGGAGGCCCGAAGAAAGCGGCGGAATCCCCATCGACGCCTGGGGCTTGACGGCTCACGGCCTATACGCCGCCGCACAGGCTTTAGAAACGGTTGTCGACGGTTTTTCCATAAGCGGTTCCCGCGTGGTTATACAGGGCTATGGCAACGTCGGCTCCTGGACGGCGACCAAACTCCAAAAAGCCGGGGCCATAATCGTCGGAGCGTCGGACGTCCATTGCGCTTTGTGGACTCCCCGCGGACTCGACGTCGAGGAACTGAGCAAGGTCCGTTTAACGCCGAACGGTCTCGCCAACTATTCCGGGAAAGTGGAAAAACGATTTGGCCCCTCTCGTTTGGATTGGATGTTGGAAGCGCCCTGCGATATTCTGGTTCCCGCTGCGCGCCCGGACGCCATAACTTCCCGCAATGCCGATCGAATCGATTGCCGCATTATTCTGCAAGGCGCCAATACGCCCATCAACAAGATGACCGAGTATTACCTTTGCAACCGAAGGAATGTCCATTCCCTATCCGACTTCATCGTCAACGTTGGCGGCGTGATAGGATGCGCCGTAGAATTAAAAATGCAGGAGGACGCAGGCTACCGAAGCCAAGTCCTGGAAAAAGGCAAGCGGTCCTACACGGAAGAATTAATTCATTCCACCGTCTCCAAAAACGTTCTGGAAATTTTTAATCGCTTGGAGGAAAAAAAATCCCGCGACATGATTTTTCGCGAGACGGCTTTGGAATTAGCGGAAGAGATGCTGGAAAGGTATGCTTCGGAGGAATGGCTCTGATCTGACCTGTCAATTCAAATAAGACGAGTCGGGTTCCAGATGTCGCTCGGCAACGTAGGTGTTTTGCACGCCGTTCTGGACCAGTACATGATACCAGGGCTTGTCCTTGGGAGGCTGAGACTTGGCAACCATTTCGTACCACTCTTCGGAAAGTTTAAATTTCGCGTCGACGCCGATCACCACGCCCCGGTACTTGTAGAGCTTGTGGTAAACGGTTTGCCCCAGGTTAAATTTTGGTTTCGTATCGCTCATCGTTGGAATCAACCGGCCTCTTCGTAAACGTCCTTTAAAATTTTATCCGCGCCCTGCTCCAGCAATTCCTTGCCGGCGTTCCTCCCTATATTTTTCCCATCCATTTTGAGACCGTACTTCTCGGTTTTCAAAATCGTTTCGCCATTCAGACTGGCGACCAGGGTTTTCAGTGTCAGCGTCTCGCCGTCTATAGTTGCATGAGCGCCAATAGGAACCTGACAGCCACCGCCCAATACTTCTAAAAAAGCGCGTTCAGCGTCCAGCGCCAAATGGGTTTCTTCATGATCCAATGGCAGAATTCGTTCGATCGTTTCCAGTGCAAATTGCCGACTCTCAATCCCAATAGCGCCCTGCCCCATGCCGGGAAGCAGGATTTCTGTGGGAATCGCTTCGGTAATGATATCTTCGCGCCCCAGTCTTTTAAGACCGGACGCCGCAAGAATAACGGCGTCCAGGTTTTCGCTTTCCATTTTGCCGAGCCGGGTTTGAACGTTGCCGCGTAAAGGAACGATTTCCAGATCCGGACGGTGACTCAAAAGTTGGGTCCGGCGCCGCAGGCTTCCAGTCCCCACCCGCGCCCCTTTGGGAAGCTCCGCAAGCGTTTGACCGTTTTTGGAAATCAATGCGTCGCGTGGATCCTCCCTTTCGGTAATCACAGAAATTTCCAGCCCGGGAGGCAGTTGCGTAGGAACATCCTTCATGCTGTGAACGGCGATATCCACCTCGCCCTTCAACATCGCCTCTTCAATTTCCTTGGTGAACAATCCCTTACCGCCTATTTTGGCGAGAGGTGCGTCCAGAATCTTATCCCCGGTGGTTTTGATTATTATCAGTTCCACCTCTAAACCTTCGTGGATTTCTTCCAAGCAGGACTTGATCCATTCCGCCTGCCACAGGGCCAGGGGGCTTCCTCGCGTGCCGATTTTTATTTTATCTTTGGGGTAGAGCATTAATCGTCCAGGTGGAACAGGTGCCGAATGGCCTTTAAATATGCGGGACCTTCCTCGGATTGCGTCTTCTTCTTGAGGTTGATGGTAGGCTTGTGCAGAATTTTATTGGCAATGGATTCAGTGAGACGATGAATGGCGTCCGTATCCTCGCTGGAAAGGTGCGGCATTTTTTCCAAAAATTTTGCCGTTTCGCTTTCCCGGATATCTTCAACCCGATCCCGTAAACTTACAATTGTGGGAATGGCGCTCAGCGAATCTTTCCAGCTTGCAAACTTGGCCACTTCGTTGTGGATAATTTCCATGGCCGACTCCGCCTGCTTCTCCCGCTCTTTCATATTGGCGGAGACCACGGTCTGCAGGTCGTCGATATCGTACAGATAGACGTTCTCCAAGTTGTTAACTTCCGGTTCGATGTCCCGGGGAACGGCAATATCGATAAAAAAGATCGGCTTGTTTTTTCTTTGCTGAATGGCCTTTTCCACCATGTCGTGCTTGATAATAAATTTTGGCGCCGCAGTGGAACTGATGACGATATCCGCCTTGTACAATTGCTCAGTGAAATCCTGGAAGTCCAGAGCCGATCCGTTCAGGGTTTTGGCCAGATTCGCCGCCCGTTCGTAGGTCCGGCTGGCAACGTAAACCGTCTTGACTCCATAGGAGATAAGATGCTTGGCCGCAAGCTCCGCCATTTCGCCGGTGCCCACCAGCATGACGGTATGGTCCTCCAGATCCTCAAAAATCTTGCGCGCCAGCTCCACGGCGGCGGAACTTATGGACACCGCGCTCTCCGCGATTCTCGTCTCTTCGCGAACCAGCTTGGCCACATTGAACGCTTTTTCAAACAACTGGTTCAATACCTGGCCTGCGCTCCGCAAGGAACGGGCAAGCTGATAAGCGTCCTTTACCTGTCCGAGAATTTGAGATTCGCCGATCACCATGGAGTCCAGACTCGACGACACCCTGAATAAATGTTCCACAGCCCGCTCCTGACTGTGGAAATAAAAATACTGGTCCAATTGCTCCGGGGGAATATTGTGGTTGCCGCACACAAATTCCTTCAGCTTTTGCACGCCTATTTCGATATCGTATACCCGAGCATAAATTTCCACCCGGTTGCAGGTCGAGATGATAATGTTCTCGATAATCTCCGGGTAGGAAATCAACTCCTCGGCGGACTCCTCTATAGACCCCGTCGTGAAGGCCAACCGCTCGCGAATTTCAACCGGCGTCGTTTTATGATTGACCCCAACGACCACCAACTTGGTTTCAGGCATGACTCACACGTGCAAAAAATAAGTTAATATCACCGAGAAAAAACCGATCACAGAACCTTGCGCCGCCCGTTTGCCGCGAAGACCCACCATCAAACGACCAAAGAACACAGCGCCGTACACCAGCCACACCAGAATCAACGGCCAGGTTTTCATCATGTCCCAGGACAACAGGAGTCCGTGCATTTTATCGGACCAGATGGACCCTGTCAAAAATCCCAACGTGAACAGGGGGAAACCAACCGCGATTACCTTGTGATTCAAATTGTCCAATACCTCAAGCGACGGCATCCGGAAATACATAATCCCCAGTTTTTTCGACTTTACCGCATGCTCCTGGATCAGGTACATGATCCCGGCGGCAAAGGCGATGGCAAAGGCTGCATAACCCAGGATCGACAAAGTCCGGTGGAGCGTCATCCAGAAACTCGCGTCCGTGGCCGGGCCTTGGAATCCAATTTCCTTGGACAAAAACGCCGAATAGACCATGATCAGAAAGACCATGGGAATCACAAAGGCCCCCAGGTCCTTGATCCGGTACTTCCATTCGGTGAGAAAATACACCACCACAAGCGCCCAGGCGAAAAACAGGGCGATTTCGAACGACGTCGTGTACGGACCGTGCCCCGTCGCGCTGGCCCGCAAGCCAATGATCATGGTATGGCACAGCAGGCCGACGCCCACAGTGACCCACGCCAGAGTCTGGACTGCAGGTTTGCGGTAAACCAGGTAGAAAAAATACTCCAGCGACGCCGTTAAGTAACTGATTAAAGCCAGATTAAATGTAATTTTAGCCATGGGGCCTGATTGTAGCAAATTTTCGCAAAGCTATCCCGCAAATTTTGATGAAACCACGGAGAAAAAATAGATCCTGTTAATCGAATTGTATTTTATTAAACCTTTAAGATCGGGACAGGCCGCCAAACCGAAGCCCGACTTAAAACCCGTTGTTTTTTCCACTATCGCCCCATTCCGTTTTCAAATTTGGAAATCTTCAAATAAAGATTTACAAATTTAGAATTAAGGTAGATAATTTTGGAATTCCATTTTATAAGGCATCCCTATTTCCAACTGGTTTCAGTTAACTCGCTATGGGTGAAATTGGAAAAAATGTCTGTATTGTAACTCCTCCGAATTTCCAAGCGATTCAGTTTTCCCAAGCCTTGGAAAATGAAACCGATTTTAAATGCTTCTACTGTTCCTATCTCGGATTTGACGAGATCAATTCATTGACCCAGGATTGTTTAAATCTGGTTTTGATTGATTCCAAAAATCCATTTTGCCCATATTTTAAAAGCGATTTCTCCTGTTGCTGCTCCAAACCTTGCCGTTTGCCCAAATCCTCCATCTTCGCATTTTTTAATTTTGATCCCGAAAGCAATCTGGAAAGGTGGAACCTCGCCCAGGGCCTGAAGGGAATTTTTTACGAAAACGAACTCCCCGATAATATCTGTAAAGGAATTCGGGCCCTTCTCAACGGGGAAACGTGGTTTCCCCGAAAGGTTTTGACTCAATGGGCTTTGAAATCCGATCTCGCTCCTGCTAGCAAAAATAACTTGCACCTCACTCAACGAGAAATAGAAGTTCTTCTGGAAATCTCGTTGGGAAACGGAAATGAAGAAATCGCCGATAACCTTGGTGTCAGTGTTCATACCGTCAAAACTCACTCCAATCACCTCTTCAGAAAAATCGGGGTCAGCAACCGCCTGCAAGCCGGACTTTGGGCCATGGAAAACCTTTAAGCCAAAAAAACCCTCCTAAATTTCAATAAAACCTCCGCATTTCTCCTAAACCAATACTTAAATTAGAAATTAGGTCAAAAAACCCGGTTTTTATGAAAACCAGCACTTTTGGCTGATATACAGCATTTAGTTTGAGCGGTATAATTCGCACGCTTATAGTTGCTAGAGGGGATAATTTGTCAATAACAGTCCCTTATTATTGAAGGAATTTTTTTGAATATGGAAAGTGATAAAAGAAGGCAAAAGCGATTTTCACTGGAACTTTCAGCCGAATTGACCGTCTTGGATGAAGGCGAACAAAAAAGAGAGAGCCATGCTTACCACACCCGGGATATCAGCTCCTCAGGAGCTTTTTTCCTGAACAGCACAGCCATGCCTTTAGATTCCATGGTGGATATAGAACTGGACTGGCCCTTGGACAAGTTGAAGAAAATCGAGGGAAAAAGAGCGCAGGTCAAACTTTCGGGTTTGGTGGTCCGCGTGGAAGGAAATGGCATGGGCGTTAGTTTTGACGAAGAATACGAAATCTCTCCCATCAATGGCCAGGAGGGTTCACTTGGCGAATAAAGAGATATTTCGTTTTAGAAAACGATACGGTTTTTTTTGCGAATTCTTTGGTCTACCTCATTAGAGGCGGGTCGTTTTAAGGAATGGAGTGGGTAAAACATCAATAATATGATTTTCATGTAAAAAATACTTTACCTGGAGAGAGTCATGATTAGATTTAAAGCAAGAATGATAAAGCTAATAGTTTGCTTATTCGTACTGACTTCGTTTACGGGACTTGCTTTTGCGGCGCCAAATGTGTCTCTCACAAACGAAGGAAAAGTGCCGGGAAGCCCGTTCAAATATTTGCAGGATCAAATTGATAACATCCAATTGACGCCGGGGCCACAAGGTCCGGCTGGTCCCACCGGTCCTCAAGGTCCTGCTGGCGCAACTGGACCACAAGGCCCTGCAGGCGTTGATGGTCTTGCTGGTGCCGATGGTGCCGATGGTTCTGATGGTGCAACCGGTCCACAAGGTCCCGCTGGTCCGACAGGTCCTGCTGGCGCGGATGGTTCGGTCGCTGATCTGGCCCTGATTAACGCAACCCTGCTTAGCCTGCAAGCGAAGATCGATACGTTGACCACAGAAAACGCCGCGCTTACAGCCCTTTTATCCGGCGTCACTCGCGATACGGACGCCAACGGGTTCGACCGCCTGCTGTTCACGGGCATGAACCTGCAAGTAGTGGATGGGTCCGGCAATACTGATGGGGCTGTCAATGGATTCGGCAACATCATCATAGGTTATAACGAGGATATCTTTGCGTTCCTGGGAGGGGGGCTACCGACTAGCGACAAATCCGGTTCGCATAATCTGGTCGTAGGTAAGGGACTCAATTACCAGGGTTACGGCGGTATTGTCGCCGGGCTGGATAATGTGTCGGGGGCAAATTATGCTTCGGTCACGGGTGGACAACGCAACCAGGCCATCGCAGATTTCGCCAGTGTCAGCGGCGGATCAATTCACACTGCCTCAGGAGTCAGTTCCAGCGTCAGCGGCGGATTCACTAACACCGCCTCCGGTGTTGATTCCAGTGTCAGCGGCGGATTATTTGGCGTCGCCTCCGCAACCGGTTCCAGCATTAGCGGCGGAATATTTAACACCGCCTCCGGAAGCAGGTCCAGCGTCAGCGGTGGGAATACAAACACCGCCTCCGGCCAAGACTCCAGCGTCAGCGGTGGTCAATCCAACGTGGCTGGCAGCAATTGGTCCAGCGTTTCGGGTGGACATTCCAATACATCTAATGGGCAGTGGACCAGTGTCAGTGGTGGCGAACTCAACATGGCAAGCGGTCAGCGGGCCAGTATCACGGGTGGACTTTCTAACACAGCTGGTGGGCAATTCTCCAGCGTTACCGGGGGTGAACTCAACAATGCTGGTGGAAGTTACTCCACTGTAAGTGGGGGTGTTACTAAAAGTGTTAGTGGAACTCATGATTGGCAGGGAGGAACATTCTTTTCTCCTAATTAGTCAATGGACAAACGACGCTTCTGGGCAGTTCTCCAGCGTCAGCGGTGGGTCGTCCCGTTCCGCCATAGCCACTGATGATTGGAGGGCCGGTGGTTTGTTTCAGGACTTTTAATTCCAACTAGCAGGGCGGGGGATCATATTCCCCCGCCAGGCTTTGCTCCCTCTTGCAAAGAGGGTTGGGGTGATTCCTCCTTTAAGTAATTTGATGGATCGGTTTTTCTTTTTGAAACCGCTACCCGACGACCATTGAAATTTTTAGAGGAAGAACCCCCCTAGCCCCCCTTGCAGGGGGGAATAATAGCCCGGCGCCTCGCCGGTGAATCGCCGCGCTCCTTCCAGTCTCTCGCGACGACGGACTTTACTGATAAACTAAACCCATGCGCATACCTATCCTGTTCACGGCTTTTTCCCTGCTCCTGGCGCTTTCCGCCTGGGCGGATGAGAACTTTGAACTGACCCGGAAGCAGGAGGGCGTCCAATTGCATGCGGTTGACCAGCCGCTGTCCAAAGTTTTGCAAGCGATCGGCGAGCAAAGTGGCATTAATTTTTCCCTGCGCGAGGAGTTGAACGATACTCCCGTCACCGCGGAAATTGAGGCGCCGGACTGGAAGGCGCTGGTCGAAAAACTTTTGGCGGATTTTTCCAAAGTGGAGTTGTGGAACAAAAAAATCGCCGGGAGTAGGATCAGGATCACCGGTATCGGTCAGTACGTGCCGGGAACCGCTCCGGCGCCGGCGAAGGCTGTCTCCGGTGACGCGTCCAGACAACGGCGGGCCTCTCTGGACCGTTCCAAGGAACCCAGGCGCAAAAAACGTCGGGTCCGCCCGCCGCCTCCGCCCAAACCCGAAGAGATTTATCCCGACCATCCCCTGGCCAAACTGCCGGATCATATTTTTATGGAACCGGCGATCATGGATTATTTGATGAAGAGCAAGGTGGACGTCCCGCCCGAGTTCAAGAAAAAATACGGGCTGGACGCTTATGGCGAGGAAGAAGAGTACGCCGACAGCCGCCGCAAGATTTATCCTATCCCGCCGCATATCTACGACGACCCCGCCTTTCAGGAGTACCTAGACGCAGTGAACCTCCCTAAACCGCCGCAGTTCCCAGAGCAGGAACAATGAATATGGCTCAGGTTAAAGGAACAAGAGTCTCCTTAAAAAAACAAAACTTGTTTTTTTGTCTAAAGATTATGCGCGGTGAGTTCCATGGAGATTGTTAAATGAAGAGGAAGAATTACAAACAATCAGGTGGGTTGATCGCTATCCTGTGACCGTTGAGCTTATCGCCGGCATAAGAGGGAGGAGTAGCGCCTAATTCAGGCTAATGCCCTTCTTTGTTTTTCAGGATGTCCTTGAGTTCGCTCATGAATTCGTTGACGTCCTTGAAGGAGCGGTAAACCGAGGCGAATCGGACGTAGGCGATTTCGTCCAGGTCGTATAATTCCCGGACCACGCGCTCGCCCACGGACACGGCGGAGATCTCCTTTTCGCCCAGGTCTTGGAAATATTTCTCCACCCGGTCGATCAGCGATTCGATCTGCTCCAGGCTGATTGGACGTTTTTGGCAGGCCTTCTCCACGCCCTCCATTATTTTTGTACGGTCAAACTCTTCCCTCCTGCCGTCGCGCTTGATCAAATAA